>JBARMS010000105.1:0-30911 GCA_049802575.1 Acidobacteriaceae bacterium | reverse complement strand
GTGCGGGAGGCGCGCGGGTTGACTTCGATGACGAAGACCTTGTCCGGCTGGCCTGGACGTCGCTGGATGGCGAACTGCAGGTTGACGAGGCCGATGACGTTAAGGGCGAGCGCGAGCCGACGGGTGTAGCCGCGGATGGTGTCGAGCGTCGCGGGGGCGAGATCTACGGCGGGCAGTACGCACGACGAGTCGCCGGAGTGAATGCCGGCCTCTTCGATGTGCTGCATGATGCCGGCGATGACAACGTGCTCGCCGTCGCACAGCGCGTCGACGTCGACCTCGACCGCGTCTTCGAGGAAGTGGTCGACGAGAATGGGGCGCTCCTGGGAATACTCGACGGCCTCCTTCATATAGCGTGAGACGGATTCGGCGTCGAAGGCGATGACCATGGCGCGGCCGCCGAGCACGTAGGAGGGGCGAACGAGGACGGGGTAGCCGATACGCTCGGCCCCGGCGAGAGCCTCGTCCACGCTGGTGGCGATGATGCCTGGCGGCTGCGGAATTCGTAACTCCTCCAGTAACTTTCCGAAGCGCTTGCGATCCTCAGCAAGGTCGATCGACTCGGGCGAAGTGCCGAGGATGGGAATCCCCGCGGCTTTGAGACGGAGGGCAAGGTTGAGCGGCGTTTGCCCGCCGAACTGGACGATCATGCCGACCTCTGCGCCGCCGGACGCCTCGTGCTCGTAGACGGCGAGAACGTCTTCGAGGGTGAGGGGCTCGAAGTAGAGGCGGTCGCTGGTGTCGTAGTCGGTGGAGACGGTCTCGGGGTTGCAATTGACCATGATCGTCTCGTAATTGTCCTCGCGGAGCGCGAAGGCTGCGTGGCAGCAACAGTAATCGAACTCGATGCCCTGGCCGATGCGGTTGGGACCGCTGCCAAGGATGATGACTTTTCGCTTCGCCGTCGGTGGGGCTTCATCTTCCTCGTCGTAACTGGAGTAGAGGTAGGGGGTGAAGCTTTCGAATTCGGCGGCGCAGGTGTCGACCAGCTTGTAGACCGGGCGAAGGCCCTGCTGTTGCCGGAGCCTGCGCACTTCCTCGACACCGGCATGGCCGGGCAGCGACCACAGGGCCGCGAGGCGCTCGTCGGAAACACCGGCGCGTTTGGCTTTGCGTAACAATTGCGGTTGCGTATCGGCCGCACTGGCGCCCAGCGCCGCGGTCGTATCGGAGATCTCCTTGATTTGATACAGGAACCAGGGATCCATCGACGTCATGCGGGCGACTTCGCGCACCGAGTGGCCCAGCTGGAAGGCAAAACGGATGTAGCTGAGGCGCTCCGGCTGCGCCGTCACGAGGCGCTGGGTGAGGCGGCGCGGATCCAGAACCTCGGAGCCGGCCTTCCTGCCGGTTTCAAGCGAGCGCATGGCCTTCATCAGCGCTTCCTTGAAGGTACGGCCGATGGCCATGACTTCGCCGACCGATTTCATCTGTGGGCCGAGATTCTCGTCGGCGCCGGGGAATTTCTCGAACTGCCACTTGGGAATTTTGACGACCACGTAGTCGATGGTCGGCTCGAAGCAGGCCGGCGTCATCTTCGTAATGTCGTTGGGAATCTCGTCGAGAGTGTAGCCGACGGCGAGGCGCGCGGCGATCTTGGCGATGGGAAAGCCGGTGGCTTTCGAAGCCAGCGCCGAAGAGCGCGACACGCGCGGGTTCATCTCGATGACGACCATGCGGCCGTTGTTGGGGTTAACAGCAAACTGCACATTGGAGCCGCCGGTCTCGACGCCTATCTCGCGCATGACGCGGATGGCCGCGTCGCGCATGGCCTGGTACTCGCGGTCGGTGAGAGTTTGCGCGGGGGCAACGGTGATGGAGTCCCCGGTGTGGACCCCCATCGGGTCCATGTTTTCGATGGAGCAGATGACGATGACGTTGTCGGCGAGGTCGCGCATGACCTCCAGCTCGAATTCCTTCCAGCCGAGGACGGATTCCTCGATCAGGCACTCGTGGACGGGGGAGAGGTCGAGGCCGCGGGCAAGGATTTCCATCAGCTCTTCGCGGTTGTAGGCGATGCCGCCGCCGGATCCGCCGAGGGTGAACGACGGCCGGATGATGACCGGGAAGCCGATTTTGGTGGCGAAGTCGAGGCCGTCGCGCAGGTTGTTGACCAGCGCGGAACGAGGAACGTCGAGGCCAATCCGCGTCATCGCGTCCTTGAAGAGGAGGCGGTCTTCAGCTTTCTTGATGGCTTCGAGTTTGGCGCCGATGAGCTCCACACCATATTTGTCGAGGATGCCGGAGTCGGACAGCTCGACAGCGAGGTTGAGCGCGGTCTGGCCGCCGACGGTGGGCAGCACGGCAAAGACTCCGCCGCGATGGTCGCTCTTGAGCATCTCGGACTCGATGCGGAGCACCTCGTCGAGATACTCCTTCGTGAGCGGCTCGATGTAGGTGCGGTCGGCCAGCTCCGGGTCAGTCATGATGGTGGCTGGGTTCGAATTGACCAGCACCACTTCGTAGCCTTCGGCCTTGAGGGCTTTGCAGGCCTGGGTGCCGGAGTAGTCGAACTCGGCGGACTGGCCGATGACGATCGGGCCGGAGCCGATCACGAGGATTTTGGTGATGTCATTGCGGCGTGGCATCGTCTGTGGGCTGCTCTCAGTATCCTGGTTTCATAAAAATGGCGGGACATTAATCCCGCCGATTGGCAAAAATCCTCTGGAAAAACCGGTTCATCCCTTCCACTCCTCCATCATTTTGCGGAAGTCTTTGAAGAGGTAGTGGGAATCGTGCGGGCCGGGGCTGGCTTCGGGGTGGTACTGCACGCTGAACAGCGGCAGGGTGCGGTGGCGCAGTCCTTCGAGGGTGTTGTCGTTCAGGTCGATGTGGGTCAGGTCCACTTCGCTGGGGTTGAGCGAGTCGGGATCGACGGCGAAGTTGTGATTGTGGCAGGTGATCTCGACCTTGCCGGTCTCGACGCACTTCACGGGATGATTGCCGCCGTGATGGCCGAACTTGAGCTTATAGGTTTTGCCGCCGAGGGCGAGGCCGATGAGTTGGTGGCCAAGACAGATGCCGAAGATGGGGACGCGGCCGGCGAGACGGCGGATGCTCTCCTGCGCGTAGGTGACGGGCTCAGGATCGCCGGGGCCGTTGGAGAGGAAGACGCCGTTGGGCTTCAGCGCGAGCACGTCTTCGGCGGAAGTTTGCGCGGGGACGACGGTAACGCGGCAGCCTTCCTGGCGGAGCATGCGCAGGATGTTTTTCTTGATTCCGTAGTCGTATGCGACGACGTGGAGATTGGGGTGGGGCAGCTTTTCGCCGAGATTGAGCGGATCGGGTCCGTCGTGCTCAAACTCGTAGCGATCTTTGGTGCTGACAACGCTGGCGAGATCGGTGCCGTCCATTTTGCGGATCGCGCGGGCTTTCTCGATGAGGGCGTCGGGGTTCGTCTCGACGGTGGAGATGACGCCACGCATGACGCCGTGGGTGCGCAGGTGGCGCACGAGGGCACGGGTGTCGATTTCAGAGATGACGGGGACGTGGAAGCGCTCGAGGTATTCGTCGGCGACCTGCGTGGAGCGCCAGTTGGAGCTGAGGGCGGAGAACTCGCGGGTGACGAGGCCCTCGATGAAGGGTTTCGCTGCCTCATCGTCAGAGGGATTGGTGCCGTAGTTGCCGATCTGAGGATTGGTGAGAACGACAATCTGGCCGGCGTAGGAGGGATCGGTGAAGATCTCCTGGTATCCGGTCAGCGATGTATTAAAAACAACTTCTCCGCGGCATTCGCCCTGGGCGCCGTAGCCCTCGCCCGTGAAGATGCGCCCGTCTTCGAGCGCAAGGATTGCCTGCATGAAGACTCCGGAGAGTGGATTCTTCTGATTTTATCAGGGAGCGACGCCGATGCAGAGCGTGCTCGCGCGCAAAATCTCTGCAAATCCGGGTTGGAGAGCGGTGCAAAAGGAAAAGGCCCGGCGGAGCGGGCCCTGATCCTGCGTTGCTTCCCCTCAGTTCCGGGGCTGAGGCTGAGGCTGGGATTGCTGGGGCTGCTGCTGTTGCGGTTGCTGTTCCTGCTTCTGGAGCTGCTGTTGCTGCGTGGGCGGCGTCACCTCCGGCTCGGGCTTCGCCTGCTCGATTCCGGGGATGGCCGGCGCGTTGTGGACCTGGCCGGTGGCGGCGTCAACGATGGAGATGCCGTAGCGATCGAGGCTGCTGGCGAGGGTTTCCTCAAGAGCGCAGCGGTCGGTGGCGTAGCGGGCGCGGGCGGCGATGAGCTGAGCATCGGCTCCGGCGAGGGAGCGTTGCTGCTGGAGGACATTGGCGGTGGTGGAGGCGCCGAGGTGAAGTTTTTTAATCTCAGCGTCGAGGCTCTGGCGATTGTAATCCTGGCTTGACTCGGCCGACTCAACCGCCGCGCGGTCGTTGGTGAGAGCGTACTGCTCGCTGATGACATTCATGCGGATCTGCATGTAGAGCTGCTGGAGCCGCATCTCCTCCTGGCGGTATTCGATTTGCGACTGGGCCTGCGTGGCCTGGGCAGCGCGATTGCGGATCGGTATCTGCAGTGTGAATTCGACGCCCTTATTCGGGCCGGAGCTGTCGAACAGGTTGCTGAACACGGTGCCGTAACCGGTGTTGCCCAGCAGCTTACATTCCGTTGGAGGAATGCCGAACGACTCAAAGGCCCTGGCGCAGTTGGGGCTGACCGCGCCGCCCAGCGCGGTTGCGCCGTAGAATGCCTGCGCATCGAGGGTGGGCAGGAGTGCGTTGCGCGCGCCCTTCAGCGCAATCTCGTCGTTTTTCAGGGTGAGCAGATCCTGCTCGACGGCGGGGCTGTTGGCCTTGGCTTCGCGAACCAGATCGTCGGCGGTCATGTGCTCTTCGGGCATTTCGACGAGGTTGACGCGATCGGTGGGGATGACGGGGGCGTTGGCCAGAGCGGGATCGTCAAGATTGCGCGCGATAGCCTGCTTCATGGCCAGCTGCTGAAATTCGAGAGTGTTCTGCGAGGCGACCAGAGCCTGCTGGTCGACGGACTGCTGGCTCTTGGCGTTGACAACATCGAGCGGCGCCATGCTGCCGACCTGGAGTTGTTTCTCGTCGTCCTTTTCGAGCGCGGTGGATTGATCGAGCGCGCGCTGCTTGGACTGGACATCTTCATACGCGCTGACGAGGCCCCAATAAATGTTTTCGACCTGATTGATGGTGTAGAGAAGTTGCTGGCGGAAGAGGGAGTCGGCGATGCGGCGGTCGTTTTTGGCCTGCACGATGAAGCGGCCATTGATGCCCCAGCCAAAGCCCTGCAACAGATGCTGCGTAAGCGCGAAGTTAAAGGTCGACTGCAGGGCCGGACTGAAAAAGTTGAACAAGCTGTCGGTGGTGGTTCGGGTGTTCTGGAAGGCCACTTGCATGGCCGTGCCGGTGACGAATCCCTGGTTGTACGTGAAGTTATAGGTATTGATGTTCTGGTTGATAGCGGGCAAACCGCCGGAAAAAATTGGGCTTTGCTCCGGCTGAATCTGATGATTCAGCTCGATGGTGCCGCCGATCACCGGGTCGAGGTTTTCCGGGGTGGGGCCGGCGCCGCTGGTGGTGAGGGCCAGGCCGCCAATGCCGGTACCGGCGACGCTGGTGGAGGCACTACCGCCCCCGGGGCCACCGCCGACAGAACTGACGGACGCCGTGGTGCCGCCCTGGGTGCTGGTCTGCAGGGCGGTGTTGACCCCGTTGATGAGGGCGCCGGAGCGCGAGCGCATCAGGTCGATATCGGCAAGATCGAGGTTGAGCCGCTGGATGGCGATGTCGTAGTTATTCTGGAGCGCGAGCAGGACCGCGTCGCCGAGGCTGAGATAAATCTTGCCGTCCTTCACCAGATTGTCGAGCTGGAGCGAGTTGGCAAAATTCGCGGGCGGGGCAGTAATGGGCGAATACGGAGCGATGGGATTCGGCCAGTAGCCGCGCGGCCTGGAGTAGTCGTGCGCGGTGTCGCGCAGGAAGAGCGGCTGGGTATAGTTGGGAGCGGGTTCGGGAGGCAAGCCAGGGGCTGCCGGGGCCGACTGTTGCGGAACCTGAACCTGAGCGAAGGACGGCGCCGTGCCGGAAAGCAGGCAGGAGATGGCTGCCGCGGCCCTTAATTTTGAGAAAAAGGTGCTTTGTTTTTTGCTGGGACCACTCTGGTGCTCGGAAACTAACATTGGCCGTCTCCACTCCTCGTGACTCTGTGCTGCCGGTCGGCTCGGAGGACCGCGAATCTTCGCATTCCCCTGGATCGCTCCGACGCGCACGTTCATCGCGCAGCGAACGCGCATATGGCCCCATGAAACCGATAGGCTCTTCTGCTATACGCCGCGAGCCGAGGGCCGGTTCCGTAAACTCATAACATCGTCAGGAAAGCTGAGTATATCGCAGGATATAGGTGATTCTGCGCATCCGCGCGATGCGGGAAATCGTTGGTGACGTGATGCAACAAATTGAGGCAGAAAGTTAACCATGGCAGAGGCTTCGGCGTTCGATCGCGCGCAAAACTGGAAACTAACGCTGGCCTACGACGGCAGCGATTATTTTGGCTGGCAGGTGCAGCCGGATCGAAGGACGATTCAGGCAGAGCTGGCGGATGCAATCGAGCGCGTGGTGGGCGAGCGTGTGCTGCCGCAGGGCAGCGGCCGAACGGATGCGGGGGTTCATGCGCGCGGACAGGTGGCGTCGTTCCTGCTGCGTGCGCCGATTCCGCCGGAGAATCTGGAGCGGGCGCTGAATCGCACGCTGCCGGAGGCGGTACGGGTGCTGAGCGCGGAGAAGGCTGCGCCGGAATTCCATGCGCGGCATTCGGTCCTCGCCAAGACGTATGAGTACCGGATTTTTCGTGGAGCGCTTTGTCTGCCCTGGGAGGCGCGATTTGCGTGGGCGGTTCGGTGGCCGCTGGATCGCGAGCCTATGCAGGCGGCAGCGGAATCGGTGGTGGGAACGCACGACTTCACCTCGTTTGCAGCGAACGACCCGGATCTGGCGACGCGCAGCGATCAGGCAGACGGCGGAGAACCGGCTCGAGAGCGGAATGTGCGGACGATTTTCGAGTCGGAATGGCGAGACGAGGGAGAGCTGCTGATTTATCGGGTGCGCGGCAATGGATTCCTGCACCATATGGTGCGGAATATGGTGGGGACTTTTGTCGATGCCGGCCGCGGGCAGATTGCGGCGGGCGAGGTGCGGCGGATTCTGGAAGCGCGGTCGAGGAGCGAGGCGGGCTCAACGGCTCCGGCGCGGGGGTTGTTTCTGGAGAGCGTGGAGTACTGAAAGCGGGGGTTAGGGATTAGGCCGTGGGCCTGAGAATGCTAGGCTGAGACTTCGATGGCACCGTCAGCCTCAGCATCGGCCACCATTGCGCAGATTGCCGCGGAACGGCGGGTACACCAGGCCTTCCAGTGGCTGCACCTGAATGAGAAGCGGATCATGCATTGGCAGGCAGAACTGGTGGGTGTGCCTTCGCCGCCGTTCGGGGAGGGTCCGCGCGCAGAACGGCTGACCGGACTGTTTCGTGAACTGCGCCTGGACAATGTGCAGATCGATGAAGCGGGGAACGCAGTGGCGCGACTGCGCGGGAGCGGCACAGAGGGGCGATGCGTGCTGCTCTCGGCGCACATCGACACGGTCTTTCCTGCGGATACGCCCATTGAGCCAAGGCTCGACGGAACGCGATTGACCGCGCCGGGAGCGTGCGATAACGGAGCAGGTGTGGCGGCGATGCTGGCCGTGGCCGCTGCCCTGCAGGATGCTCAGCTGAGGACCGCGTGCGACCTGGCGCTGATTGGGAATGTGGGGGAGGAAGGCGAAGGCGATCTGCGCGGAATGCGGCACTTCTACCGAAAAGAGGGTGAGGTGGATCGCGAGAACATAGCCGCGCATGTGGTGCTGGATGGCGCGGGACATGAAGCCGTGGTGACGCAGGGGCTGGGCAGCAAGAGATTTCTGGTGACGGTGACCGGCCCAGGCGGGCACTCGTGGACGGATGCGGGCCGGCCGAATCCCATTGTGACCCTGAGCCGGGCGATTGAGCGGTTTTCGGATGTGGTGGTGCCGGATTTTCCGCGAACGACCGTGAATGTGGGAACGATCGAGGGCGGAACAGCGGTGAATGCCATTCCGGAGGGGGCGGCGGCGCGGTTCGATTTGCGGTCAACGGATCCGGAGCAGCTGATTCGGCTGGAAGTGGAGTTGCATCGCGCCGTGGAAGACGCAGTGCTCGCGGCGGAGCCGGGGCGGCGCAGCAGCCAGCGGGCCATGCGGTTTTCGATCGAGAGCATTGGGGATCGTCCGGCGGGGCGGCTGGCGGAGGGATGCGCGCTGCTGGAATTGGTGCGCGCGGTGGATCGACACCTCGGGATACGAACGGAACTGCGAATCGCGTCAACGGACGCAAACATTCCGTTGTCGCTGGGAGTGCCGGCCGTCAGTGTCGGCGGCGGCGGCGAGGGCGGCGGAATCCATACGCGCGGCGAGTGGTTCGACGCACACGGCCGGGAATTAGGGTTGCGGCGGCTGCTGTTGCTGCTGCTGGCCGCGGCGGCCTGATTCACCCCAGAGAACACGGAGAGCAGCGGAGGACGCGACGGTCGGAGCAACAGCAGGAAAATCTCCTCAGCGGTTCAAGCCGTTCTCTCGCACGGCTTTCCCGGCACGGCTGAAGCCGGGCCCCGGCAAGGAATGAATGCGTGTCCCTGTGAATCGATCCCGCGCAATGTTGAACGTGGAGCGGGGTAGACTGGCTGCGTGAAAGCGTTCCCCTGTGGTGCTCGCTGTGGCTATGAGTTCGTCTTCCAATCTGGCCTCGCCGTCGCGGTCGCCGGCGGACGCGGTCTATTTTCACGGAAACATTTTGACGGGCGCGGGGCTGGAGTCGGCGCATCCGGAGCGGGTGACGGCGATGGCCGTGGCGCATGGGGAAATCCTGGGCGCGGGCAGCGACCGGGAGATCATCGCGCAGTTTAAGGGTCCTGCGACGCAGATGGTCGATTTGGGCGGGGCGTTCGTGATGCCTGGGTTCAACGATGCGCATGCGCATCTGGGGATGGGCGGGAAGATTCTGCTATCGGTGGACCTGCTGGGGGCGAAGTCGCTCGCGGAGATGCACGAGCGGATTCGGGCGGCGGCGGCGCAAGCAGCGCCGGGGCAATGGCTGACGGGCGGAGGGTGGGATCACACGCTGTGGGCGAGCGGGAAGCTGCCGCAAAGGGCGGATATCGATGCGGCGGCGATGGGGCATCCGGCACTCTTTACGCGAGTGGATGGGCACATTGCGGTGGCGGATTCGGCGGCGCTGGCAGCGGCGGGGATCACGCGGGCGACGAAGGATCCGGCGGGCGGGGAGATCGATCGCGATGCGCGCGGCGAGCCGACCGGCATCATTCGCGAGACGGCGCAGGGGTTGATCCATGTGCCTCCGCCAACCCCGGAGCAGCGGCGGCGCGGGCTGGAACTGGCGCTTGAGGATGCGGTCTCGCATGGCGTGACTACGGTGCAGGATTTCTCGGACTGGGAGGATTTCCTGGTTTTCGAGCAGATGGAGCGCGAGGGCAAGCTGCCCGTGAGGATTGCGGAGTGGATTCCCTTTGCGGAGCCGATGAGCGAGGAAGAACAGCAGCGGGCGCAGCATCCGGCGACGGATCGGATGCTGCACACGACGATGCTCAAGGGGTTCATGGACGGGTCGCTGGGCTCGCGGACGGCGGCAATGAACTTGCCGTATGCGGATGATCCGGGGAACTCGGGGATTCCGCGCTACGCGCAGGACCAGCTGAACGCGATGGCGGTGGAACGGGCGAAGGCGGGGTTCCAGCTGGGATTTCATGCCATCGGAGATCGGGCGGTGGAGATGGCGCTGGACGCCTTTGCGGCGGCGGAGCAGGCGGCGGCGCCGAGGGATTTCCGGTTTCGTATCGAGCACAGCCAGGTGGTGAGCGCCGGCGATTTTGCGCGGTATAAGCAGCTGGGCGTGATCGCCTCGATGCAGCCGAGCCATCTGCTGAGCGACATGCCGTGGGCCGAGCAGCGGCTGGGGCCGGAGCGGTCACGCTACGCCTACGCGTGGAGGTCGTTTCTGGATGCGGGCGTGCCGCTCGCGTACGGGACCGATTATCCGGTGACGGCGATTTCACCTTTCCCGGGGGTTTATGCGTCGGTGACGCGCATGAATGAGGCGGGGACGATGAGTTTTCATCCTGAGGAAAGGCTGACGATGGCTGAGACGCTCGATGCGTACACGCAGGGGTCGGCGTATGCGGAGTTTGCCGAGGGATGGAAGGGGAAGCTGGCTCCGGGATATGTGGCGGATTTTGTGGTGCTCGACCGGGATCTGACGGCGGTAGCGCCACACGAGATTTTGGGGGCGGAGGTGCTGCGGACGGTGGTGGGGGGAAATACCGTGTTCGTGCGACCGCCCCGGTTCTAATACAGCCGGTAGTTGACCTCGACGGCGACGCGGACGGCTACTGGTTTGCCATCGCGGTCGCGGGCGGGCTCGAATCGGTACTGGCTGACGGCTCGGACGGCATTTTCGTCGAGACCGTAGCCGAGGGTCCTTTCGACGCGGATGTCAGTCGGCTCGCCCTGTTCGTTCACGAGCGTGGAGAGAAGGACGACGCCCTGGATCTTCTTTCTACGGGCTTCGTTGGAATACTCGGGATTGCCGACGTAAATAGCGTGCGGCGGCGTCACGCCGGGGGGCATGCCCACGTGGTTGCCGAAGCCGCCCGCGCCGGGTCCGTGGCAGGGAACGACGCGCGGGACGGCAGGCTGCACGCGGAGGAAGGGCACCCGCAGGCAAATGAGCACGGGGACGGCGGTTCCGTTCACCGCGCCCGGAGCAAATTTGGATTGCTGGATCGCGGCCGAGGCCGAGCTCTCCCAGGGATCGCCGTCAGGAAACATGACTTTGAGGTTCGCGATGGAACCGTCAGCGGCGATCACAGCCGTGAAGCGCACGATGACGGGACGAGACGAGTCCTGATCGGCGGGAGCCGTCGCGATAGCGGGGCTGGTGAGGTAGGGGGAATCGACGCCGGGCACCACGCGATAGACGCCATTCTGGTCGGGCGTGGGCGCCGCGGGCGAGGGTTGCTGCGCAGCCGGCGGGGCTTGCTGGGCCGCCGCGGGCAATGTACCCAGGGCGAGGATGAGAAGCACGGAAGTTGCCGGTCGCACGGGCACCTCCTCAGAATTGTGCTGAATCTACCACAAGGCCTTTGACAATGGACGTCGCCCGCGAACAAAAGGCGAGCATTGAATCCTGAAGGATTGCCATCCGGCCCCGAGATGACGCAGATCGATGAAAATTCAATGGAATGCGGGGCTGGGCCGGTAGAATGAAAGAGCAGACACTCTCCAGGAGAATCCCTACACATGGCTACCGCAACACTGGAACGCAATGCCGCCGCCCACAAAGTCGCCGATTTGTCGCTGGCCGACTGGGGGCGCAAAGAGATTTCGATTGCCGAGCACGAGATGCCCGGATTGATGGCCATTCGCCGCAAATACGCCGCGGAAAAGCCGCTGAAAGGCGTGCGGGTTTCCGGCTCGCTGCACATGACGATTCAGACAGCGGTACTGATCGAGACGCTGAAGGATCTGGGCGCGACGGTGCGCTGGGCGAGTTGCAACATCTTCTCGACGCAGGATCACGCGGCGGCCGCGATCGCGGCGGCGGGGATTCCGGTGTTCGCGTGGAAAGGCGAAACGCTCGAGGAGTACTGGTGGTGCACGCTGCAGGCGCTGACGCACGAGGGCGGCACCGGTCCGCAGCTGATCGTGGACGATGGCGGCGACGCGACGCTGCTGATCCACAAAGGCTATGAGCTGGAGAACGGCGACGACTGGGTGAACACGGCGTCAGACAGCGAGGAAGAGGCGGTCATCAAGAAGCTGCTGAAGGACGTGTACGCGGACGACAAGCAGCACTGGCACAAGGTGGTGAAGGACTGGCGCGGCGTCAGCGAGGAGACGACGACGGGCGTGCACCGGCTCTACAAGATGAAGGAGCAGGGCAAGCTGCTGGTTCCGGCGATCAACGTCAACGATTCGGTGACGAAGTCGAAGTTCGACAATCTGTACGGCTGTCGCGAGTCGCTGGCCGACGGCATTAAGCGCGCGACCGACGTGATGATGGCGGGCAAGGTTGCGGTGATCTGCGGCTACGGCGACGTGGGCAAGGGCTCGGCGCATTCGCTGCGCGGTATGGGCGCGCGGGTCATCGTGACGGAAATCGATCCCATCAATGCGCTGCAGGCCGCAATGGAAGGCTTCGAAGTCACCACCATCGAGGACACGCTGGGCCGCGGAGACATCTACGTGACCTGCACAGGGAACGTGGACATCATCACGCTGGAGCACATGAAGCGGATGAAGGACCAGGCGATCGTGTGCAACATCGGGCACTTCGACAACGAGATTCAGATGGACCCGCTCAACCACGCGCCGGGCGTGAAGAAGCTCAACATTAAGCCGCAGGTGGATCAGTACACATTCCCCGCGGAGGGCGGCAAGCCGGAGCGCAGCATTTTTATTCTGGCCGAGGGCCGGCTGGTGAATCTGGGCTGCGCGACGGGACATCCGAGCTTCGTGATGAGCAACAGCTTCGCCAACCAGACGCTGGCGCAGCTCGATCTGTGGAAGAACAAGGACACGTATGCGATCGACGTGTATACGCTGCCGAAGCAGCTGGACGAAGAAGTGGCGCGGCTGCATCTGGAGAAGATCGGGGTGAAGCTGACGAAGCTGAGCCAGCGGCAGGCGGACTACATCGGCGTGGCCGTGCAAGGACCGTATAAGTCGGAGCATTACAGGTACTAGAGGCAGCGAAGAAGCTGTCAGCTCAAGACCGGTCAGCTAACCAGCGGCCAGCGAAAAACTGTTAGCGAAAGGCTCCTGGCGAGAACCGGTTAGCGAAAGGCGATCAGCATCGGAAGGCGCGGCTTCGGCTGCGCCTTTTCATTTGGCCGGACATAAGTTGCTAATGCGCGGGCGATGAAGAGGGCTGCGGAGAAGAAGCGGGAGGCTCGTCGATCCAGTAGTTGGCGCGAGCGGCGACGTCCAGTTTGGGATATTGAGGCAGGCGCACGCGCAAGGTGTGCAGTCCTGGGTGCGGCGACTGCGGATGGAAGCTGATGAGGTAGCGATTGGGCACGTGATGGGTGATGGCGATGAGGTCGCTCTGCATCGATTTGGAGTCGTGGAAGCGGTAGGACTCGCCCCCGGTGATGTGCGCAACGGATTCGGGGACGTTGCGCTGCATGGTGTTCATCGCGGCGATGGTGGCCATCTTGATGGCGCGCAGAGGCGGCGCGAGCAGGCTGAGGCAGTCGTAGAGCTGGGCCCACGTCTGGCCCGGGGTGCGCTCGGGATTGGCAGGGTCTTTGGCCATGCATCCGTGCGCGGGGCCGGGGGTGTTGGGCTGAAAGAATTTGCCGGATTCGTTGGCCATCTTTGCGCGGGTGGATGTGAAGGAGACGGCGTAGATGGCGGTGTTCGTGTCGCTGATGGCTCGAAGCGCGTCCTCGAGGTTGCCGTAGCTGCCGTGGTCGAGGGTTTCGCTCACGAGCAGGACCGCACGGCGCCAGGTGGGCGGCTGCTGGCGGAGCAGATCGACGGAGAAGCTGAGGGCGTCGAGGACAGCGGCCCCGGGGTTGCCGGGCTGGAGATTGTTGATGGCACTTTCTGCGGCGTCCAGGTTCTGCGTGAAATTCTGCGCGATATGCGGAGTTGAGTCGAAGGTGACAACGGCGACCTCGTGCTGGACCGCGCCGGCGATGGAGTCGAGCCAGGTGGCCAGCAGATGGTCAGGGCCGAGATAACGGGCTCCCTCCCCTCCGGTTTCAACGGCGACGACGAGCGCAAGGGGCTGACCGCCGTTGTCGTCAACGGTGATCTTTTGCGGGACGCCGTCGTCGGTGACGGTGAAGTCGGATGCCTGGAGGGTGAAAACCGGCTCGCCGGATTTCGTCGTGACGAGGGTCGGCACGACGACGAGGATGGTTTGGGTGGTGAAGGTGGGGG
This sequence comes from Acidobacteriaceae bacterium, assembly GCA_049802575.1. Lineage (GTDB taxonomy): Bacteria > Acidobacteriota > Terriglobia > Terriglobales > Acidobacteriaceae > Palsa-343. The sequence continues at coordinate 16,922 of JBARMS010000105.1, read as the reverse complement.
GCGCGGACTGCGCAGTCTGCGCAACGGCGAGCGGGGCCGAAGCCAGCGCGAGAGCAGCGAGAATGGCGCGGCGGGCGCTCATCTACATCCCATCGACCCTTCATCGATCCAAAATCAGCGGCCGTGCTCTTCCAGGTACTTCTCGACCTCGAGTGCGGCCATGCAGCCGGTGCCCGCGGCCGTGATGGCCTGGCGGTAGCGGCGATCCTGCACGTCGCCACAGGCAAAGACACCGGGGATCCGGGTAAAGACGTAATTGTGGGTCCTGATGTAACCATCCTCATCGAGGTCGAGCTGGCCGGCGAACATCGAAGCATTGGGAATGTGACCGATGCCAAGGAAGACGCCGGTGACGGGCAGCACAGATTCCATGCCGGTGACGGAGTCGAGCAGGCGGACGCCGCGGACGGACTGCTCTTCGACTCCCAGGACTTCCTGCACGACGGTGTTGGTGAGGAAGGCGATTTTCGGGTGAGCGATGGCGCGGTCGAGCATGATGCGCGAGGCGCGGAAATGCTCGCGGCGGTGGATGAGGGTGACCTTGGTTGCGAAGCGCGTGAGGAAGAGCGCTTCTTCCATGGCCGAGTCGCCACCGCCGATGACGGCAATTTCCTGGCCGGAAAAGAAGAAGCCATCGCAGGTGGCGCAGGAGCTGACGCCGTGTCCGATGAGGGCGTGTTCCGAGGGCAGGCCGAGCCAGCGTGCCGATGCGCCGCTGGCAATGATGAGGGTGCGGGTGTGGATGGTCTCGTTGCCGAGGTTCAGGACAAAGGGGTGTTTCGTCAGGTCCGCGGTGGCGAGATGGCCGATGCGGAATTCCGCGCCGAAGCGCGAAGCCTGCTTGCGCATGTTCTCGATGAGCTCGGGCCCCTGGATGCCGTCGGGCCAGCCGGGAAAGTTTTCGACGAGGGTGGTAATGGAGAGCTGGCCCCCCGGCTCGTGGCCCTCGAGGACCAGTGGCTTCAGGTTGGCACGCGCCGTGTAGATGGCGGCGGTGAGGCCGGCGCAGCCGGAGCCAAGGATGACGGTATCGCGAATCGTATCTGACATTTGACTGAACTTTTCGATTGTACCTGTGAACGCGGCGCGACTTGCGGATTGGTTTGCGTGGCGGCTGGATGAGGCGAGCCGATCCGGCCAAATCTCCGCGCGGTTCCGATCCGGGACGCTGCGCACAGGATGTATCGAACCGGATTGATGCGCGTCGAAGGGGACGCGATTCTTTCGCTCGAGGCTGCCGAGGCATGGGGAAATGAATTCCGGAGGAGGTCCCAAGTGCCGCGCGGACTTTCCTCCGGAGGACGAGAGGTGCGCCGGTCAAAGGGAACAATCTTGTGGGAAAACCGCGCGTTGAGAGGGCCGGGGCTGATCGTTGCGCTGGCGGCTTTGCTGCTCTTCTGCGAGCGCAGCGCACAAGGCGGGGGGCCGCGTTGGGTGGCAGGATCGAGCTACTTTCAGGCGTCGATGGAAGGGCAGCCTGTCGTCTGGAGCGGCGGGCGGGTGCCGTACTACACGGACACCAGCGCCCTCAGTTCCATTGAGACCAACAAAAAGGCCAACACAATGGTGGCCGCAGCGGCGGCCGTGTGGAGCGGCGTGCCGACGGCGGCGGTCACGATCCAGTCCGGGGAAGCCTGGCGGAAAACGTTGATACCTACTTCAACACGCACCAGAGCAAGCTGCCGCCGGATATCGCGTCGACGAATACGAGCAAGCCGGTCGCGGTTGTTTACGACGAGACCGGGGTGGCGATCAATGCGATCTACGGCGCGGGTGCTAGTTCGCCGCAGGCCTGCGCGAACGACGGAGTGATTACGGGCGTCGATAATCTCACCACCGGCGGCACCATCGCGCATGCGCTGATTCTGGTGAACGGGCTGTGCGCAACGACGACGGCTCAGCTTGCCACGATCCAGTACCAGTTGGTACGCGCTTTTGGGCGTGTGCTTGGACTGGACTGGTCACAGGCCAATGAGGAAATGTTTTCCGGCGGCCCGATGACGAACGCCAGCCTGGCCGGCTGGCCGATCATGCATCCGGTTGAGTATCTGTGCAACAGCGGCGGTGGAACATGCATGCCGAACGAGACGCAACTGCGGACCGACGACATTGCGGCGCTGAACCGCCTGTATCCCGTGACGGAGGCGAATCTCGGCATCTGGCCCGGCAAGACGATCACAGCCCTGGCGACCATTTCGGTGCAGGGGACGATCGCGTTTGCAACCGGACAAGGCATGCAGGGAGTGAATGTAGTGCTGCAGCCGCTGGTGAACGGCGCACCGAGTGAAGCTTACACAGTGACCGCCGTGAGCGGAGTCTATTTCCTGGGAAATGTCGGAAACGCGATCACAGGCACAACGGATACGCAGGGGAATGCGCTGAATCGCTTCGGCGGCAGCAATGAAACCCTGGAGGGATTCTTCGATCTGAGCGGAATTCCGCTGCCGCCAGGCAAGACCACTTCGGACTACCAGCTCACCTTTGAGGCGATCAATCCGATGTATACCGGCACGGCATCGACAGGCCCGTACACGACCGGACAGGTGACTCCGTCAGGAACGATGCCGGTGATCACGCTGCCGGGCCTCAGTGCGGGCTCTGTAGTGACGGAGACGGTGGTCATCGGGGATTCGGCAGACGCAGGCGAGAGCGGGCCGGACGGGGTCGAATCGTCTCCCGCCAACGTTCCTGTCAATGGGGAGTGGACGGGGCAGATTACGGGATACGGGCACACGGCGTGGTTCCAGTGGTGGGCACGGGGCGGGCGGGAGTTCACGATTGAGGCGGAGGCGCTGGACGAGACGGGCGCCGCAACGGAGAACAAGGCGCAGTTGGTGATCGGCGCGTGGAATGGGACCGATGCGGTTGGGACGGCGCCGGTGACGGGAACGGCGCAGCCATTCAACGGCGCGGCGGCAGGATTGACCACGCTTCCGGTGCTGACCGGCGCGGACAGCGAAGTGCGGATTGGCCTGGCCGATCTGCGCGGCGACGGTCGCCCTGATTATGGGTATCGAGGGCGGGTTCTGTACGCAGACAGCGTCACGCCGGCACGCGTGCCGGTGACCGGCGGTCAAATTGTGATCCAGGGGATGGGGTTCCGGCCTTCGGTGAATGTCACCGTGAACGGAATTCTGGCGCAGGTGTTAAGCGTAACGCCGAATACGATTGTGGCGCTGGCGCCGGCATCGGGTGGGGCGACGGGAACGGTGCCGATTCAAATTCAGGACTGCGTGACGCTGGGGGTAACGGCGATCAACACGGGCTTCAGTTACGACGCGGGAAGCAACGATGCTCTTTCCATCGTGACGGGACCGCCGAGCAGCGCGCCGATGGGCGTTCCCGAGGCTCTGACAGTGCGCGCGATGAATGTCACCAGCCAGACTCCTGCGCCGGGCGTGGTGGTTACGTTCCAGGTGACGGCGGGAACCGCAGGCCTGAGCTGTGGCCAGACCTCGTGCAGCGTGGTCACCGCGGGCGACGGGGCAGCAACGCTGGTGGTAACGGCGAATTCTCCTCTCCTGGCGCAGGTGACCGCTGCGCTGACCAACGGCAGCAGTGTGACCGCGCAATTTGTGGGGACGGCCCCTCCATCGATCGCTGCACTGACGCCGAACCTCTATATTGCGATGGGAGCTACTGTGCAGTGGCCGGTGCAGACGCTGGTGCTGAATGCGGGGGGAGCCGCGGTAGCTGGGCAAGATGTGAGCTGGGCGGCAGCCGGATCGGGCGTCAGCGTGGCGGCCGGGCAGAGCGTAAGTGGCACAGACGGGATCGCAGCAGACGTGGTCACGGCAGGGCCGCTCACGGACAGTGTGGCATCGTCGGTGACCGCATGCCTGGCGGGAAGCATGAATTGTGTGAGCCTGAACGTGATTCCGGTGCAGCCGGTGACGGAGGCGCTGGTCGGATGGAGTGGAACGACGCAATATGTGGCGGCGGCCCAGAGTTTCGCGCCGGTGGTGGTGCATGTGGTGGATGCGTTCGGCGACCCGGTGACTGGGGAGACCGTGAATTTCGCGGAGGCGTTCTATGGGTGGATGGAGCCGTGCCCAGCTGATGGCAATTGTCCTCCGGCCCCTCTGCTGTCGCAGCAATCGGTGCAGACCGTATCGGCATTCGACGGATCTGTCACGCTGATGCCGCTGCAAGCGAAGGGCCTTGCAGGACGGCTGATGGTGATGGCGGCGGCGGGGACGGATGCGACCCTGAATTTCGAGCTGGACGCGCATCCGTAGCTCGTGCCGTTGAAGCAGGCGGGCGGGTGTGAGAGGGAACTCGCCGTGCGAGGAGCATCGCTTTACGCTGACCGCCAACCCCGATAGTCTCAGGAGGAACGAAAACGCGAGGGTGCCGAGATTTCAACCCGTCCCTTTCTCCATCCTGATTCGAAAGCTCCGCTGCACTGCGACGGAGTGAGCCTTGAAAAGCTGGCGCGCCAGTACGGAACGCCGCTCTACGTTTATTCCGCACAGCACGTCGTCGAACGGTTGCAGCTGTTCGCGGAGGCTTTCAGCGGGATCCCGCACCTGCTTTGTTATGCGGTCAAAGCCAACTCTTCTCTCGGAATTCTGGACCTGGTGGCGCGGCAGGGCGCAGGGTTCGATATTGTGTCCGGCGGAGAATTGGAGCGGGTGCTGACGGTCGATCGCGGGGCAGCGTCGCGCGTGGTGTTTTCAGGAATCGGCAAGACGGCGCCAGAGATGGACCTGGGCCTGCGTGCGGGGATTCTGCAGTTCAATGTGGAGAGCGAAGGGGAGCTGGAACTGCTGGCAGAACGTGCGGCCAGGATGCGCAAACGTCCGCGGATCGCGCTCCGCGTGAATCCGGATGTGTTTGCCGAGACACATCCTTACATCTCGACCGGGATGCGCGAGCACAAGTTTGGGATCGACATACGCCGGGCGCGCGGGCTTTATCGGAAGGCAGAGAAGCACCTGGAGCCGCATGGCGTGAGCGTGCATATCGGCTCGCAGATTCGCACCGCAGAGCCGTTTGGCGCGGCGGCGCAGCGCGTGGCGCGGCTGATCGCAGCATTGCGCAGGGATGGGCATGCGATTCGGACCATCGATGCGGGCGGCGGCCTGGGGATCGAGTACCACGCCGACAAACCGTTCGACCCGGCAGAAAAGGTGCAAGAGTATGCGACTGCGCTGATCTCCGCCGCGGCTTCGGTGGGAGGGCTGACGCTGCTGCTGGAGCCGGGGCGGTTCATCGTGGCGCAGGCGGGAGCGCTGCTGGCGCGCGTGCTGTACGTGAAGAAGAACGGGACCAAGACCTTCGTGATCACCGATGCGGCGATGAACGATTTGATCCGGCCGGCGCTGTATCAGGCGTACCACGAGATTGTGCCGGTCTCCGCGCCGAGGTCATCGCGGAGAGTGGTGGCCGATGTGGTAGGACCGGTATGCGAGACAGGAGACTTTTTTGCGCGCGATCGTGAGCTGCCGCCGGTGAAGCCGGGCGATCTGCTGGCGCTGCTGGATGCGGGGGCGTACGGGATGAGCCTGGCGTCGAACTACAATTCGCGGCCGCGCGCAGCAGAGGTCCTGGTGGAAGGAAAGCGGGCGCGGCTGATCCGGCAGCGGGAGACAGTCGCAGAGATGATGGCGCCGGAGCGCGCGGCGACGGGGCTTTGATATGGTGGTGAGTCTTCCGTTTGGAAACTGATGGATGGCGTGGAGGCGACGGATGCGTCTTACTGGGAAATCTGTTTTGGTTGCGGCGTGTGCGGGCTGCATGATGCTGGCGCTTGCGGCGCGAGCCGATAATCTGACCGTGAAGACGGATAAGGGCAAGGTGCACGGGAAACTGGCCGCCGACGGCCAGGTGCGGGACTTCCTCGGCGTCCCGTTCGCTGCGCCGCCGGTGGGCGATTTGCGCTGGAAGCCGCCGCAACCGGCGGCGAAGTGGAGCGGCGCGAAGGACGCGACCAATTTCGGGGATCGCTGTATCCAGGTGAACCCGTTTCAGGACATGCGCTATCGCGATCCTGGACAAAGCGAGGACTGCCTCTCGCTGAACATCTGGACGCCGGCGAAGGATAAGAGCGCCAGGCTGCCAGTGATGGTGTGGATTTACGGCGGTGGGTTTGTGGCGGGGACGACGTCGGAGCCGCGGCAGGATGGCGAGCACCTGGCGTCGAAGGGCGTGGTGGTAGTGTCGATGAATTACCGGATGGGCATCTTCGGGTTTTATGCCGGTGAGGGTTTAGCGGAGGAGTCTCCGCACCACGCCGCCGGGAATTACGGGCTAATGGACCAGACGGCTGCGATTGCGTGGGTGAAGAAGAACATCAAAAACTTCGGGGGCGATCCGAACAACATCACGATATTTGGGGAGTCGGCGGGCTCGTTCAGCGTGAGCGCGCAGATGGCTTCGCCGCTGGCGAAGGGGCTCTTTCAACACGCGATCGGAGAGAGCGGAGCGGCGTTCTCAGGACGAGGGCTGACCTTCCGGCCGCTGGCGGAGCGCGAGAAAGCCGATGCTGCGTGGGCGCAGAAGGTGTATGGGACCTCGGACCTGAAGGCGCTGCGAGCGATTAGCGCAGATGACCTGTTGGCGAAGATGAAGGGGCAGGCGAATCCGGGACGAGCCGGCAATGGGCCGGACGTCGACGGTTATTTTCTGCCGGAGCCGGTGCCGCAGATCTACGCGGAGGGGAAGCAGGCGCACATTCCTGTGATCGGCGGATGGAATCGCGATGAGCCGAGCGCGATGGTGGCGAATTATCCGAAGCCCGCGACGGTGGCCAGCTTTCAGGAGACGGCGCAGAAGAGCTTTCCCGACCAGACGGACGCGTTCTTGAAGCTGTATCCAGACACGACGGATGCGGAGGCGGTGCGTTCGACGATTGATTTCGCGGGCGACACGTTCATCGCGTATGGCACATGGGCGTGGCTGGAGGCGCAGGTGAAAACCGGCGGGCAGCCGGTGTACCGGTACCATTTCGAGCGGCCGTCGCCCGCGGACAAGTTCCACCCCGCTGGATCGGGCGCGTTCCATTCGGATGAGATTGATTATGTGTTCGGAACGCTGGATTCGCGTCCCGATGCGCACTGGCAGCCCGAAGACTATAAGCTGAGCGATCTGGTAGAGACGTACTGGACGAACTTCGCGAAGACAGGAAATCCAAACGGCGGCGATGCGCCGAATTGGCCGCAATACAACCAGAGCGACAACTGGCAGGTGATGCACCTGGACGTGAATGCGCACGCTGGGCCCGATCCGTATCGGGATCGTTACCTGTTCCTGCAAAGCGAGTGGTCGAAGCCGCAGCCGATGTCAGCTCCCGAGTAGCTGGAGCAGCCGGTCGCGGTGCTCGGCGAGGACCTGGTGAAGCGGTCCGGTTGCCTGGACGCGGCCGTTTTCCAGCAGCACCACATCGGCGGGCAGACGCCAGATTTCGGTGAGGTCGTGGGAGACGTAGACGACGCGCAGATCCAGAGCCAGGAGCCGCGAGAGGATGTCGTGCGCGGAAGGGTCGTCGAGGGCGGCCAGTGGCTCGTCAAGCAGGAGGAGTTGAGGACTGGGAGCGAGTGCGCGGGCCAGTGCGACGCGCTGGCGTTCGCCGCCTGAGAGCTGCGCGACGCCGCGGTCGATGAGAGATTCCGCGCCGAAGAACTGGAGCATGGCGGCGATGCACTGCTCGCGCGCATCGCGGGCCAGATGACGAATGCCGAACGCGACGTTTTCGCGCACGGTGAGGTGCGGGAACAGCGCAGGCTGTTGGGTCACGAAGCCGACGGAACGGCGGCCAGGCGGGACCGCGCAGGATTGCGCGGAGTCGTAGACCGTTCGGCCGGCCAGGTGGATTTGACCAAAATCGGGATTCGTGAGGCCTGCGAGCATGCGCAGGAGGGTGCTCTTGCCTGCACCTGAAGGCCCGAAGATCACGTTCCAGCGGCACGCCAGCGAGAACTCCACATCGAGGGTGAAGCGGTCGAGGCGATGGCGGATGCTGACGTCAGGCATGGCTTGCCCTGTCGCGGGCTCCGCGCGTGTAGAGCAGGACCAGGGCGGCGAGGGCGAAGGCGAGCAACAGCAGAGAAGTGCGGTTCGCCTGGGCGTAGCTGAAGTCCTGCACCTGGTCGTAAATGGCGATGGAGAGGGTGCGCGTGGCGCCGGGAATATCGCCGCCAATCATGAGCACGACGCCGAATTCACCAACCGTGTGCGTGAAGCAGAGCGCGGCCGCAGCGACCACGGAGCGCATGGAAAGCGGCAAAAGGATTTCGCGGAGGATGCGAAAGCGGCCGGCCCCGAGCAGGCGGGCCTGATCGATGAGAGCAGCGTCAACCGCATGGAATCCGGCAGTGAGCGGCTGCACCGCGAAGGGCAGGCTATAAATGACCGAGCCGACGACGAGTCCAGCGAAGGAAAACGTGAGCGGATGACCAAGCACGTGGGCAGCGCTGCGCCCGAAAGCAGTGCGCGGGCCAAGCAGAACGAGGAGATAGAACCCGAGAACAGTGGGCGGGAGCAGGATGGGGAGGGTCGTGGCGGCTTCTATCCACGGGCGCAGAGGGGAACGGGTGGAGACGATCCAGAAGGCGAGGGGGATGGCGGCAGCGAGCAGGATGAGCGAGGTGACGGCGGCGAGGCGAAGGCTGAGAGCGAGCGCCTGGAGGTCCATCAACGGGCCGGTTCGAGCCCGCTGGCGGCGAGGCGCTGGGCGATGGCCGGCGTGCGGAGGAAGTCGAGAAAGCTGCGCGCCGCCGCGGCATTCGCACTGCCGCGGATGACGATGGCGCCCTGGAGGATGGGCGGGTAGTCCGGGGACGGGACGCGGATGAAGTGGCCGTCGGCGGTGAGGCGCGGAGTGAGAGCCGAGGTAAGGGAAATGAATCCCACCTGGGCGTTGCCGGAGTCGGCGTACTGCGCAGCCTGAGCGATGTTTTCGGCGATGCGAAGGCGCGGCTGCACGGCGGCGAGCATGCCGGTATGTTCCAGCGCGGCCTGCGCGGCGCGTCCGTAGGGCGCGTGCTCGGGATTGGCGATGGCGATGGAGCGGACCGCCGAGGTGCGCAGGGCATCGAGCGAGAGCACGGGGACGCCGGAGTCGTTGCGCGTCCACAGCACCAGCGTGCCGCGGGCGTAGGGGATGGGATGCTCCTGCTCGGCTTTGCCGGCGTCGATCACGCGCTGCGGGAAGGACAGGTCGGCGGCCATGAAGAGGTCATAGGGAGCGCCGTTGATGATCTGCGTGGCCAGCGTCGCGGAAGACTCGTAGGAGGCGAGGACGCGGACGCCCGTTTGCTGCCGGAATGTGTCGAGGATCGGCGGCAGGACCGGCTGCAGGTCAGCGGCGGCGGCGAGGTGGAGGGTTTGCTGTGCGAATGCGGGCAGCGCGAATACAAAAAACAGGAGAGACAGCATTCCGCACAACGCGGACGAAAATGCGGGTCCTTCGACTCGCAGCGGGGCGGATGCAGCGCGCGACGGCCGCGCGCGCTGATTTGCGGATGCTTCGCTCAGGATGACAGGTTTGTTTGTTCCCTGAGAGAGCGGTGCAGGTGCTGGTGTAGATGGGGGGAGCGTTTTCGGATCAGACACGCAGCACCATGACCTCGGTGGACTTGATCAGAGCGGCGACGGTCTCGCCCTTTTTGAGACGCAGCTCGCGGGCGGCGTCGGCGGTGATGATGGAGGTGATGATCTGGCCCCCGATGGAGAGGCGAATCTGCGCCATGAGCCCCTCGATTTTGACTTCGACGATGCGGCCGACGAGCTGATTGCGTCCGCTGACGGTGCGCATGGACTGGCGGCGCGGCGTTTCGGGCCGTTTGGCTTTGTAGAGGAGCGCGTCCAGTTCCGATTCCGGGATGCGGTAGTGGCCGCCGGGCGTCCTGGCGGCGCGCAGCTTGCCGCGGTAGATCCACTGCTTGATGGCCGGATAGGAGATACCCAGGCGAAGTGCGGCTTCGCGCGGGGTGAGGAGCGATGCCATCGGACGATTCTATACGACTTTCGGGAGAAAATAGCACGGAAATCGGCGATCCAGGATGCATGCGAACCGGATGTTAGGCTGAGGTTATCCGCCCTCGATATGAACGAAACCCACCAGTTGCGGTGTATCGGCTGCGAGCGCACGATGGCGCCGAGAGAACTTGCGGGCAATTTTCGCTGCGCGGAATGCGGCGAATTGTTTGAGGTCGTGTATCCGGGATGGCACGGACCGAAGCATACGCGGCCGAATCCGAGCGCGCTGCGGTGGCTCTGGAGAGAACGCCGCTCGTCGCTCGAAGCGGCGGATCGCAGCGGGGTGTGGCGATTTCGGGAGATGCTGCCGATTTTGCAGGCGGCAGACAGCATGGTGACGCTCGGCGAGGGCAATACGCCGCTCTACGAGATGCCGCAGGCTGCACAGAGGCTGGGCCTGGAGCGGTTGCGCGCCAAGCATCAGGGGATGAACCCGACGGGGTCGTTCAAAGACACGGGAATGACCGCAGCGCTGAGCGTGGCGCGGGAGCAGGGATTTCGCTGGGTGGCGTGCGCCTCGACCGGGAACACCTCTGCCGCCATGGCGGCCTACGCAGCGCGAGCGGGGATGCGCAGCCTGGTACTGTTGCCGGAGGGAAAGATTGCCTGGGGCAAGCTGGCGCAGGCCATGGATTATGGCGCGCTGACGCTGCAACTGCGGACCGATTTCGATGGCTGCGTGCGCGTGCTGGCGGAAGTGGTGCAGCGGGCGGCGGTGTATTTGCTCAATTCCGTGAATCCGTATCGCATCGAGGGGCAAAAGACGCCTGCGCTGGAGATCGCCGAGCAGATGGAGTGGGAGGTTCCGGATCATCTGATCGTGCCGGGAGGAAACCTCGCGAACAGTTCGGCGCTGGGCAAAGGATTTCTGGAGATGAAGCACCTGGGGCTGACCAGCCGCGTGCCAAAAATCTCCGTGGTGCAGGCGGAGGGAGCGAATCCGCTGGTTTGCTCGATGCGGGAATTTGGAGGCGAGCGGCTGGAGCCGGTGAAGGCGCATACACGAGCGAGCGCCATTCGCATCGGCAATCCAGCGTCGTGGCGTAAAGCGGTGCGCGTGATTCGCGACACAGGCGGATGGGTGGAGCAAGTCTCTGAGGCGGAGATTGCCGTGGCGAAGGCAGAGATCGGCGCTGAAGGGATCGGCTGCGAGCCGGCTTCGGCGGTGACGCTGGCCGGGCTGAAGAAACTGGTGGCACAGGGAAGCATCGGGAAGAGCGAATCGGTCGTGTTACTGCTGACGGGACACACGCTGAAGGATCCGGATTACACGATTCGCTATCACCGCGGCGAGCTGCTGACGGAGGCTGAGAGCGCCGGGTTCGCGGCGGAGTTGAGCGCAACGCAACGCAATACGATCGAACTGGACGCGTCAGCCGAAGACGTGCTGCGGGCCCTGGAGCAAGCAGGGCAGTGAGCGGAGCGCGCGGCACGGTCAAGTTGCGGTTGCCGGCGACGTCGGCGAATCTGGGGCCGGGCTTCGACACGCTGGCTCTGGCGCTGAAGCTGTACCTCGCCATTGAGGCCGAAGAGGCGGTGGTGTTCCGGATTGAGGCAGTGGGCCGGGATGCGTCTCTCTGCGTTGCAGAGACAGATGCCACAATTCGAGACAATCTGCTGCTGGCGACCTATCGGGAGATGCTCGAACAGCAGGGGCGACCGGTGGTTCCCCTGCAAATCAGGATGCGCAACGACATTCCTCTGGGGATGGGCTGCGGGTCCTCCGCGGCCGTGCGGCTGGCAGCAGTGGCGCTTGCTTCGCATTATGGCGATTTGGGCTGGGACCGGGAGCGCATCCTGGCGGAAGCCTGCCGCCTGGAGGGACATCCGGATAACGCCGCCGCGTGCTGGATGGGAGGGTTTGTCGCGAGCGCGGCGGAAGGTGAAGCGATCCGGGGGGTGTCGTTCGCACCTCCATCGGCCTGGCGGGCCGTCCTGGTGATGCCCGATCGGCCGCTGGCGACCACGGCGTCACGCGCCGTGCTGCCGGAGAATTATGCGCGCCAGCAGGTAGTGGCGAACCTGCAGCGGGTCGCGCTGCTGACAGCTGCGTTCGCCGCGGGGCGTGCCGACCTGCTGACCGAGGGGATGCGGGACTGGGTGCATCAGCCTTATCGCGCCGCGGTTTGTCCTCTCCTGCCGAGGCTGCTGCCACTGGCCGGCAAGGCCGGGATCGCCGGAGTCGCTCTCAGCGGAGCAGGGCCGGCGGTTCTGCTGCTGACAGAGTCTGACGCCGCCGCCGAGACGGCGCGGCGCGCGGCGCTGGAGGCGGTGCGAGGCATCGAGCGAGTGGAAATTGTGACTTGCGAACTGGAGAGCGAGCCCGCGCTCTTCCGGTTCGAGTGCTGAGGGCCCCCCCCGCTATCGGCAGCTCCAGTGGGGTTCTATCGGTATAGACGATTGCGGTTCTAGCACCTTCGTAACGCTGAAACTGGATTACGCGTAACTCATAGATGGCATTACCAAAAGTGACCGAAGATTGGTTGACCCTGAGCTTCTCCAGGCCCTATGTTCGCATCCGTGGGCAGTTCTGGGGGAGGGCTGCTCTGGCGTCCGTGATTCTGGAAAGAATCCGGGCGCCTTTAGTTTTTTGGGGGGATCTCTCGGCGAGCTGCGGGACCCGCCATGCGACTTTACCGCCTTGGGCGCATCTATCTAATCGGGTAGACTGGGAGTCGGGAGGAGAACAGGGTTCATGGCGGCAGCGGGAATTATCGAAGTAACCGATGCGACATTTGAAGGAGAGGTGCTGCAGTCGGAGCAGCCGGTTCTGGTGGATTTTTGGGCAACCTGGTGCGGGCCGTGCCGGATGCTGGCGCCGATTGTGGATGAAGTGGCCGCTGAGTACGGCGGGCGGCTGAAGGTGGCCAAGATGGATGTGGACCACAACCAGGCAACACCGATGCGGTACAACATCCGCGGAATCCCGGCACTGCTGCTGTTCAAGGGCGGCAAAGTGGTCGATCAAATTGTCGGGTACGTGCCGAAGGAAACGATCGCCAAGAGCGTGAGCAAAGTGGTCGCCGCGCCGGCAACGTCGCGCGCCTAAGCTGGAGAAGTGTTGCGGAAGAAGCCCGGAGGAATCCGGGCTTTTTTCTTTTGCGGCGGCGGACTCCGGTTTTTGCCGGGTGAACCTCGTACCATGGCTGGAGCGGATGATGACCACAGCGGAGGCGAGTCGCGAAACCGGAACCCCGAGTGCGGTCTACCGGCGTGCATTGACCGAGAACCGGGCTGCGCTGGAGGGAGAGCGGAAGCGGGACAGGCTGCTCGGCTATACCAAGGTGGCGCTGCTGGCGGTGCTCTTCGGCGGAGCGATTGCGCTGCTGCATCATCCCTCGAAGATGTTTTGGCTTGTGATTCCTTTGGCGGGGCTGGTGGGCTTCGCCGCTGCGCACGAGCATGTACTCACGGCGATCCGCCGGCGCAATCGCGTTCTCGCCTTCTACGAGCGAGGGCTGGAGCGGCTGAACGACCGATGGGCAGGCACGGGAGAATCAGGCGACCGGTTTCTGGATGCAGCCCATCCGTACGCGCGCGACCTGGACGTTTTCGGCAAGGGCTCGCTGTTCGAGATGCTGTGCAGCGCGCGGACGCGCGCCGGCGAGGAGACGCTGGCTGCATGGCTGCTGCGAGCTGCGCCGCTGGAGGTGGTTCGGGCGCGGCAAGAGGCAGTGACGGACCTGCGGGAGCGGGTCAAATTTCGGGAGCGGCTCTTTGCCACCAGCGACTCCGCACGCGCGGGCGTGCATCCGGAGAAGCTGGCGAACTGGGGGGAGACGGAGCCGAAGATCGGGCCGCTTTGGCTGCGGCCAGTGATGCTGGTGCTGGCTCTCTTGTGGATCGCCAGCGCGATTTACTGGGCGATCAGCGGTATCGAGTCGCAGGCTGCCGGCCTCGACTGGGTAAGCGCCGCCAACTGGCACTGGGTTGTTGGCCTGACTGCCGTGAATTGGATTGCGTCCCGATTCGTGAGCCGCGATGTCGAGACCTTGCTCGATTCCGCCGAAACAGCCACGGTTGATTTGAAGCTGCTGGCCAGCGTGCTGGAGGTTCTGGAGCAGGAACAGTTTCATGCGCCCCTGCTGCGCGAGCTGCAGGCAGGCTTGCAGACCCATGGGACAGCGCCCTCGGCGGCGATCCGCCGGCTCGACCGCATCGTGCAGTACATCGAATCGAGACGGAATTTCCTGGTTCGCATTTTCAATCGCCCGCTGATCTTTGAACCGCAGGTAGCGCTGGCCGCGGAGGCCTGGCTCCTGCGATTCGGGGCGTCCATCCGGCGCTGGCTGGCGATTGTGGGCGAAATGGAGGCGCTGGCGGCGCTGGCGGGTTGGGCTTATGAGCATCCGGCGGCCGTGTTTCCTGAATTTGTGGCCGAGGGACCGCTGTTCGCTGCCGAGGGATTTGCCCATCCGCTGCTGCCCGAGAGCCGGGCGGTGCGGAACGATCTGCGGCTCGATGCAGAGCGGCGGCTGGTGATTGTGAGCGGGCCGAATATGGCGGGTAAAAGCACAATCGTGCGCGCGGTGGGCATCAACGCGGTGCTGGCGCAGTGCGGCGCCATGGTGCAGGCGCAGCGGCTGCGGCTCTCGCCGCTGGCGGTGGGCGCTTCCATCTGCATACTGGACTCGCTGCAGGGCGGCGTATCGCGCTTCTATGCGGAGATCCAGCGGCTGAAGCTGATTTCGGATCTGACCCAGGGGCCGATGCACGTGATGTTCCTGCTGGATGAACTGCTGTCGGGGACCAATTCGCACGACCGGCGAACCGGGACGGAGTATCTGGTGCGGGCGCTGGTGGAGCAGGGAGCGGTGGGGCTGATTACGACCCACGATCTGGCGCTGACCGAGATTCCCGAGGCGCAAAACGGAATCGCGGTGAACTGCCACTTCGAGGATCATCTCGAGGACGGAAAACTGCAATTCGATTACAAACTGAAGCCCGGCGTCGTGCAGACGAGCAACGCGCTGAAGCTGATGCAGTCGATTGGGCTGGCGGTGGAAGATTCGAGTGGCCAGCCTCGCTCGGGATGAAAGATTTGGGCTGGGGCGGCGCTAATACTTGCGCAACATGCCGAGCACGCGTCCCTGGATCGCGACCTGGGCGGCAGGAACGAAGATGGGCTCCATCTCGGTATTCGCCGGCTGGAGGCGGACGAGGGAGCCTTCGGGGTAATAGCGCTTGAGAGTGGTTTCAGAACCGCGCACCAGTGCGACGACGATTTCGCCGGAACGCGCGGTGCTGGTTTTCTCCACCAGAACGTAATCGCCGTCGACGATGTGCTCATCGCGCATGGATTCGCCTCGCACCTGGAGGGCGAAGACTTCGCGGTTACCGACAATGTCCCCGAGGGAGATGCTTTCGGGAGTCTCCGCGGCTTCGACGGGGTAGCCGGCGGCGATGCGTCCCGCCAGCGTGAGGCGCTCGACGGGACGGCCTTTGCTGCGCGGCGGCAGCACGTCGATGGAGCGGCTGCGGTTGTGGGCGCGCGCCAGCAATCCTTTGTTCTGCAAATTGGTGATGTGCTTATGCACGGTGGCCAGTGAGCGCAGGTCGAGGCCGCGGGCGATTTCCTCAAAGGAAGGAGAATAGCCGTTGCGCTGGACAAAGCTGGAAATAAAGTCGAGCACTTCCTTCTGCCGCCGGGTAATCGCCATGGGCGCATTATAGCGAATAAAAAGCGAATCGAAGGAATTTTTGCTGGAATTGCTGTTTCCCGAATCGGCACCTCCTCTGACAGCGCGCCCGTTCTGAAATTCACTCCTGGACGTTTCTCATCAATCTGCTGGTTCTCCGGACCCAACCGCGAGAAGGTGGGTGTGGAGACAACGCCATGCGGATGCTGATTGCGGACGACGACCCGGCGCTGGGAGCGTTTCTGGCGCGCGGCCTTGAGAAGGACGGCCACGAGGTCATGGTGGCCACCGACGGTGAAATGGCCATGGAAGCGGCGAGGAGCGATCTGCCGGATATGGCGGTACTCGACCTGAACCTGCCGCGCCGCGACGGGACGGAAGTTCTGGAGTTCCTGCGGTCCCTGACCGAAGATGTGCCGATTCTCATCCTCACGGCCCGCCAGGAGCCGGAGACACGTCTGCGCTGCCTGGAGATGGGGGCGGACGATTTTATGCAGAAGCCGTTCTCCTTTGCCGAACTGCGCGCCCGCTGCAAGGCGCTCGAGCGGCGGCGCGCGCCGGGGCTGCTGCTGCGCCACGGCGATCTGGAAATGAATCGCGTCGAGAGGACAGTGACGCGCAGGGGCGAGCCGGTGACGCTGACCAACAAAGAGTTCGCGCTGCTCGAATACCTGCTGCAGCATCGCGGGCAAGCCATCACGCGGGCCACGCTGCTGGAGCGGGTATGGAATATGAGCCCGGAAGCGGACACAAACATTGTGGATGTTTACGTGAATTACCTGCGACGCAAGTTGCGCGATCCGCTGGTGTGCCGGGATGCGAAAGCCGGAGGCGCCGAAGCGGCCGCGGCGGCCGATCCGATCATTCGCACCGTCCGCGGCGCGGGGTACAGTATCGGGCTGCGCGCCTGACGCCGGGGATCGGAAGGAGAGGGGATTTTATGGGAACTTTCGTACAGCAGCGGGCCTCCGTGGCGGCGCGCACCCCGATCCTGACCAGCACCGATGCGTCGTTCCGCGAGCGCGTGCGGCATGCGCTGACGGCCCTGCGCTGGCAGGTGCGCGAGGCGGAGGGCGGTGCGGAGACGCTGGCGCAGCTGGACGAGCAGCCGGTCGAGACGGTGGTGCTGGATTCATGGCTGCCCGATCTGGAAATCGGCGAATTCATCCAGGAATTCGAGCGGCTGCATCCCGGTATTGACCTGGTGATGGCCGATGCTTCGGGCGAAGGCGGATCGCCGGTGCGAAGCCCGCGACGCAACGAGGTGCTGCATGCGCTGCGGCGCGCGCAGGCGGCGGATGG
>JBARMS010000104.1:0-57926 GCA_049802575.1 Acidobacteriaceae bacterium | reverse complement strand
TCAGTTCTTGGCGTTCTGCACGCCGCTCGAACTCGGCGCGAACCTCCGGCAACCTTGCCTCGCCCATAGTGTGCTTGAGGGCATCGCGCATCAGCGTTCTTTCATCGGCTACGGCCTCGCGCTCCATACCGCGCTCGCGCGCATAGCTCACGCCCTCATGCGCGGCAACTCCCGCCTGCTCCGGCTTCAGCTCCACACCGGGCCGCTGCGCCGCCTCTTTGACAACGTGCTGCGGCTGCTGGCCGTGTTCGGCTGCGAGTCGCTGATGCTGCGCTCGCACATCTTCATGCGACAACGGCTGCTTGGCGTCGCGCGTCTGATGCGCGGCGATTTGCGCGGCGCCAGCCCCGCGCACTCCTGCCTTTTCCATATGCTCTTCGATTTGCTGCCGCCGCGGACTCGATGCCTCCAAATACTCGCGCGTGTAACCCTTGATCTCCGGCTGCCCGTGCGCGCCGCGCTCGATCTCGTAGCCCAGCCGTTGCAACTGCGCCGCAAGCTCCGAACGATACACCGCCGTCGCATACTGCTGCGTCTTGTAGAGTTCCTGCGGCTGCAACGCGCGTGTCTGGCCGTCCGCAGTTTCGGTCACGTTGAACACGACCGCGTGCGTGTGCAACTGCGGCGCGGCGTAGCCATTGACGGGCCTGCTACTGTCATGCTCGAATTTGGCGACGGCCCACTGGCCCGTCGTCTGCGCCGGGACATTGCCGCCCATGCGCGCCTGCGCGTACTTCTCCATCTCGTCAAGCGCGGTGCGCACGCTCTCCCTGTGGGCATCTCGCACGCGATCATCGCCGCCAACCAGCGCAGTCAGAGATATCGACTTCGGCGCGCTGAACGTCGCATCCCATCCCGCCCGGTGCTCCATCGTGCGCACCGTGTCGCCCTGGGCGTTGACATATTCCCGGGCCGTCTGATGCCGAACCAACTGCTCGCCCGTCTCCGGGTGCTGGCCTTCGGCCAGCCGCGCGAACTGCTGCTCCTGTACTTCACCCTGCAAGCCCCAGCGAGTGGCAAGCTGGCCCTGCCACTCTCCGCGCACACGCTCGCCCTCTGTGTAATAGTTCTCCCGCGCATTGGCGAACTCTTCCTTGTGATACGCCTGTGCCTGACCGGAGCTGATCGGTTTCGACAGTGTAATCATCGATTCACTCGAAGAACGGCGTCTGCTCGTTCACCGCCGCTGGTTGCTGTGCTTGCTCCTGCTTCTTTTGGACGGAACGTACCGGCTTTCGTGCCGGCGCTACAACCGGCTCCGGCTCTGTCGTCGGCATCGCCGGCGTCGTCATCTTCCGCTCGATGAACTTCTCCGCGGGCTCCTCTAGCTTGAGATACGGTATCCGCATCCGCACAACCAGGTTGCCGTGCTTCAAGTACCCATGCAGCGGCTCAAGCCCGCCGATCTCCGAAGCCATCACCAGCGGCTCGCGCGTAATCTCCCGCTGCTCGTTCTCCCTCTGATGCGGGAACACGCCCCGCGTCCGGCTATCCCGGAACCGTTCTACCTCCACTTCGCCGATGGATTTCGAGATCCACTCCGACGCATGAGGCTCGCTCGTTTTGAAGAAGAACTTCGTCGCGGGCTGCGACAGCATGGCCTCGGCGATGTGCCCGTACAGCGCCTCTACCTGCGCCTTGCCCTGGAAGCCCAGAACCATCGGGTTATTCGATTTCCGGCCTTCCGTGATCGCCGTCGTCAACTGCGGCAACCGTTGCAGCGTCGCCAGCTCGTCCAGCACGAACCATGTCTTCCGCGCCCCGCTTCCACCCTCGTTCATCAGCCGCAGCACCAACAGGTCAAGCCACAGGCTCATCAGCGGACGCAGCCGCTCGCGCATCGTCGGCTTCGACGTAAGGAACAGCCAACCGCGCCGCTCCCGGCTCCACGCATTCGCGCTCCAGCGCCGCTCCGTTTCGCGCTCCGGTGGCAGCAGCTTGAACGCGTCGGCGACCATATTCAGCGACCCCAGCACTCCCGATCTCTGCGGCGGAGCCGTGGCGTGGATCATCGCCGCAAGCTCCGTACCCCGTACAGCCGCTCCGCTGCCGTCCAGTTCACCCGCCCGTCCCGCCACGTCATGAACACGAAGAACAGGCAGCTAAGGAAAAAAGCTCCCCACGTCCACACATGCGCCCGGCTCGGCCATGGCTTTGCATACTGCTTCCGGCCCCACTCCGCCATACTTAACCCTCCTCCGCCTGTGTCTCTCCGGCCTCCGGCTTTTCAGCCGGGACACCGGTCTGCTTCCTGGCCTGACTCCGCGCCGCTTCGATCCGCTCCCGCGCCCGCTCTCCCTTCACCGCGTCGGCACGCTCGATCAGCCCCCGCATCTCGGCTTCCGTCATCGGCCCCTGCGCCTGCCCGCCGTTACTCGTCCGGAACTGGAGATTGAGGAACAGCGTCCGCAAGGCCAACACCTCGGCCAGCGTCACCCGCCCGGCGAGCGCCGCCTCGTCGTCTGGCCGCTCCACTCCTGGCGCGGCCAGCAGCACCGCCCGCACCCATTCCGACAGCGTCATGTCAGCCTGACGAGCGCAGGCCTCCATCGCCGCGAACTCCTCCTCGCTCACCTTCGTGCCGATGGACTTCGTGCGCAGCGGGGCCTTCATCGCTCACCGCCGATTCGATTGTGTTTGGGGTTGAAACCGGGATTCGGCCCGCACGCCGCCAGCGCGCCGCAACGTGCAGGGCAACGGGCCGTGCAGGGCCGATTTCTTGCTAAAGGGAGGGGAGTCATCGGGTTACCCCTTCAGCAACCGCAGGTTGCTACCAGAGTAACCCGATTCCTGGAATTTTGCCTCATCGCTGGTCAGCTGTGGGCTGCCCTTGACATCACTCATCGCCACTTCGGGATGCACTCAATTCCGCCAATTTGCGCTCTCGACAACCTCATGCCTCTGTTCGTTGGATTAAACTCTGGATGTTATGCGCTGGTGGCAAATCCCGCTTGTACTGCTGGTCGGAGCGGTCGGAACTTACCTCTGGGCGGTGCCCTCCTCTACGTTCCAGAAGCATATGCGCAAACTCTGGAATGCATTAAGGCCGCGCTGAAATCTCCTTTGCCGGTGCTTCTGGAAAACGTGCAGCCATCCTATTGATCCCACGCCGGAGCGGGCGGCCATTTCAGGTCTGTGTGATCTGGACCGTCATTGGACGAAGTTCGATAGCCGATAATACGCCGCCGATTCGACAGGCTTTATGATGATGGTTAATGAAATTCGGACTTGCAAGCGGAGCCGTCCTGCTTTTGATTGCGTTGCCGATCCCTGCCCAGACCGCCAAAGAATGGAAGTTGGATTTAGCGCAATATGGCCTCGTCAAGGCTCCCTGCGCCTCTTACATGGGACGGGTCGAGTTTTTGGACGACGAACATCTCGTGGTCAGTGCCCCTGTGGCGGATACGTGCGAAAAAAGCAATTGGGGCAAGCCAATTGACACCAGGATTACCGAAATCGACCTGCAAGGACGCGAAGTTGCCTCGACCCGTCGATCAGACGTAGTGAAGTTCGCAGCCGGGCCAATCGGATACGTCACAGTGTGTACCGGAGATCGTGTCGAATTCTTGTCACGCAATCTGCAAGTCGCAAATTCAATAGCGCTCTCTGGAAACGGATTGTCCCATGGATGTTATTTTGGCGGCGGCCTTTCACCGTCACGCACGACAATGGTAGTTTCAGGCCCGGCTGAATCCCAGTTTCGCCTCTACGAGGGCTCATCCAGTAAGCCAATAGCGGACATAACGACGGCGAGAGGGGAATCTGTCCGCGCCGTCGCGGATGATGGTTTCCTCGTGTGCGTGAAAGAGAAAAAACAGTGCGAGGTTGTCGGCTCCCACGGAGTGGTGCGCAGTTTCCCAATGCCTGTACTAGGTGGAGCCTCTGGCGTTTACGTTGTTGGCCTCGTTGAGCCGGACAGGCTGCTTGTCACCAGCTTCGACGGCAAACATCTCTACGCAGAAACGCCGACTGGCGAGGTGGTTCTTGTGGCGGATATTGCGAAGATTAGGCCACCATTCATTGACAGCAGCAACACAGAAATGTCGGCTGCGGAGCCCCGACGCATCCTGTACCACGTTGATGGTTGTCTCTTGGGGGACTTTGATGATTGTTATGGAGTCGTATTCCGTCGTTTTGCCGTTTTTGATTTGCAAACTTCACGGATGCTTTTTCGGCACAATTACGCGCCGGGAGCGGACCTGAAGATTTCCCCAAACGGACACATCGTGATGGAGCAAGATGGCGCAGAAGTCCACCTATTTCGGCTCCCGTAACGTCTGTTGCGAGCGAGGTTGCAAGGCCGCCGAACGTCGGAACCCTGGCCGTTGTCATGTGGAACATGAGAAGAAGACATTCTTCTCATTGCTGCCAACCAGCCGCAGCGGAGCGGTCAGTCAAGGCCGACCAACGGGAGCCGCGCCAGCGGTCGGAGCGAAGCGGAGAGCCTTTACGGACGGCGGAGCGGAGGCTACACGCGCGCGAGCGCGCCGGGATGCTGGTTTTGGCCTCTTGCCTTTTGCTTTCAAGAGGTTCCCCGAGTGGAAGCCGCAGGTTACTCCCGCAGCAACCGCTAGCCGGACGTTTTGCGATCAATCGCTGCACTCTCAATAGGTTCCAAGGACACGCTCGACTCGCTTAATGGATAGAAATGCCGCTGGCCAAGCTCCTGCTCTTGTTCCTCCAAAATGAAGGCTGCAAGGTCTTCTCCATTCTCCGCGAGCAGTGATTGCGGGTTCTCAAGCACCAGCCGTTTTCGTATCTGAACTGGCAACGGCCGTGGAAGAATAGTCGAATGCTCGAACAGGAGGCTTTCACCCGGAAGAAGGAAATACAGCTTCTCGTGCGGAGTGATATCCATCGTGTGCGCTGCCGTCACGACCAAGTAAGTGCACTTCCAGAGCAACCCGACGCCGGTACCAAGACTCACTCCTTCGGTGCCATCGCGCCCGCTGCCGACGATGCCAAAGCTGTAACGGTACATTGCGTTACCGAGCGCTTCCGTGGCGGCTTCGTTAACTTCATCGGCTTTGTTCGTCATCAATGGCTCCTCAAACTGATGGCTTGGTCTGATCTTCCACAAAAGGTAGACTATGAGTCGATGAGTTCCCGGAGAAACGCGTCATCAACTTTGGTAGCCTTTTCATCCTTACCTAACCCGTACCATGCTTGGTCATTCAAACGAAAATACAGAACGTGCTTGCGGTATCCGGGATCAATGAAGACTGATCCGAGGTACCGGTTGCCATCCCGATCCCGCGTCACCCGAGCGTCAGGATGTCCGACCAAAGCCGTATAGCGGGAAATCGTGAGTTTCGGTCGAAGTTCTCTGAACAGTCGCGAAATCCTTTCTTGTAATTCCTGCGTCATTAACTGGCGCAGATGCGCCATTGTCATCGCCGAGATTGGTGTGGCCTCTGATTCCCACCTGCTGACGGACGTGGTTGTTGTATAGAGTTTCGCGGCTAACTGCGCTTGTGTGAGCCCAAGGAATTTTCGGGAGAGTGTCATCTCCTCGGGGTCGGCAACGGCTTCTTGATTCAGAAAACTGTGAAGGAGTGGCATGAACGCAATATTACACCACGTATATACATAATGCAATATGACGCTCGGGAATCCCAGCACCTGTGCTGCTGTCGGGCACTATCGAATCGACTTTTGCCCCTAGCCATTCGATAATAGATATGGACCGTGGAGGTTGCGATGACGATCCGTGTCGAACTCAACCCGGAGATGGAGAGACAGCTTACTGCGGGGGCATTGGCTCGCGGCATTGCGCTGGAGTTGTATGCACAGCGGCTCCTCCAGGAAGCAATCGCTGCTAGGAGCAAAGGCCGCGCTCGCGCAAGTCAGGAAGAATTTCGCGCCTTTCTGGATGCACTTGCGAGCAAAGCGCCGAATGTCCCTCAACTGCGGACAGAGACCTTCTCACGCGAAATGATCTACGGTGAGCACGCCTGATGCCCGGCTCGTCCTACTTGGTGGACACGAACATTCTGCTCCGCCTCGTTCCCCGCAAAGAGGATTGGTCCCGAGTGGTTTTTGCCCTGGTTCCGTGCTACGCTCAGAGCTATGCAGATCACTGTGCAGCTTCCCGATGATCTCGCTCAGCGCCCCGATCCGGCGCGCGAAGCCCTGGAGGCGTTCGCCATCGAAGGGTATCGCTCCGGCGCGCTTTCCGCATATCAGACGCGTATGCTTCTAGGCTTTGAAACCCGCTATGAGTTGGATGGCTTTCTCAAGGAGCATGGAGTTTGGGAGCGGGCTTACAGCGTCGAGGACCTGGAGAAGGATGCCGAGGCATTTGAGCGGACGGCATGATCGTTGTTGCCGATACCTCCCCACTGAATTACTTGGTATTGATTGACGAAGTGGACTTGTTGCCCGCCCTTTTTGGTGAGGTCCTGATTCCGCAGGCCGTCTTTCAGGAATTGAAACACCCCAAAACCCCCGCCAAGGTACAGCAGTGGATCAGCAATTTCCCGGCATGGCTGCAAGTGCGCACAGTTGCATCCGTGCCAAGCCCTGCGTTGATGAAACTGGATGTCGGCGAACGTGAAGCCATTGAATTGGCGCTGGAGCTTGGAATTGGCACCATACTTCTCGATGAAACCGATGGGCGGCAGGAGGCGGAGAATCTTCATCTGGAGGTTCGCGGAACGCTGGGGATTCTGGAGCGCGGAGCGAAATTAGGCAAGATCAATTTCCGCCAGGCGCTGAGCAAGCTGGAACAAAGCAACTTCCGAATATCACCAGCAGTACGGGCAGCTTTCCTAAAGCGAAATCCATAGCTAAATGCTCGACCAATCCCTGCGGATCGGATGCCGTCCATTTCATTCCATTCTGGAACGATATTGACAATCGCCTTGCGTCCATCGAAGCGCAGCGGACAGCATTGACCGGTTTCGGTCGGCTTTGCCATAAAGCCGCATGCAACGATTCGCCATGCCTGGCCCGGTGCCGGGCCGGAGTGGGGCCGGTTCCGGCCCAAAAACCATGCCAGGATGGTTCCATCCTGGCTCACTGGATAACTGTGTTTCAGAAAGCGAGCAGGCGCTGGTCTACGCTTCCTCGGCCAAACGGACGGTCTCGACTCGTGCGGGGCCTTTCTTCGGGACCGTCTTTTTCTTCGACCGTGGCCTCATGATGTTGATGGCGGAAGCATCGAGCTGCGTCTTCAAATGTGCCGCGTAGTATTTCTCAATCATCTCCACGCTTGTCCGGCAGTTCTTGGCGATCTGATAGATGTCGGCACCTTCGAGCAGGCGGAGGCAGATGTAGGTGTGGCGCAGGCTATACGCGGTTCGCGGTCTTCCGTCACGGTCGGTACGTAGCTTTTCTTCTTCAAGGATTGCGTTGAACAACTCGCGCGGCCATTTCGGGAATAGAAGATCGGTGGGGCCGGGCGCGTGCCATTCGCCGTTGGCGATTGACTCGGTACGGCTGCCTGATCTTCCCGGCCCTCCATCTGGACGTGGCCGCCCTTTCAGCCGCTCGAACGGATGCACGGCACCTGTGGTGCTCTTGCAATAACCAACACCGCGCTTTCCTCGTACTTCGATCTCAAGGATGGTTTGGCCGCTCCCCTCGTCTTCGATCACTGTCACATCGCGGAACTGAAGACGCCTCGCCTCGTCGGGGCGGAGTCCGGTGTTAGCGGAAAACAGAACATAATCGTGAAGTTGTTCCGCTTCCCAACGAAAACGGGGCTGCTTTGGGTCCTGAACACGTTTCCGCGTTGCCTCATAAAGCTGCTTGTACTCTTCCGGTGAGAACCATGCTCTATGGGAAATCTTCGGGGACGCGCGATATGGCGCTGAGAAATCCGGGAGATGATCGACCCATCCGTGCCGCAGAGCCGTTTTGAAAATCTGCCGCAGCGTCACGATCTCCTGGTGCATAGTGCTACGCGCTGGAGGTTTGCCGCGCAAGGCCTTGCACTCTTCAAGTCGATGGACGCGATATTCGTTGACCTTGCCCGCCGTGATCTCAGGTAGCACCATGCTGCCGAAGAATGGGATCAGATAGCCGTTGGCACGCGCGTGCTGTCCGCTCGCGTATTTCGCGCTGCGCTGTCCCTGCGTCATGATGTCAAACTCGCGCAGATACAACTTCGCAGCGTCGCGGAACAGTTTGCCGGTCTTCAACTCGCCGTCGCGGAGTTTGCCGCGCAACTGCAAATACCAGTCTTCCGCGAACTCCTTCGCTTTCGACAGGCTGTCTTCTTTGGTTGTTGTGCGGCGATTCTTTCCGGCGAGATAGGTTGCGCACTGCCAACTGGAACTCTTCGGACGCTTGTAGACGTGAACTTTGCCACCGAGGATGGTGTGATGCTCTGCCATGCGGCTGCACCTCCTGCTTCTCTATAAGAATCGTAAGAGTGTGCAAGGGTTGCGCAGGTCCTGCGCCGTGCATGACATCAAAGCAAGCCGTTTATATTCAACTGTTTATAGTGGATTTTATTTTCTGTAAGCCGATTTTGAGTCCGCTGCGTCTGCCAGTTCCGCCATCCCGGCTCGGGCTGGACCTCCTCAGTATCGCATAGCAACGCAGCGGCTCCGTCGACCGGCGGGACGTTGCAGCGAGCGCGAATCGCAGGCCGCCGAACCCCGCCATTAGCCCCCGATCGCCGCATCGGCGATGGCCAGCGACGCATCGAGCGCTTCTACCGCGAAGTCCAGCTCTGACTCTTTGACAATCAGCGGCGGCGCGACGATCAAATGACTCACCCATGCCTGAATCGCGACGCCGCGCTTCAGCAGATCGGCAGCGACCTTGTCGACTACGAGAGGAGTGCCGTCAACTTTCTGAGCCATGGTGTTGAACGGCTCTTTCGTCTCGCGATTCTTTACCAGGTCAAGAGCCCAAAAGAGCCCGAGCCCGCGGACCTCGCCAATCGACGGATGCTTCGCCTGGAGGGCGCGCAGCTTCGGCCCCAGAATGTCGCCCATCTTCCGCGCGCGGTTCACCAGATCGAGCCGCTGCATCTCGTGAATCGTCGCCACCGCCGGGGCCAGCGTGATGGGATGCGCTTCATAGGTGTGGCCGTGGGAGAAGTAATGGTCGTCGAAGTAGCTGGCAATCTCCTGTGTCGTCGCGCAGAGGCCAAGAGGCACATAGGCTGACGTAATGCCCTTCGCTGTGACGAGAATGTCCGGCTTCACGCCCCAGTTGTCGACTGCAAACCATGCACCGGTGCGGCCCCATCCGCTCATCACTTCGTCGGTGATCAACAGCACCTTATTGCGCGTACAAATGTCGCGCAGCATTGGCATGTATTCCGGCGGCGGCACCAGCACGCCGTTGGTGCCAACCACCGGCTCGACGATGACGGCAGCCACATCGGACTCATTGCGGATCAAGTGCTCGAGGTATTCCGCGCAGGCGATGCCGCATCCGGGATAACTGTGCCGGATCGGGCACTTGTAGCAGTTCACTTCCGGCGCAAAAACAAAGCCATGACCTTTGCCGCCAGGCTCCATGGCCCAGCGCCGCGGGTCGCCGGTGGCAGCGATCGAAGCCATCGTCGATCCGTGATAGGAGCGGTAGCGCGCAATGATCTTCGTCTTGCCGGTATACATACGGGCGATCTTGAAGGCCGCTTCGTTAGCCTCGGTTCCCGACGTAGTGAAGAAGAACTTCGTCAGGCCCTGCGGCAGAACTTCCAGCAGCAGTTGGCTGAGCTCGGCACGCGCGTCGGTGGCATACGCGGGCGACGCGTAGGCCAGTTGCTGCGCCTGGGCCGCAATGGATGCGATGACGGCAGGGTTCTTATGCCCCAGATTCACGCACATCAGCTGCGACGACAGGTCCAGGTAGCGTTTGCCGTTGCCATCCGTGAACCAGCAGCCTTCAGCGTCGGCAATGTGCAGCGGGTCCCAAGTCTTTTGGAAACGCCACGTGCCGTAGTTGAGCTGCCTGGTGAGTTCGACGACTTGCTGGGAGGTGAGCGCCGAGGATGGCACAGGCATGGTTTCCGTCATGGGTCAACGGTAACGCCGGCGTTGCGCGTCTGCCAACTATGCCGTCGCCAGGCGAGCTTCGGCGCGATGGGGGTGGTGCTCGCGGTCGCCGAGACGGACGCTGACCACCCTGGAGACGCCAGGCTCCTGCATGGTGACGCCGTAAATCATGTCGGCGGCTACCATCATGCGCTTGGAGTGCGTCACCAGAACGAACTGCGTTTCTTCGGCCATGCCGCGCAGCATATCGGCAAGCCGGCCCACGTTGGTTTCGTCGAGCGGCGCATCCACCTCGTCGAGCACGCAGAAGGGACTCGGCTGATAGATAAAGATGCCGATGAGCAGCGACAGCGCTGTCAGAGCTTTTTCGCCGCCGGAGAGCAGCAAAACGTTCTGCAGTTTTTTGCCAGGCGGCTGCGCGACGATATCGATGCCGCTGTCGGCCACGTTCTCCTCGTCAGTGAGGCGCATGAAGGCCTGGCCACCGCTGAAGAGCTTGCCGAAGGCAGAGCTGAAATTCTCATTGATGCGCGCAAAGGCTTCGTCGAATTTGGTACGCGAGACTTCGTCGATCTCGCGGATCGTCGCCTGGGTGTTGTCGATGGACTCGAGCAGATCTGTGCGCTGGGTCCCGAGGAACTCATGCCGCTGCGCGGTTTCGTTGTACTCCTCCAGCGCCATCATGTTCACCGGCCCCATGGCTTCGAGCTTCTGCTTCATCTCGCGGCAGGCCTGATCTTCTGCGGCCAGAGCCTCGCCTTCGATGCAAGCCAGGGATTCGTCGCTGCGAAGGGCGGACGCCTCCAGGCTGAGATCGGCGATGCAGGTTTCCTCGGCATGGCGCAAATCGGCGGCGAGCGTGGCGGCCTGGCTTCCGGATGCACTGCGGGCTTCGCGCCGGACGTCGATCTCCGCGCGCAGAGCCTTCAGGTCCTGCTCCATCGTGCTCATTTCCGATCGCAGCACCGCGATTTGCCGATGCGCTTCCGCAGCTTCGTGCTGCGCCGTATCCCGGGCTTCCGACAATTGCTGCCGCGCCGAAACGAGCGATTCGTTTTCTGCTCCGCGTTGCTCCTGCTCCGCGCCGGCGGCAGCCAGCTGCTGGTTGATTTGCGCGACGCGGTTCTCCAGATCGCGCACCATGCGGTCGATGCGCGCGAATGCGGCTTCCGCTCCGCGGCGGCGCTCTTCCAGTCCGGCCAGCTGCGCGGAAAGCTGAGCGGATTCCTGTTGAGCCAGATCGCGCGCGGCGCGCAGATCGGCCACCGTGCGCTGGATCTCGTCGATGGCACCTTCGGCTGCCTGATGTTCCCCTTCCAGGCGAACAGCTTCTTCGCGCCGCTGATCGAGGAAGGCGGCCTTGCCGTTGCGAGCGTCGCGATTCCGTTCACTTTCCAGCGTCCAGTCCTGGAGACGCCGCTCCAGCCGCTGGACTTCCAACTCCATTTGCCGCAACGCCGCGCTCTGGTTGGCGCTGTCGCGCTCGGCGACTCGGCGTTCTTCCGATTTCACGTCCAGCGTCTGCGTCAGTTCGGCGAGCGTTTTTTCCAGCGAGGCCACCCGCAACTCCGCGTGCCCCAGTTCGCGCTCCACGGAGGAAAGCTTCTGCTGCGTGTCGCGCAGTTCCCGCTTGAGCGCCAGCGGTCCTTCGGTCCCAGGCTTTCCGCCGGTCACCGTGACGTTGTGGAAGCACTCCCCGGAGGGCGACAGGAAAAACGCATTCGGATTCTCCAGCGCCAGCGAACGGGCGGTCTCCGAATCCGGAGCGACGAAGCCGTCGCGCAGCTTGGGCAGGATCACTTCCAGCGAACGGCCGAAGCCGTCGAGCACGCGAATGCAGTTGCGCAGCGGAAGGATGGGTTGCGGCGTGTGATGGTCGACGGGCGTGTCGTCCCCCGCAAACGAAAACTTCGCCTGCGCGTCTTCGGGGTGCACGAGAAAGGTGGCGCGCCCGTCGACGCCGGTTTTCAGCAGGCGAACGCCTTCGTGCGCGGAATCCCAGCTCTTGACGACGATGTAATTCAGCTCATCGCGCAGGAATTCGTCCACGACGTTCTCGTATTGTCCCGTTACTTCAAGAAAATCCGCCAGCGTGCCGACCGGGGCAAGCCCTCCGCCGAGAGAATTGGCCTGAAAGAGCTTTCGCACCGTGTCGGTTGAGTAGCTATGCTCGCGAATCAGGGACTCAAGCGAGTTGCGGCGTCCGCTCAGGGTTGCGTGCTCGGCGCGCAGCTGATCGGCATGACGGCGCGCGTCGCCCTCGTCGGCGCGGCGCGCTTCGATTTCGGCGCGCAGCGACGCGATCTCTCCTTCGACGCGGTGGAGTCTTTCCGTGACCGACTCAAATGTGAGCGAAACCTGGCCGCGCTCAACGCCCAAAGCTTCAAGATCGCGGCGTGCCGCATCCATTTCGAGCGACAAGCGATCGGATTCCCGCTCCAGAGATGCCAGCGATTCTTCGCCCTGCGTGATCTGATTGCGCACCTGCCCGACTTGCGACAGAAGCTGCGCGGCCCGGCGGCGCGCGCCTTCCGATTGCTGCTCGGCGCTGCTGACCGCGGCCACGGCCTGTCGCATGGCCTCCTGCTTCTGGCGCGTGCGCTCGCGGAACTCCGCGGCTTCCGCTTCCGCATTTTCGAGAAAAGCGCGCTGCGTCGCGCGCTCCGCGTTCATGCTTTCGAGGTGCGTTGCGGCACCTTCCAGTTCAGCTCGCGCGGCGGATTTACGCGCTTCCAGTTCGGCAATGCGCTCTTCGTTCGAGCGGTGACGCGCATCGGCTCGCTCGATTTCCACCGAGCGCTGATTGGCACGGGTCTCCGCATCCTTGGCCGTATCTTCCAGCAGGTATCCGCGCGTGACCAGAGCGGCGTGCTCGGCATCGAGCGCGGCCACTCGCTCCGCTCCTCCATCAATCTGCTCTGTGAGCCCGGCAATCTCGCCTTCCAGCTCGGCATGCCGGGCGTCCATCTGCGCAATCCGGCTGGCCAGAACCACCTTCAGCTTGTCGCGCATCTCGTCGCGCAGCCGCGCATAGCGTTCCGCTTTGGCCGCCTGACGCTTGAGGGATGCCATCTGCCGCGTGACTTCTTCGAAGATGTCGTTGACACGAGCCAAATTCTGCTTCGCCTGCTCGAGGCGCAGTTCCGCCAGTCGCTTTTTCGTCTTAAAACGCGTGATTCCCGCAGCTTCCTCGATAATTGCGCGCCGATCGTGCGGACGCGAGCTCAACAGCTGCCCCACGCGCTCCTGGCTAATGATCGCGTAGGACTCGGGCCCGAGACCGGTGCCCATAAAAATGTCCTGGATGTCGCGCAGCCGGCACAGCTTGCCGTTCAGAAGATATTCGCTGTCGCCGGTGCGGAAGAGGCGCCGCGTGACGACCATCTCGCCCTTCTGTGGCGTCCGATTGAATTTGCGGCGGCGAATCTTTAGCACGACGGCGGGAATTGTTGCCCCCTCAGCGGCTGGAATTTCGACGGCCTCTCCTGGTTCCCCTTCCAGCACCTGCCCCGGCTGCGAGTCCGCGATGATTTCCTCGACCTCGGCCGCGCGTTCGGCACGCAGCTTCTCCTCGTCCCAGTCAGGGTTGTTCTCGTCGACGATGATCTCCGGCTCGGCGAGCAGCGGGCCGCCCTCGTAGGCGCCAGGGTCGACCAGCGTCAGCGAGACCTCGGCCATCCCCAGGGGCTTGCGGTCGCGGGTCCCGGCGAAGATCACGTCTTCCATCTTGCCGCCGCGCAGGCTCTTGGCGCTCTGCTCTCCCAGCACCCAGCTCACCGCGTCGAGAATGTTCGATTTTCCGCAGCCATTGGGTCCAACGATGATGGCGATACCCTCGCCGGGGACGGTGACCTCCGTCCGGTCGGCAAAGGACTTAAACCCAAGGAGGTGAACTCGTTTCAGCTTCAGCATGGGGAAGCACTCCTGCGCCCCCGCGTGGACAGGGACGGACGGTGATGAGAGTCCAGAAGCATCATGGAAACTGTAGCGTCCGCTTTCGAGCCGGGTCAACAGATGCACCCCAACATCTTGTGGATAAGGGGACAGAAACCCAACTATTGGGTTCCTGATGCATTTCAGCGTCATTTGCCGGCCCTTGCAGCGGTCATCACGCCAGAGCGCAAGGGTATTGTTTTCCACAGTAGTCCTGTGCCTGGCGGATGGCAAGCAAAAATATTGCGCCGGAAGTACCCTCGTCGATACGGGGTTCCCGCGCGAAAAGAGCCGAAAATGGCAGCCATCACCCAGTGGACAACCGAAATCGGGCCCGCATCTAAAAGAGGAATGTTGGCGAGAGAGTTACGGGCAGTTCTGGCGCGGACAGAATGGAGGAATGTCCTCTCCCGATGCGCCCTCCTCGCACTTTATCTGCTGATGACGGTGCAGTTTGTCGGCTGCTACCTGTTTCTGAGCCATCCCTACATCCACCTCGACCGCTTCGGTCACGGTCAAGAGCGTCTGCCGTTTCAGACGCGGCTCCTGCTCGCTCCTCTGTTTCGCTGGGCGCAGAGCAGCGCATGCATGACCTGCCTGGCCTCTGACTGGTCGAAGAACAAGTACTTTTTCCCCCACGGAATCGGTCCGGGCGGGATTGTCGAGTTCTACCTGGACCTGCCATGCGTTCTTCTCGCCGGTTGGGTTGCTGTGCGCATCTATCGGGCGGCGACGCGGCGGCATTTGCTCGAATGGCTGGTCTATCCGCTCTTTCTAGTGCTCTGCACCGTCACTTACATCCTGCACGTGGTTCAGAATTACCGCTTCATCTACGACATGCCCAGCCTGATGTTCTTCGCGCTGGGACTGTATCTGATCTATTTCCGCAAGTCCGTTTTATGGCTCGTGGCGCTCTTTGCCGTGGCGACGCTCAATCGGGAAACGACGTTGCTGCTCATACCCTTGTTCATACTGAGCGCCTGCGTTCGGCCGAGCCGGCTGCCGCGAGCGGAGCGAGGAGAATTGCGCCAGAGTCCGCCGGCCGGCCACGGTGCGCTGCTGGCCATGCGTCCCGCACCCGGTGCGCGGATCTTTCAATGGAGGCACGCGCTGCGCCCTCGGATTGCGATGCCCGCGGCGCTGATGCTGGCGTACTGGGTGGTCTGGCACATCTTCGTCTTCCGCCTCTTCCGCCACAACCCTTCGGAATACTACCCGCGCCTCGCCTTCAACTGGTACTGCCTGCGCCGCCTGCGCTACTATCCGCAGCTTTTGCCGCCTGTGGATACTTTCTGCTGTTCCTGTGCTCTATCGCCACAAGTTGAACGACGCGCAGTTGCGGATCTGGATGTGGATCATTCCTGTTTGGTACGCGCTGATGGCCATTTGGGGCATTTTGGTGGAGACTCGTGTTTTCGGCGAGTTGGTGCCCTTTGTCGCATGTGCGGGTACCCTGATTGCGGAGGAATCTCTGGCGGCCGCGGTCGACCGGCGCCACCGTTCTGAAAGTGAGGAAGCCGGCTCTGCGAATCGACAGCGTGCGGCATAATTCTCTGTTCGCACTCTATTGATGCATCCTCTCTTCGGGTCGGCCCCGGCAAGTTTCTGTCCCGGGTTGAAGCTGATGCCTGCTGGAAAGCGTGGATTCCGCGTGATTGCCGTGCTTCTCGTCCTCTGTGTCGCGTGCGCGAGCCTGGGCCAGGCGACGCACGCGCGTCCGCCAGCCTCAACGCCCACACCGGCCCCCGGCACCATTGCGCTCACAGTGGTCGACGAGAACGGCCTGGCGGTGGCGCAGGTGCAGGTCACGGTTGAACGGCCGGGCCAGTCCTCCCTGCATTTGGTCACGGACTATACGGGCCGGTGTTTTTGGAGCGCGCCGGTAAGCGGCTCCTACGCCATCCAGGTCGCCAAGCCCGGTTTTTACGAAAATCGCCAGAAAGACATCGATCCTTCAGAAAAAAACCTGCGCGTCGTGCTCACGCATGAGCAACTGGTGCAGCAACAGGTGAGCGTCACTGCCTCCGCGCCCGGTATCGATCCCGAGCAGGTCTCCGACCGCAGCACCATGAATGTGCCGGAGATTGTGAATGTGCCTTATCCGACCAACAACGACATCCGCAATTTGCTGCCGTTTACGCCGGGAGTCGTGCAGGATGCGACCGGCCAGGTACACGTCGCCGGCGGCGAAACCTACATGACGCTGGACACGCTGGACGGCTTCGACATGCGCTCGCCCGTCTACGGGACGCTCGATATGCGCGTGAGCGCGGATGCAGTGCGTTCGCTCGATGTCGAATCGACAAGGTACCCGGTCGAATACGGGCGCGCGACCGGCGGCGTCATCGCATTCAGCACCGGCATGGGCGACAACAAATTCCGCTATGACGCCACCAATTTCATCCCGTCTTTCCGGAATCAGAATGGGATTCGTTTCGACACGATGGAGCCGCGGCTGACGGTGTCCGGCCCGCTCGTGCGCAACCGGGCGTGGTTTTTTGACGCTATCGAAATGCAGTACAGCGATATCTTCGTGCCGGAACTGCCTCCCAACGCCGACACCGATCACCTCGCCCGCGAGGGCAATTTGATGAAGTATCAGGTGAACATCGGCCATGCAAACAGCCTGACCACAGCGCTTCTGTTCAACGACTATCACTCACCCTACGAAGGTATCTCCGCTTTGACGCCGCAGCAGAGCTCAACCAACCACGATGCCGCGGCGTGGCTGCCTTATGCGCGCGATCAGCAAAGCTTCAGGAACGGCGTGGTCCTCGACACCGGCTTCGGCGTCATGCGTTATCGCGAAGGATATGAGCCGCATGGAACGATTCCGTACGATCTGACGCCGGAACTGCCTTCGGGCAGCTTCTTCGCAAACACGACCACGCGCTCGCAGCGCCTGGAGGGCTACGAGAACGTGTACTTGCCGCCGCGCCGCCGGGCGGGCAGTCACCAGATCCGATTCGGAGTGGACCTGGATCATTTGGGATTCACCGAGAATTTGTCGCTCGCGCCGATCTATTATCTGCGCGAAGACCGAACGCTCGAACGCGAGAGCGTCTTTCCGGCATTCGCTCCGTTCAGCCGCCACAATGTTGAGGTCGGTTCGTATATCGAGGACCGCTGGTCGGCGCCGCATGGACTGCTGATTGAGCCCGGATTACGCTTTGACTGGGATGAAATCATCCGCCGTCCTTTGCTGGCACCGCGCATTGCGGTGAACTACTCGCCGCCGGGAAGGGAGAACAGCACCAAGCTGAGCGCCGGGATCGGCGAATACTACGAACACACGGAACTGGAATACCTGACGCGGGCGCTGGCGGGGATCCGTTACGACACGGACTACGCCGCCGACGGAATCACCCCCACGAGCCCGCCTGAGGAAACCCAGTTCATCGCGGACGACAGCTCGTTGCGCGAAGCGCACGCGTGGAACTGGAGCGTGGGCGCCGAGCAGAAGTTTCCCGACAGGATTTACGTGAAGGCCGATTTCCTGCAGAAGCGGCTCTCCGATGAATTCGTGTATGCCGGCCCGAACGATTCCAGCGCTCTCTACGGCACATGGGTACTCACGAACAACCGCCAGGATCACTACCACTCAGAGGAGATTGAGGCCCGCCGATCGTTCGGCACGTGGTACACGCTGTTCGCATCCTTCACGCATTCGTCCGCCAAAACGAATGCGGCGCTGGATTACGTGCCCACCCTTTCGATCCTCGGACCGCAGCAGGGTGGTCCGCTCTTCTGGGATGTGCCGAATCGGCTGCTGAGCTGGGGATGGCTCCCGGCCTGGGCGCCTTTTCTGCCCACCGTCCACAAGAACTGGGACTTTGTCTACACGCTCGACATGCATTCAGGTTTTCCTTACGACTCGATCAACGCCAACCAGCAGATCGTGGGACCGGCGGGGTCGCGCCGCTTTCCCAGATATGTCAATTTCTCTCCCGGGCTCGAATGGCGATTCCACTTCCGGGGCAAATACTTCGGGCTGCGTGGAACGGTGATCAACAGCACCGACACGCCGGACCCCTATATCGTGAACAACAACGTCGATTCCCCGCAATATGGAACCTTCCTGCAGCCGCTGGGCCGCGCTTTCACCACCCGCATCCGGCTGATCGAATCGTCAAAATAGCGCTGAACGCGCATGGCGGCCCGATTTCGCAGCCGATTTCGTTGCGACGCGAACCATACGCTCGTGTAAGCTGGCTCTTGACCGGAGATGGGTCAACGCGGGCCGCCGCCATCGGCATCCCAGTGAATCGTGCACGGGGCATCTTTCCGGCCACAAACTTGTCAGCATCCGTGAACGTTTTTATAATCCAGCATCAATGGCGGGCAGGGCCTCCGAAGGAGACTCTTCGGACAATGGTGACATGGCGCGGTGCGTTTCAGACCGCTAAAAATGGCGGCCCCAGCAGCGTCGAAGCTTTGGTTTTGCATCACAGGGATTCTCCCAGGAGCGTTGAATGAAGAAGCTCGTTTCCGCCTCGGTCGTGCTGCTGAGCGTGTGCTCAGGCATGGCCCTTTGCACGCCGGCGATCGCACAGTCCTCGTTTTCCGGCCAGTCGGCGTCCAGCCAACCCGCCAACTGCACCCCAACCATTAAAGATCCCGCGGAGTACAACGCCTACACCAATGCAGTCAGTCAGTCGAGTCCGGCGGGAAAGGCCCAGGCCATCGAACAGTTTCTCCAGCAGTATCCGAACAGCGCAGCCAAGGGCGATTTGTTGGGCCAGCTGATGGTCGCTTATCAGCAGACCAATGACGTCAGCAAAACGCTGGATGCCGCCAAACGGCTGCTGCAGGCCGACCCCGCGAACCTGCGCGCCCTTACGTACGTTGTCTATCTGGAGCACACCCAGTCCAATGGGAACCAGGCGGCTCTGGACCAGGCCGCGGCTGACGCTCAAAAGGGCCTGAACGCCCCCAAAGACGCCTGCATGACGCAGGCGGATTACGATCAGGTAAAAGATGCGGCCACGCCGATCTTCTACAGCGCCATCGGCGCCGACGATCAGGCCAAGAAGGATTACAAAGGCGAGATCGACGCGTATACCAAGGAATTACAGTCGTACAAGAATCCTGCGGCGACCACCCAGGTTCCCGGCCTGCTCGATACCTACTACCTCGGCCAGGCATACCTCCAGGAAGATCCCAAGGATCTGAAAAACGCGGTGTGGTTCCTCACCCGGGCCGCACAGTTTACCAAGCCTCCCTACCAGTCGCAGATTCAAACGGCCGCGATTTACTGGTACAAGAAATTTCACTGCGCCCAAAACGATGCCTCCTGCATGAACGGCAACCCCCCGCCGGGCTTCTCCGACATCCAGCAACTGGCATCCTCGCCGGCGAACGTATTCCCGCCGGCATCCTATAATCCAACCCCTGCCCCTCCGCCGCCGTCTCCTGCGGAACTGGCGCACAACGCAATTGTGAGCACAGCGGGTTGCGCGAATGTCACGCCGGCACCGCCGTCGACTCCGGCTGCCGGTGCTGCTCCAGCGGCTGCCCCTGCCACTCCGGCTGCCTCCGCAACGCCCGCTGCTCCGGCAACTGCTCCGAGTGCGCCTCAGGAGTGCACCGATGCTCTGAAGAAGGGCCTTGGCCTCTCGGATGAGGAGTTCATCCTCGCCAATGGAGACCCTGCGGATCAGCAGCTCATCTGGAGCATCATGAGCGGCGTCACGGCTCAGGTTCCAGGCGTCGTGGTTTCGGCGACGCCCGATTCTGTCCAGCTTGCCGTCACCCAGGACGCGCAGCAGTCCAACAAGGCGGATTTCACCATTAACATGAAGGAGCCGCTCAAGACACCCCCCACCCCGGGAGCGAAGGTCACCTATATTGCCACCTTCGATTCCTACACGCAGAACCCGCCGATGATCGTGATGAAGGACGGCGAACCGCCGGCTCCCGAACACAAGCCGGTCACGCATCATCCGGTGCACCACTCCTCCCAGCGATAGCCGCGGCTGTGAAGCCAACAGGGGCAGCCCACGCGGCTGCCCTTTTTGCTGGTAAAGTGGGAATCACATGCGATTCCTGAAGGGCATTTTGGGCAGAGCCGCGGCCGCTGGGACCGGAATTCTGCTCGCCTGCCTAACGGCGGGCGCTCAAACCCAAACAAGCGTGCATCTCTCCCTGGCCCATCGCACGGCCGACCAGATGAGCGCCGGCGATGCCGCGCTCATTCAGCAAAAGCACGCAGAGATCGCTACAGAAGCTCTCTTTTGGGGCTACGACCTGAGCGCCGGCACGTGGACGTACGACCAGGTCGTTTGCCCGGAGTTGCCGGACGACGTCGTTCTGCATTACCGTGGCGTCGCGCGCAAGGGAGCGCAATCGCTGTTCACAGCGCTGGTTCCCCGGGGAGCGAGCCGGGTGCAGGTCGTTCCGGTGCTTTATCACAATGCCACGCCCTACGAATGGGCGCCC
The DNA here is from genome assembly GCA_049802575.1 of Acidobacteriaceae bacterium. Taxonomy (GTDB): domain Bacteria; phylum Acidobacteriota; class Terriglobia; order Terriglobales; family Acidobacteriaceae; genus Palsa-343. The sequence continues at coordinate 37,596 of JBARMS010000104.1, read as the reverse complement.
GCCGCGCCACGGACGATGGCTGTCTTCAATCGCGCCCTGCCCGCGCAAACCGCTGAGCAGTCGACCGACCCGCAAAGCGACTGGATCGCGCTGGCGATGACCTATGCCGCGCTGGCGGGCGGCGATTCAGAGCTGGTGATCGGCCAGAACACGCCTCCTGAGGCTTACGAGGCGCCCCATCCCACCGCCGAGGTGTCCGTCCGGGGCCGCGTGGAGTTGGTGCGCTTCACGGAACACGATCGGGATGGCCTCTACTCGGTTTGGGAAGTCTCGCTGGACCCACGCGGCCGCGTCACGGCGGCCGACGTCGATCGCTATCCTGCGCCGATTGCGGAACCTGGAGCGGAGACGCCGGAAGTGGCGGTGAGCGCGCCGGTGCCGGAAGCCGCTCCACCGGCCGCAAATCCGCCTGAAACTTTTGCCTCGGCGCCGGTCACCGGAAATGCCCCTGCGGCTGCCGAGAACACGCCCGCTGCCCCATCCGTCGCGAATGCACCCGCTGCCGCGGAGACACCTGCGGTTCCACCGGCAGCCGCGACGGAAACTGCCGCCGGCACTCCAGAAGCACCGGCATCGCCGGCCGCGTCCGCGGCACCGGCAGCCGAAGAGGCTGCGCCGCCGGCAGAACCGGCCCCTGCCGCAGCACGGATGGGGAAGCTGATTCCGCCCGGCCCTCCGCTCAAATGGCGTCTCATTCCGCAGGGACCTCCGCTCAAGCGGGTTCCGATTCCCCCCGCGCCCGCGGCGCCAGAAAAGCCTGTGCGGCCGGAATAGGCGACGCAGGGCGCTCCGTGCGCGCCTGCGCAGGGGTTACCCTACAAATTCCACGTGAACCGGGTGCGGGATGATGCCGCGCTCGTATCCCATCTCCAGCAATTTGCGGATGGCGTCGCGGCCGTCTTCCCCGTAATTGAGCGTGCGCTCGTTCACATACATGCCGACAAACTTGTCGGCGAGGCTCGAATCAAGATCGCGGGCAAACTGCATGGCGTACGCCAGCGCTTCATCGCGATGATCGAGCCCGTGCTGGATGCTGTCGCGGAGAGCACGCGTAACCGCCAGCAGCGCCGGCTCCCCGAGGGAGCGGCGGATGGCGTTGCCGCCCAGCGGCAGAGGCAGCCGCGTTTGCTCGCGCCACCACTCGCCCAAATCGAGAACCTTGCAGAGGCCGCTGCGCGACCAGGTCAGTTGACCCTCGTGGATGATCAGTCCCGCCTGGAAATTCCCGGCCAGCACCTGCGGGATGATCTGGTCGAACGGCACCACAGCCGTCTCGATCTCGCGCGCGAAGAGCTTGAGGGCCAGATAAGCGGTCGTCAGCGTGCCTGGAACCGCGATGCGGATCTTTCGAATCTCGTCGAGGTCGTACTGCCTGGTCGAGACGATCATTGGCCCGTAGCCCTCGCCCACCGATCCGCCGCAGGCCATCAGCGCGTAATTTTCCTGGATGTAGGGATAGGCGTGGAACGAGATGGCGGTCACATCGTAGAAGGCTTCCCGAATGGCCCGCTGGTTGAGCGTCTCGATGTCGCACAGCGCGTGGGTGAACTTGTAGCCGCTGACTCGCACCTTGTTGGTGGCCAGCCCGTAGAACATAAAGGCGTCATCGGAATCTGGGCTGTGGGCGACTTTGATCTCGCGCACCGCCGGGGGGGCGGACGTCTCCGCCGCGCTGGGAATCAAGGGGGTCAAGGCAGAACCTTTCAGTCAGTAGCGTCTGTCTCATTGTCCTATAAACGCCTGCGGATATGTCACGGGAAGATGACAAGGTGGCGCCGGGTCCGTCCTACAATGAACCCAGGCATATGCCCAATGTGAATCGGACATTGCGAATTCTGATGGCGGTCTTCTTGCCGGCAATGCTCGGCCTCCCGGCGGTCGGCCAGTCCGATCCCCAGGCAACCAGCCAGTCGCAGCATGTCACGGTGCGACTGCTTGTGCCGGAGCGAGAGCTATACCGGGGAGACCAGTTTGACGCTGGTCTCGATTTCAAATTGGAATCCGGCTGGCACGTTTACTGGACCAACGCCGGCGATTCCGGCGAACCGCCGAAGATCGACTGGAAGCTGCCTCCCGGCATCACTGCCGGCCCGATGCAATTCCCCGCCCCGAAACGCCTGCCGCTCGGGCCTCTCATGGATTTCGGCTACGAGAACGAAGTGGTCTTCCCGCTATCCATGCAGGTGGCGAAGATGTCGGACCCGGTGGACGTCGGCAGCGAACCGGTGATTGCAGCACACGTCAGCTGGCTGGTCTGCCGCGAGGTCTGCATCCCAGGCAAAGCTGACCTTCAACTGAAACGTCTTGTCGCGCCTGTCCCGGAAGGGCCCTGGGGCAACCAGGCAGCGGAAGATTTGATCAGGAAGTTCCGGGCACTCGTGCCGAAACCGCTGCCCACCTCCGACTCCGCGCATTTCCAAACCACGCCCACTGGTTTCGTTCTTGATCTTGACACAGGAGCAAAACAGACCTCCGCGCAGTTCTTCCCGCTCGATGAAACGGTCATCGCCAACGCCGCTCCGCAGCCGGCGAGAGCAACCGCCAACGGCGTCCAGCTCACCCTGACCAAAGACGAAAACCTCCAGGGCACGCCGCAGGTCCTGAACGGTGTGGTCGAGCTGGCTGACGGATCGGCTTACGTAATCCACGCCACGCCGGGCGCTGCGGCGGCGAATGCCCCATCCCAGCCTGCCGTTGCCCCGGGTGGGCTGATGCGTGCTGCCGGCCTCGCCCTGATCGGCGGCATCTTGCTCAACCTCATGCCCTGCGTCTTCCCCGTGCTCTTCATCAAGGGGTTGGCGCTGGTGCAGTCGTCGCAGCAGGAGCGCGCCCGCCTCCGCGCTCACGGCTGGGTCTACACCCTCGGCATTCTCGTCTCGTTCTGGGCCGTGGTCGCCGTGCTCCTCGGCCTGCGCGCTGCCGGCCGACAGCTGGGCTGGGGTTTTCAGTTCCAGTCGCCCATCTTCCTCGCCGTGATGGCGATGCTCCTCTTCTTCCTCGGCCTCGCGCTCGCCGGGCAGTTTGAGATTGGCCTGTCGCTCACCAGCGCTGGCGGTTCGCTCGCCCAGCAGCACGGTTACGCAGGCAGCTTTTTCACCGGCGTGCTGGCGATGGTCGTCGCCACGCCCTGCACGGCGCCCTTTATGGGAGCAGCCGTCGGCTATGCGCTTGCCCACTCCGCCCTCGTGAGCTTCGCCGTCTTCACTGCCCTCGGGCTCGGCCTCGCTCTGCCCTACCTCGCGCTCGCCTACTTTCCTGCCTGGGCTCGTCTCCTGCCCAAACCCGGTGCGTGGATGGAAATCCTCAAGCAGGCCGTCGCCGTCCCCATCTTCGCCACAGTCATCTGGCTCGTCTGGGTCTTCGCGCAGATCGCCGGAACCAACGCCCTCATCGGCCTGCTCGCCGCCTTCCTGCTGCTCGCCATCGCCGGATGGGTTCTCGGCCGCTGGCCCGGCAAAGCGGCCGGCACAGTCGTCGCCGTCCTGGTGCTCGCCGCCGCCGTCGGCACCTCCGTCTGGAGCGTTCGTGCCTTCGGCGACTCCAACCCGCGGCTGATCGCAAAGTCAGACGTAATCGTTCTGGACGTGAAAGGGGTCTGGCAGCCCTGGTCTCCTGACCTCGTCGCCAAAGACCGCGCCCAGGGCCGTCCGGTCTTTGTCGACTTCACCGCCAGCTGGTGTCTCTCCTGCCAGGTGAACGAGCGCGTCATCCTCGACAGCGATGCCGTCGAGCAAAAATTCCGCGACAGCGGCGTAGCCCTCGTTCGCGCCGACTGGACCAATCAGGACCCCGACATCACCCGCGCCCTCGCCGCGCTGGGACGGAGCGGAGTCCCCACGTACGCCATCTATCCGGCCGACCCCGGCGCACCGCCGCAAGTGCTGCCCGAAGTCCTGACCAGGGGCATTGTGCTGTCGGCCCTCAATTCTTTGCCTGGCGGCCACCAACAATCGGCCAATTTGGAGCGTCCAACACAATAATCCGCATACAGGAGGGACTTCCCCATGCGCCGTCTCACGGTTCTCCTGGCTCTCCCCGCTTTCGTTTTGTCTGTTCTCACAGTCATCGCTTCCGCCCAGCGCGTCGGCGACCCTGCGCCCAACTTCACAGGAACCGATTCCCACGGCCAGACCCACCAGCTCTCGGAATATCGCGGTAAGTATGTTGTGCTCGAGTGGACGAACAGCGATTGCCCCTTCACCCGGAAGCATTACACCAGCGGCAACATGCAGGCGCTGCAAAAGCAGTGGACCGCAAAGGGCGTCGTGTGGCTGACCATCTTGTCGTCGGCGCCGGGAAACGACGGCTACAAGACTGGCGCGGAAGAAAATGCCCACGTGAAGCAGCTGCATGCCGCGCCCAGTGCCGTCATCCTTGACCCCACAGGCGCCATCGGCCATGAGTACCAGGCGAAGACAACGCCCGACATGTACGTCATCGATCCTTCCGGCAAGCTCATCTATGCGGGAGCCATTGACGACCATCCCACGACGGAAACCAGCGACATTCCGCATTCGAAGAACTACGTCTCCGCCGCGCTGAATGCGGCGATGGCGGGCCGGCCGGTGGCCGTCGCCTACACCCGGCCGTATGGCTGCAGCGTCAAATACCAGGGTGTCGATTAGGCACTACCGAATCCGCGTCCGTGGCGAATCGAGCGGTGTCTGCCGCGATGGCGGGAATTGCTGCTCGAAGCCTGCTCCTTCCCCGCTCCAACTCCGAACCCCGCGCGACTCCCCGCATCGGCTACACTGCTTGTTGCGCCCCATGAACCCACTCTCGATGCATCCCGACAACCTCGCCGGTGTCAAGGACGATATGGTAGCTTTTATCGCCGGCCATGGCCTGCGCCGCGTGCCCGGCCACGCCGGCGACGACGTCCCGTCCATCACCTGGGATGACGAGGAAAACGCCGATCGCTGGAAAGATTTTGTGGAGACGGCGAAGGCCGCAGGGGCGGCATTCATCACCATGAGCGAGGCAGTCCTCGAAAAAGAGGACGTCGAGATGCTGATCGAAGAAGTCCAGGATCAGGATTTCGAGATAGGCGGCGGCGCGACGCCCGACCTCGACGAAGCCCAGACGCTGGTGAAACATATCGGCAAAATCGGACACCTCCAGCTCGGCTTTCCGTATCAGGGCATCATGTTCCTCTGCGAGACCTCCACGGAGTGGTACGACCGCTATCAACAGCTGCTCGACACCATCGACAGCCTCGGCGATATCGTCTTTGAAGACGGGGACGAAGACGAAGAGCCGTGAGCGCCTCCGAAGCGGCGAGTGGATTACTCGCGCGCAATCGCAGGAAGCCGGCCCGATGGGTGATGGGGGAAACCCACAGCGCAGAAGCCGCCATCCTTGCTCAGGCCGCCCACGTGCCGCTGCTTGTCGCGGAACTGCTGGTCGCACGCGGCATCCACAGAGCCGCTGACGCCGCCCAGTTTCTTGAGCCCAAAATCGATCAGCTGCTCGACCCCTTCTCCATGCTCGGCATGAACCGGGCTGTGGAGCGCATCCAGCGCGCCGTTTCTGCGCGCGAACCGATCCTCATCTACGGCGATTACGACGTCGACGGCACCACCGCAACCGTGTTGCTGAAGACAGCCATCGAGATGCTGGGGGGCAGCGTGCGGTTCCACATTCCCCACCGGCTGCGCGAAGGCTACGGCATGCAGCGCGAAATCCTCGAGATCGCCGCGCGCGAAGGCGTGCAACTCGTCATCAGCGTCGATACCGGCATCCGCGCCTTTGCCGCTGCCGATGCCGCGCCGGAGCTGGGACTCGATCTCATCGTCACCGACCACCACTTGCCTGAGGCGGAACTCGGCGTGCCTCGCGCTCTTGCCGTCCTCAATCCCAACCAGTCTGGCTGCACCTACGCGTGTCCCCATCTCTGCGGCGCCGGGGTAGCGTTCAAGCTGGCTCAGGCGCTCCTCGAAGCCTGGGACCGCGACCGGGCTCGCGCGAAGATTCTGCCATCGTTTCTCAAGCTGCTGGCCATCGCAACCATCGCCGATGCAGTCCCGCTGCTCGGTGAGAATCGCGTCTTTGTTGCGCTCGGTCTCGCCGAACTGCGCCGTCCCGTCGGGCTGGGGCTGCGCGCGTTGATGAAGGAAGCGCAGATCGACACGGCCGGGCGCCCGCTCACGCCCATCGACGTTGCGTTCCGCCTCGCGCCCCGCATCAATGCTGCCGGGCGCATGGATATCGCCTCGGAAGTGATTGAGCTGTTCACTACCCGGGACGGCGCGCGCGCGGCGGATCTGGCTGCCAAGCTGGAGCGGCTCAACCAGGAACGCCGCGCGGCCGAGGCGGCGATGCTGGCCGAGATGGCCGCGCGCCTGGCCGAGCCGTGCTTCGAAGGGGCCCGCTGCATCGTCATGGATGGCGACGGCTGGCACCGCGGCGTGATCGGCATTCTTGCTTCCCGCATCGTCGACCAAACCGGCAAGCCGGCCGTGGTCGTTACCCGTGAGAACGGCGAGGCCTACGGATCCGGCCGGTCCATCGCCGGCTTTCACTTGCTCGACGCCATCGAAAGCTGCCATGAATTATTCCTCCGCTTTGGCGGCCATGCCCATGCGGTTGGATTTTCTCTACCCTCCGATCGGGTGGCCGACCTGCGCGAGCGCCTCTGCGCCTATGCAGCAGCGCATCTCGCCGAGGCCGATCTTGGCGTCGCTCTCGAATGTCACGCAGAGTTACCACTCGACCAGGTGACGCCGGAGCTGGATCGCTGGCTGCGCCGGCTCGAACCCTTCGGCATGGCCAATGAGGAGCCCGTTTTCGTCGCGCGCCATGTGCGCGTCGTGGCGCCGCCGCGCATCATGAAGGAACGCCATGTCCGCCTGCGCGTGTGCCAGGGCACATCGTTCTCCGCCGTGGGCTGGGGCCTCGCAGAAACGGTTGCTTCCATGAACCTGGGCCCGGACTCCATCGTCGATCTTGCCTATCGCGTGCGCACGAACGACCACCCCGAATTTGGCGGACTCGAACTGGAGATCGCAGGCATCCAGGCGGTATCCTGACGAGTTGCACCGTTCATCAGCCTGCAACGCACGCGACGGAATCTGTGAGTACGCCCCCGATGCGTACCGGACGCATCGATATCCTTATCGGCTCGCTTTCCTCCTCACTGAATCGAGGTCTTCATGACCGCTACTGTGTCGGCTCCTGCGGAAAACCTCAGCGCGGAAGAACTCCGCACCATGGACGCCTATTGGCGCGCCTGCAATTACCTCTGCGCGGGGATGATCTACCTGCATGGCAATCCCCTGCTGCGCGAGCCGCTCAAGGCGGACCACATCAAGAAGCGGCTGCTCGGGCACTGGGGCTCCGATCCCGGCCAAACCTTTCTGTGGGTGCACCTGAACCGGCTCATCCGCAAATACGACCTCGACATGATCTTCATCGCTGGTCCAGGCCATGGCGCGCCGGCCACCCTCGCGAACGCGTGGCTGGAAGGCACCTATTCAGAGGTCTATCCCGACAAGAGCCAGGACCTGGAGGGCATGGAAAAATTCTTCCGCCAATTTTCCTTTCCCGGCGGCATCGGGAGCCATTGCACACCGGAAACCCCGGGCTCCATCCATGAAGGCGGCGAGCTCGGCTACAGCCTCTCCCATGCCTTTGGCGCGGCCTTCGACAATCCTGACCTCATCGTCAACTGCGTCATCGGCGACGGCGAAGCGGAAACGGGCCCCCTCGCCACGAGCTGGCACAGCAATAAATTCCTGAATCCGGTGCGCGACGGCGCGGTGCTGCCGGTTCTGCACCTCAATGGCTACAAAATCGCAAATCCTACGATTCTGGCGCGGATTCCGCACCAGGAGCTCGAGTGGCTTCTGCGCGGCTACGGCTGGACGCCGCACTTTGTCGAGGGCGACGATCCAGCGACGATGCATCAGCTGATGGCCGCGACCCTCGAGCAAAGCATCGAACAGATTCGCTCGATCCAGCATGAGGCTCGCGACCTCGGCAAGAAGACCGGGGGCGCGGCGGGATGGCCGCGCTGGCCGATGATCGTTCTGCGCACGCCCAAAGGCTGGACGGGACCCAGAGAGGTGGATGGCCACAAGGTCGAGGGATTCTGGCGTGCGCACCAAGTGCCCATTCTCGACGTCGTCGAGAATGCGAAGCACCTGAAGCTTCTCGAAGAGTGGCTGCGCAGCTACAAGCCGGAGGAGTTGTTCGACGAATCGGGCAAGCCCATGCTGGAATTGCGCGCGTTGCCGCCGCAGGGCGATCGCCGCATGAGCGCCAATACTCACGCCAACGGCGGCAAGCTGCGCCAGCCCCTGCGCATGCCCGATTTCCGCGACTATGCCGTAAAGGTGAAGAACCCGGCGACCGATTACGTGGGCGGCACGGAGGTGCTGGCGAAATTTCTGCGCGACATTATGCGCGCGAATCCGACCAACTTCCGCGTCTTTGGACCCGATGAAACCGCATCGAATCGCCTCCAGGCCATATACGAAGCCAGCCCGAAAACCTGGATGGAAGAGATCAAGCCAGAAGACGCCGACGGCACCGAGATCGCTCCCGATGGCCGCGTAATGGAGATGCTGAGTGAGCACACGCTGGAGGGCTGGTTCGAAGGGTACGTCCTCACCGGCCGCCATGGGTTCTTCTCCACCTACGAAGCCTTCGCGCACGTGATCGATTCGATGTTCAACCAGCACGCCAAGTGGCTGGAGAAATCGAAGACTGAGTTGCGGTGGCGTGCGGCGGTCTCGTCGATCAACCTGCTCATCACGTCCGTGGTGTGGCGGCAGGACCACAACGGCTTCTCCCACCAGGATCCCGGCTTCCTCGATGTGGTCGCCAACAAGAGCGCGAGCGTCACGCGCATTTATCTGCCGCCCGACGCCAATTGCCTGCTCTCGGTCGCCGACCACTGCCTGCGCAGCCAGGACTACGTCAACGTGATCGTTGCCGACAAACAGCCGCACCTGCAGTTCCTCGACATGGACTCGGCGATTCGCCACTGCACCAAGGGCATTGGCATTTGGGACTGGGCCAGCACGGATGACTGCGCGGAGCCGGATGTAGTGCTGGCCTGCGCCGGCGACATTGCCACCATGGAGACGCTGGCCGCAGCGGCCATCCTGCGCGAGCGATTCCCTGATCTGAAGCTGCGCTTCGTCAACGTCGTCGATCTGTTCCGCCTGCAGCCGGCATCCGAACATCCGCACGGCCTTTCCGACGCCGACTTCGATTCACTCTTTACGCGGGATAAACCCGTGATCTTCAATTTCCACGGATACCCGCTGCTCATCCACCGGCTGACGTATCGGCGCACGAATCACGACAACATTCACGTCCGCGGCTACAAGGAGATGGGCAACATCAACACGCCGCTCGAGCTGGCCATCATCAACAATGTGAGCCGGTTCAACATTGCCATCGATGTCATCGAACGCGTGCCGCGCCTGCACGGTATTGGATCGCATACTCAGGAGTGGCTCCGCGACCAGATCACCGACCACGTGACCTACGCCCACACCTGGGGCATCGACCCACCGGAGATTCGCGATTGGAAATGGCCACTGTAGAGAGGTCCGCATCGATGCCCGCGAGCGAATCCGCCGACCAGACCGAACGCCAGCCCGCAAATTCCTCCGGCGGTCTCATTCTGGCCGTCAACAGCGGCTCCTCGTCCTTGAAGTTCGGCCTCTACAGGACGCCGCGAGGGAAATGCGATCCCCTGTTGCTGCTCGCCGGGGGTGCCACCGGTATCGGACACGCGAACGGGCGCCTGCAAATTCAGGATGCCGCCGGCGCCACGGTGCTCGATGAGGCCTATAGCCTGAACTCGCAGGGCGAGGCGATGAAGGAGATCCTGAAAGCCATCGAGCAGCGCACCGGCCAGAAGCCCGGCGCGCTGGGTCATCGCATGGTCCACGGCGGTCCGCACCTGCGCGATCATCAGCGCATCACGGACGAGCTGATGGAGAAGCTGCAGGCCGCGGTTCAGTTTGCCCCCATCCATATCCCCGCCGCGGTCAGGCTGATTCGGGAAACCGAAAAGCTGCTTCCGGGCGTTCCCCAATACGCGTGCTTCGATACGGCTTTTCACCGAACGATGCCGGAGAGTGCGCGCCACTTCCCTCTGCCTCACCGCCTGTACGATCTGGGCATCGAGCGCTACGGATTCCACGGGCTCTCCTATGAATCCATCGTCGCGCGTCTGCATGCCGATTCCGGCTCTTCGCTGCCCGAGCGCATGGTTTGCGCGCACCTCGGTTCCGGCGCCAGCCTGGTCGCGCTCCGCAACGGCATCTCCATCGACACCAGCATGGGCATGACCCCGGTGGGCGGCATCCCCATGGCCACGCGCAGCGGTGACTTCGACCCTGGTGTCGTCCTCTTCCTCATGCGTACGGAGAACTTGTCGGCCGACCAGCTTGAGGTACTGCTGAACCAGGATTCGGGTTTGGGCGCGCTCTCCGGCGGTGAATCGGACATGCGCCTCATCGAGGCCTGCGCCAGCAAGGGCGATTCCAGGGCACAGCTCGCCCTCGACGTCTTCGCGCACGCGGCGCGCAAGATGATCGGGGCTTATGCGGCGGAGTTGGGCGGGCTCGACCTGCTTATCTTCACCGGCGGCATCGGCGAGCACGATCTCTCGATGCGCAACCGCATCTGCCAGGGACTCAAATTCCTCGGCGTCACCTCGGGCGACCCGGCACAGTGCGCGAAGGTCCGCGCCATGACCGCCGAAGAAGAACTGCAAATCGCGCGGATCACGTGCAGGCTGCACCACTGATCGCGCCCCTCAGGCGGCGCCTGCACTGTGCCCGCGACTTCCCCGGTTGACGCTCGATTTATCGCACCACGATAATAAAGAGTCGCCTTTCATCTTCAGACGCACAAGAGGAATCCCCAACGTGATCCAAATCCATAGGGCTGGGCCAGCACGATGAGCACTGCCGTCGCCGGCCCGCGCGAGAATCGGGCGCCAGGTTTCTGGCAGTCCACGAACGGCAAAAAAGCCGTGATGGCGGTAACCGGGGCGATCCTGTTCCTCTTCGTCATCGGCCATCTGCTGGGCAATCTGCAGATCTTCGAGAGCCGCGAGCGCCTCAACGCTTACAGCCACTTCCTCAAGAACCTCGGCGAACTGCTGTGGATCGTGCGCGGCGTGCTGATCGTTTGCGTGGTGCTGCACATCGTCGCCACCGTGCAACTCTGGGCGCGCAATCGCAAAGCCCGGCCTGTCGGCTACAAGGTCAAGAAGTCGGTGGCGTCGAATTACGCCGACCGCACCATGTACTGGAGCGGCCCCATCATCCTCGCCTTTGTCATCTTCCACCTGCTGGAGTTCACGGCCGGCACGCTGCATCCCGGCGCGCCTGCCTTCAGCGAACACGACGTCTACTACAACGTCGTTGCCGGCTTCCGGGTGTGGTGGGTTTCGGCCTGGTACATCTTCTCGATGATCCTGCTCGGCTTTCATCTCAGGCACGGCATCTGGAGCGCCTTCCAGTCGCTCGGCGCGAACCATCCGCGCCACACACCGGCGCTGAAGCAGGCTGCCCTGTGGATCGCCATTTTGATCACTCTCGGTTACATTTCAATTCCAGTCAGCGTGCTCGCGGGGTGGGTGAAATGAAACTCGATGCAAGAATTCCCGCGGCACCGATTGAGCAAGCGTGGGACTCAGCCCGCTTCGAAATGAAGCTCGTGAACCCGGCGAACAAGCGGCGCCACAACATCATCGTGGTCGGCTCGGGACTCGCCGGCGCGTCGGCTTCGGCGACTCTCGGCGAGCTTGGCTACAACGTCCAATGCTTTTGCTTCCAGGATTCGCCCCGCCGCGCCCACTCCATCGCGGCGCAGGGAGGCATTAACGCGGCGAAAAATTACCAGAATGACGGCGACAGCATCTATCGCCTTTTTTACGACACGGTGAAAGGCGGCGACTTCCGCGCTCGCGAGGCCAACGTGTACCGCCTCGCGCAGAACAGCGTTCACATCATCGATCAGTGCGTCGCGCAGGGCGTTCCCTTTGCCCGCGAATACGGCGGCTCGCTCGAGAACCGCTCCTTCGGCGGCGCGCAGGTTTCGCGCACCTTCTACGCTCGCGGCCAGACGGGACAGCAATTGCTGCTTGGCGCTTACCAGGCACTGGAGCGGCAAGTGGACCTCGGCCAGGTCACGATGATTCCTCGCACGGAAATGCTCGACCTCATCGTGATCGGCGGTCAGGCGCGGGGCATCGTGGCCCGCAATCTCATCACCGGAACGCTGAGCGCGCACATCGCCGATGCGGTCATCCTCGCCACCGGCGGCTACGGCAACGTCTATTACCTTTCGACGAACGCCAAAGGCTCCAACGCCACCGCGATCTGGCGCGCCTATAAGCGCGGCGCGCTCTTCGCCAATCCCTGCTTCACGCAGATCCACCCCACCTGCATTCCTGTCTCCGGCGATTACCAGTCCAAGCTCACGCTCATGTCGGAGTCGCTGCGCAACGACGGCCGCATCTGGGTTCCGAAACAAAAGGGCGACAAGCGCAAGCCGAATCAGATCCCTGAAGACGAGCGCGACTACTACCTCGAGCGCCGCTATCCCAGCTTCGGCAATCTGGTTCCCCGCGACGTGGCCTCGCGCAACGCCAAGGCCGTGTGCGACGAGGGCCGCGGGGTCGGCGAGACCGGCCTCGGCGTTTATCTCGACTTCTCCGAAGCCATCGGTCGCCTCGGCGTGGAAACCATCCGCGAACGCTACGGCAATCTGTTCGATATGTATCAGCGCATCACCGACGAAGACCCTTACAAAGTCCCGATGCGCATCTACCCGGCCATCCACTACACCATGGGCGGCCTGTGGGTCGATTACAACCTGCAGAGCACCATCCCCGGCCTCTTCGTGCTCGGCGAAGCCAACTTCTCCGATCATGGCGCCAACCGCCTGGGCGCCAGCGCGCTGATGCAGGGCTTGTCTGACGGCTACTTCATCATTCCCTACACAGTCGGCAACTATCTTGCGACGGCGAAGCCGGGGAAAGTCAGCGAGTCGCATCCGGAAGCGCAGGCGATTCTGAGATCAGTTCAGGATGAGACCGCCAGGCTGCTCGCCATCAAGGGCAAGCGCACCGTCGATTCCTTCCATCGCGAGCTCGGCAAAATCGTCTGGGATGACTGCGGGATGTCGCGCAACGCGCAGGGTCTTCAGGAAGCGATCGGCAAAATCCGCGCGCTCCGCGAAGAATACTGGCAGAACGTGAACGTGCCTGGTTCCGGCGACGACCTCAACCAGTCTCTCGAAAAGGCCGGCCGCGTGGCCGACTTCTTCGAGCTGGGCGAGCTGATGTGCATCGACGCGCTTGAGCGCAATGAGTCGTGCGGTGGCCATTTCCGCGAGGAATACCAGACGCCCGACGGCGAAGCCCAGCGCGATGACGAGCATTTCAGCTACGTCGCTGCCTGGGGCTACACCGGCCCCGGCAATCGCCCTGAGGTCACCAAAGAGCCGCTGGAGTTTGCCTACGTCCATCCCAGCCAGAGGAGCTACAAGTAATGAAACTCACGCTGACCATCTGGCGGCAGGCCAATCCAGGCACAAAGGGCAAATTCGTCAGCTATCCCATGCCCGACGTCAATCCCGAGATGTCGATGCTGGAGTGCCTCGACGTCCTCAACGAGACGCTCATCGAGCGCGGCGAGGAACCGGTTGCTTTCGAGCACGACTGCCGCGAAGGCATCTGTGGCTCCTGCGGGTTCATGATCTCGGGCGTCGCTCACGGACCGCAGCCCGCCACCACCGTCTGCCAGCTCACCATGCGCCATTTCAAGGACGGCGACGAGCTCGTCCTCGAGCCCTGGCGCTCCTCGTCGTTCCCCTTCGTCAAAGATCTCGTCGTCGATCGCCGCAGCTTCGACCGCATCATCCAGGCCGGGGGCTACGTGTCGGTCTCCACCGGCAATGCGCCCGACGGCAACGCCATTCCGGTCGGCAAAGAGGTTGCCGACCGTGCCATGGATGCGGCCGCCTGCATCGGCTGCGGCGCCTGCGTGGCCGCCTGCCCCAACGGCTCAGCCGCGCTGTTTACGGGCGCAAAGATCGCTCACCTCGGCGTGCTGCCGCAGGGCCAGCCGGAGCGCGACCGGCGCGCCGTCCGCATGGTCGCTCAGGGGAACGCTGAGGGCTTCGGCAGCTGCACGAACATCGGCGAGTGCACCGGCGTCTGCCCCAAGGAGATTCCTCTCGAAGTGATCGCCGCGATGAATCGCGATTACCTCTTCGGCATCTGGCGTGAGCGTCAGGAAGTCGTGACGACCATCTCCCCGGTGACGGACTGGGACTTCGCAAAGAAATAGCGGCCGCCCCATTCAAGCGCGCTATTGGCTTGTGTGGGCTTGGCGTGATCGCGATCCGTTTTCTCCCCAGCACATCAGCTGGAGCTGCTCGCCCGCCGAGTTGCTACAATCCCCTCACCGCGCTTTTCCATCATCCATGAGAACTCTGCGAGATTCCCTCGTTGCGTTGGCGGCGCTGCCGCTGGCCTTCGGCGCCTGGTCTCAAACCGCCTCTAAGCCCGTGACCCATAAAACTCCCGCCGAAGCCCCTGCCGCCATCCAGGCCACCGCCATCGTCATCGACACGCATGCCGATACCACACAGCGCATGCTCGATGATGATTACGATCTCACCCAGCCCCTCGATGGCGGCTACCTCAACTTCGCCTCCGCGCGCCAGGGGCATCTTGGCGCTGAGTTCTTCTCCATCTGGGTCGACCCCACGCTCTACAAGGGTCAGTATGCCCGCCGTACCCTCGAGCTGATCGACGCGGTCTATCGGCAAGCCGCGCGCACGCCCGACCAGATGATGATGGCCTATTCCCCCGACGACATCGAGCGCGCCCATCGCGAGCACAAGCTTGCCGCGCTGCTGGGGATCGAGGGCGGCCACTCCATCGAGGACTCCCTCGGGCTGCTGCGCGATTACTACCGCCTCGGCGTCCGCTACATGACGCTCACCTGGTCGAATTCCAACGACTGGGCCGACTCCTCCGGCGACATCGACGACGCCAGCGTCCATCACACCCAGGACGGCCTCACCGACTTCGGCAAAGACGTGGTGTACGAAATGAACCTTCTCGGCATGATGGTCGACATCTCCCACGTCTCCGATAAGACCTTCTATCGCGCCGTCATCACCTCGCGCGCGCCGGTCTTCGCCTCGCACTCCTCAGCCCGCGCGCTCACCAACTCGCCGCGGAACATGACCGACGACATGCTGCGCGCGGTGGCGCGCAGCGGTGGCCCCGGCAGCCATGGCGGCGTCGTGATGGTCAACTTCTACTCGGGATTCATCAGTGACGCGTGGCGCGAAGCGTGGGCCGCGCAGGGACCCGAACGCAAGGCCGCCGAAAACGCGCAGATCGCGCAATGGAGAACCGCCGGCACCCCCGTTACCTGGGGCATGATCAACAAAATGGATCAGGAATGGGCCGCGAAAATCCCGCGCCCCCCGCTCAGCCTCCTGATCGACCACATCGACCACATCGCCAAAGTAGCGGGCATCGACCACGTCGGCCTCGGCTCCGACTTCGACGGCATCCCGGCATCCCCCGAGGGCCTCGATTCAGCTGCGGACCTTCCGAAAATTACTGCCGCGTTGATGGCCCGCGGCTATTCCGCGGACGATTGCCGCAAGATTCTCGGCGAAAATTTCCTGCGCTTCTTCCGCGAGGTGCAGGCCACGGCCAAAACCCTGCAGGCTGAGTCGCCGGAACGTCCTGCGATCAGGAATCAGCAGCCCTTCCGCAAGCAATAACCGCGCCTCGAGGAGCCAAATTCATCATGCCTGTCTACATTGCCCTCCTGCGCGGCATCAATGTCGTCGGAGCCAATCAACTTGCCATGAAAGATCTCGCCGCCCTCTGCGGCGACTGCGGCTTCGCCAAAGCCCGCACCTGGATCAACAGCGGCAACGCGATCTTCGAGAGCAAGCTCGGCGAAGCCGCCGCGCGGAAAAAGCTCGAGAGGGCGCTCGCGGCGAAGATGCCCAAACCCGTCGCCGTGATGATCCGCACACCCGCCGAGATGCGCGGTGCGCTGGAAGGCAATCCCTTTCCGAACGAAGATCGCTCGAAGGTTCTGGTCGCGTTCCTGGGTGGACCGATGCCTGCCAATCCCCTGCAAGGCATGGTGGCTCCCGGGGGCGAGCAGGTGCGCGTCGGCAAACGCGAAATCTATGTTTTCTATCCGGAAGGCATGGGACGATCGAAATTCCGGCTGCCGCTGCGCGGCGTTTCCGTCACCATGCGCAACATCAACACCGTCGCAAAGCTTGTGGAAATGGCGGAGCGCTGAGGACTTTGCGAGCTCGGAAATTGACTTCCGGCTGTAGCTGGGCCTAGTTCCCTATCTTGTCAGAAACGCCCAGCGCGTCGGCCCTTGCCAGTTGCGAATCCGTCTGCCGCAGGTAACGATGCGGATTCACCGGTGCATTATGGATGCGCACTTCGTAGTGAAGATTGGGTCCGGTTGTCCGGCCGCTCAGGCCGACATAACCGATCACCTGGCCGATCCTCACCTGCTGCCCTGGCGTCACCGTGAACCCGGAAAGATGCGCGTACAGGGTCTCAATCCCATTGCCGTGATTCAAAACGACCTCGCGCCCATAGCCGCGTTCCATGCCGGCAGCCTGCACTTCGCCATCAGCCGCTGCGCGCACCGGCGTCCCAAAGCTCGCCGAGATATCCACGCCGGTGTGGAATTCGCCCTCACCCACATTCAATGGGTCTTCCCGCTCTCCAAAGGAGCTGGTGATCGGCCCCAGCACAGGCCACAAGCTCGGGGCGCCGGCCATTTCGGACCAATCCGTAATCCCCGCCCCCGAACTCAGCACCGACCCAAAGCCCCGAACCCGGCCGGTCAGCGCATCGTTGCGCAGCAGCGAAAACTGGTCGAGCGATTGCGCGTACGCCTGTTCGGTAAAGGTCCCGGATTCGGCGTTATCGACAGCCGCAGTCTGTGCCGTTGCAGCTTTCACAAGATGGCTCTGCCGCAAACCGTAGAGCGCGCTCACTTCGCTCGCCAGCGAGCCCAGCGAAGCCGCCTGGATATCCTTTTCGTGCACCACGACCTGGAGGCGCTCATAGTCGCGCCGCAGCGCCTCACGCTGCGACCGCACCTGATTGAAACTGGCTGTTTTCAGCAGCATCCGGGTGTAGGAGCCGGCCATCCCGGTAATGGTGAACGCCCCCACTACCGCCGCTGCCAGAAACACCCCGGCATAGTGCAAAGGAATCGGGATCTTGCGGAGAGGCCCATCCTTCTCACGAGCAACAAAGATGATGTAGTAGCGTCTTCGCAAATCGCGTCAGTCCGGGCTTATCCGGAGCACTCCTCTTAATCAGTTATCGGGAACCGGTACCCGCCATCGTATGAACCGTACCAGCCGACCTGTGTAGCGTCAATGACGCTTTTCCGGGATTGGGTACCTCAGTAACCCGCGCGGCTACCGCTAATTCTGCCGATTTACCAAGTGTAATGAATCAGTGCTTACCCGCAATGGTAACAGGCGCGGCCTCCCCTGGAAGGAAGCGAGCCGGACAAGCCGCGGCGTCGGAACGCCGGCCGCCACTGGTGATCGACGGCGACCCCGCCATACTCAATCGCCAAACGCCCGCCTGGAGCAACCAAACTGTTTCCTGCTTCATCTGACGACGCTATTCAGTGCGTAGAGGCCAGGCTGGTTCTGGTCCTCCTCCTTTCCCGGATTTGCGCATCCAGTTTTTTGGAGCGTTCTCGTGCCGCAAGATTCCGCCGTTTCCGACTCCCCGCGCATTTATATCGTCGACGATGAGTGGATCATCGCCGAAACCCTTGCGACCATCCTGAACAAAAACGGCTTTCACGCCCATCCCTTCCACAACTCGAGCCAAGCCCTCGTGCGCGCGCTCAGTTGTCCGCCGGACGTTCTGATCACGGACGTGATGATGCCGGGCATGACCGGCATCGAACTGGCCGTCGCCCTGCGCCGCTCCGGTCAAAATTGCCGCATCCTGCTCTTCTCCGGCCAGTCAGGGGCGCTGGATCTGCTGTGCGATGCGCGCCGCCGTGGGTACGATTTCGAACTTCTTCAAAAGCCACTGCACCCGAGACAGCTCCTGATGCGCCTGACCAATATGAGTCGCCTCGTACCGCGTCGCGATGCCTCGCCTCCCGGTGATGCCGATCCTGCGGCGGAACACGGTCCCCATACGCAGCCCGCCGCCTGATCCCGACACCCTCATCTCCGGGTCCCTGTGCACGGTGGCCAGTCCTCTGTGCGCTGTCCCGGTGGTATCCTTTCCATCTCTATGCGAATGAATGGTCCACTCATCCGCAGCACGCTGGTTGGCGCGCTCGGCGGACTCCTGTTCGGCTTCGACACAGCCGTCATCGCGGGCACCACCCACCAGCTGACGCAGGTCTTCCATCTCAGTGCGGGCGCACTGGGCCTGACCGTATCCATCGCCCTTTGGGGCACGGTCGTGGGCGCCATCGGCTCCGGCCCACTCGGCCAAAAACTTGGCGGACGCGAAGCTCTGCGCATCATGGCCCTGCTGTATCTGATCTCGTCGGCCGGATGCGCACTGGCCTGGAACTGGCCCTCCCTGCTTGCATTCCGCTTCGTCGGCGGCCTTGGGATCGGCGGCTCGTCCGTACTCAGTCCCGTTTACCTCGCGGAGCTGGCCCCGGCCCGGCTGCGCGGCCGCCTCGTCGGCCTGTTCCAAATCAACATCGTCGGCGGAATCCTGCTCGCCTACGCGTCCAACTATGCGGTCGCCAGCGCCATCGGCGGCACCGACGCGTGGCGCTGGCAGTTCGGAATCGCCACGATTCCCGCTTTTCTGTTTGCCATCTTTCTGTTTGGCATCCCGCGCAGCTCGCGCTGGCTCGTTACCCAAAACCGGATCGACGAGGCCCGCGCCGTGCTCGAGCTGATGGGCACGCCCAATACCGAAGCAGAGCTAAAGGAGATCGTCGACTCGATTCACGTCGAGCGCCTGGCGAAGGCCGAGCCGCTCTTCCAGCGCAAGTACCGGCTGCCGATTTTCCTTGCTGTCACCATCGGCATGTTCAACCAGTTCTCGGGCATCAATGCCATCCTCTACTACGCGAACGACATCTTCGCCTTCGGCGGCTATTCCAGCCTCTCCGGCGACAAGCAGGCTGTCTTGCTGGGGGCGATGAACTTCTGCGCCACCCTGCTGGCGATGTCGGTGATCGACAAAGTCGGCCGCAAGACCCTGTTGCTCATTGGCTCCGTCGGCACGGCGTTTGCGCTTGCCGGCGTCGCGGCGATCTTCAGTCTGCACAGCCACCAGGCCGATCTGGTTTGGCTGCTGATCGGCTTTATCTTCTTCTTCTCGATTTCACAGGGCGCGGTGATCTGGGTGTACATCAGCGAGATCTTCCCCACGCGGGTGCGGTCGAAAGGCCAGAGCCTCGGCAGCTCGTCGCACTGGGTCATGAACGCGGTGATCTCGGGCTTTTTCCCCTGGGTTGCGGCCCATTCGACCGCGATGCCCTTCGCGTTTTTTTCGACCATGATGGCAGTTCAGTTCTTCGTGGTGCTGTTCATTTATCCAGAGACGAAGGGCGTGAGTCTGGAGCAGCTCCAGCACCAGCTTGGCATTGATTGACTGAGGAAAGGGATGCAAGCCGAACGCCCCGCAGTCTCCATGCGTGAAGGAATTGACTGCTGGAACAGAATCCACGCCGCAGGCGTATCCTTAATGGTGCATGCCCACGGCAGAGGCTGAGCAGTGCGTGGATCGCGGAACGGACTGCGCGAATGCCCGTTGCCATCGAATCCGATCGGCTTCGTTACCCCGGAAAGCGCGCCGTGCATCCGCCGGACCCGATTTACGATCTGCGCCGGGGACAAGCTTCCTCCGACAGTTACTACGCAGATCTGGCGGCGTTCTCCGCCGAAATTCTCGCTGAGATTAACCGGCGTGCCGCGGACTTCCTCCGCGGATACAGCCGTTACGTCGCGTTTTGTCGCGGCGAATCTCCGCGCAGCATGGGCGAATATGGAGTTGAGTTCCTCACCCTGGGTCTGGCCCTGGAGCACTATGCCGGCGCTGCCGAAACCACGCCAGCATGGGCTATCTCTCTGGCGCAGAAGCTCTGTTCGCTGCGCCGCCGGGCGCCCTGGAGCAAGCCCGCTGTGGACTGGTTGCGTGCGGCGCTGACCTCGCTGTATTTCGCTCCTCCCATCGGCTCCGTCCCACAGTCGGCGCAACCCGCCCTCGATCGATTGCCGCGCCTCATCGCCTGGCTCGCGGCCACCGGTGAGTTCGAGCAGGAAGCCCTGCGTCTCCGCAATTGGCAAGGCTACCTCGCGACGCTGCCCCGCGTTGCGGCCATCGAGATCACCGATGTCGCCGTCAGCCTCTTCGCGTGGTTCCGCCGCGAAGCGGACGCGGCCCTCGGCATCTACACGCGCGGTGTCGCCCCCTTTCTTGCCGACCAACGCCGGTCCCCTCAGTGCCGCGAAGACCGCATCCTGCGCGATAAAGAACCGGCGGAGTACCACCTCGGCATGGTCGCTGCCTGCCTCATGAATCGCGGCCTGCGCACCCGGTTCGACCGCACACCCCGCCGCGTGGTCTTACTGCCCACCTGCATGCGCGGCGCGAGCGCCAGCCGCTGCCGGGCGCGCACTTCGGGTCTGGACATCGAATGCACGGCCTGCGATCCGGCATGTACTGTGAATCGCATCACCCGCCGGATGCGCGCCGAAGGCGCCAGGGTCTGCCTCATCCCTCACGCGACCGGACTCAGCCGGTGGCTGCAGCGCTGGCAGGGCGACCCCGATTGTGGCGTCACCGCAGTGGCCTGCTTGCTCAACATCCTTCCTGGCGGTTACGAGATGCGCACTCGGGGCATCGCGGCGCAGTGCGTGCCGCTGGATTATCCCGGATGCGGAAAACACTGGCGTACACCCGGAATTCCGACCAGCCTCAACCTCGAGCAACTCGTCCAGATCGTCGCTGCCCCTCCAAACTGAGACGCTGTCATTGCGGGATCTGCCTCTGGATTTGCTGTCCGAACTCACTGCTCCGTCAAACCTCATTATCACTTCTTCAATGCGGTTACGACTCAGGGAACCCCGTCCCTTCAGCCTTCTGTCTTCAACAGACGATCCCGCGCGCCGGTGACGTAAAAGCCATTACCGTGCGGCCATGGCGCCCGCCACCACCGCTGCCGCCAGGGTCGAAATGGCGTTCACCGCGTCGTTGTTCAGCCATCCCCGGCGTTCCACGACGGCCCCCAGCAGGCTGTCGATGAACAGCCCAGCAACCGCGGCCCCCAGCGCGATGAGAGCCTCTGCGCGCGTCATCGTCAGCAGGAGCGCTCCGACGGCAACGACGATTGCGGCTGCCAGGCATCCCGCCAGTGTCCCTACCCAACTGATTCCCCCGTCCGTGCCTGGCGGAACGCGGCGCAGGGTCGTGATCAAGCGCGGTTCGCCGCCGAGCACCTGCCCCAGTTCTGAGGAAACGGTGTCGGCTGTGGCCTCGGCCATCGCGGCGAGCATCGCCGTCAGCATGCGCCCCGGCGCAGGCAATACGCCGATCCGCTCGAGCACCGGCGGCATCCCCGCCAGAGCCGCGACCCCCAGGTTTGCCGCCACCTGCGACGCGGTGCGTCCGCGCTTCCCTTCTGCCGTGCCCAGCGCCTGCTTGCGTCGCCGGCCGAAACGCGTGGCTGCCCAGGTGAGGAGGAAAAGCGCCATTAAAGGCCAGAGTGCTGAGCGCCATCCTGGCGTCTCCATGGAGAGCGCGGCTGTGAACAGGCCGCCGGTGAGCGCCGCGCCCAGCGTCGCCGCGCGCATGGCGAATACCAATCCTGCAAACGCGACGCTGATACAAATGGCCTGCAGCACCGTCGCGCGGGAATCGGCCCAGGCCTGACAGACGGTCAGCGTGAGCCACGTGCCAGCGACTGGCACGAACACCAGCAACACTGCCTGCGACTGCCAGTGCAAGGCCGAACGCCGCGCCATCTTGTTGACGTTTTCGCTCCCCATGCATCTATAGGGCAACCGGCGGAAAGCCAGTCGCGTACAGTACAATCATCTTTCTACCAGCAAGCAAGTTTTTCTCCGTAACCACAGTCGTGGCACGGGTCGAGGAGTCAGGGTATTGCGAGTGCGTAGCATGGCATGGTTCCGGCGCCTTCGCGGCGGCTGCAGCCCCGTTTCAGGCCGAGCAGAAATCAGGTCCGGCAGCGGTTCTTCCTCTCAACTCGCGCTCGTTGCAGCGGCAGTTCTGAGCGGAGCGCTGCTCTTCGCCGGCGGCTGCGGCAATCAGTACCGTCCGGTCATCACGCCCATCCAGCCTACCGGCCCCGCAAACCTGCCTTCGGCGGACGTCCTTATCGCGTCGCAGCCCGGATACAGCCCACTGGCGCCCGGGTCGACCATCCCGTGCTCGGGGACCACCTACCCGAATCCCAGCATTTATACCCTGGTCGATTTCGCCGGCGACTCCATCATGAACCAGGCCAACGGCGGCAACGGCCCGCTCACATTTTCGCTGGAATCAGGGGGAGCCAACGCCTACGCCCCGAATTGCGACGGCACGCTGACGACGGCGATCGGAACCACCACGTCGCTGCTGACCAAATACGTCCAGAACAGCACACTGCTGCCCGGCGCGGCACCGACGAACACGTTGTTCGCCGACTCCAATCTCTATGTTGTCGAGACCGGACTGCATGGCCCCACGTGTCTTGCCACCAACTGTGTGGCGCAAATGACGGGATCGCCGGAAGGCCTGAAGCAGGAGATTCCCGTGGCGCCCTCGCTGATCAATCTCACCGGGTACAGCACCGGGGAGCGGGTCTACGCAATCAGCCAGGGCAATTCTTCCGGGGCGGCTGGCCAGCCGGCGTGGGGCGACTGCGGTACTCCCTCCGCGGTAGGAGTAAATGGCGAAGCGGACGCGATTGAGACGACCACGAACACCATCTCCGCGCGCCTGCCACTCGGGATCTGCCCGGTCTTCGGCTTTCAAACGCCGGATGAGCAGCGGGCGTTCATCATGAACCGGGGCAGCGGCACGGTCACGGTGATCAATACGGAGCTCAACGCAATCGACTCAGCGCACCCGTCCATTTCCGTAGGAGCCGGTCCGGTTTACGCCGACTACTATCGCAGCGGAGAGGTGCTGGTCACGGCCAATTACGACTCGAACACCATCAGCATCATCGACGTCAGCCTCGATCAATACCAGAACGACAGCTCTACGTTCGGCAAGGTGCTGGCCACGGTTCCGGTCGGCCTGCATCCGGTGCAGGTATCCGTTTTGCAGGATGGCAGCCGCGTTTACGTGGCCAACCAGGGCGATATTGGGGCGGGGACTTGCACCAACGGATTGCCCTGCGTCCCCGGCAGCGTATCCGTCGTGAATCTGACCAACTACTCGGTGGAGAAGACGATCGCGCTGACCGCGAATCCTCACTCGATCGGGTCGATTTACAACTATCCCATTGGGAAGGTCTACGTCGCTTCGCAGAACAGCCCGTACCTGACCATCATCCGCACCGACACCGACGTGATCAGCGCCACTCCGGAGATGCAGGGCAACATCGTGGAGATGCGCGTGAATGCGCAGTATCCGGCGGCTTCGTCAGCGGGCGCGCGCAATTACCAGACGGAGAGCACCGCGGTTGGGTCCGGAGCGCCGTAGTCGAGAGCCCGGTCACGAACAAAAGCTGACGAACAAGATGAAGATCGCGCCCGGTCCGCGTGACCGATTTGTGTTGTGGCTGCGCATGAGCCTGCAGCGCCGAGCGGAAAACAAGGCAACAGGGAACAGGCATGAAGTCTGAACTCTGGCCGTATTGCTCTGCATAAGCCGGCCGTCCGCTGCCTTCTGCCTGTTCCCTCTTGCCTCTTCCCTGCCCGTGAACTTAAGGCGCGACCCCCATTTCGTAATTCAGCGTCGCGAGCGAGAGACGGTACTGGTAGCGCGCTGAAGTGTCCTGAATCTGTGCGCTGGTCTGTTGCAGCTGCGCCTGGCTGAGCTCAACGATCGAGCTGAGTCCAAGCTTGTAGCGCGTTTGCGCCAATGAAAATGCGAGGTTCGCCTGCTTCACCAGTTGTGCGGTGACGGTCATGCGCTGCCAGTTGTTGCCGGCCTGAAGCCACGAGGTGCGCACGTCGCGCACGATGCGGTCACGCAGATCGCGGCTATTCTCGGCAGCTGCCTGGGCGCGGTACTTTGCCTCGCGCGCCTGGGAGCTATAGAGAAATCCGTTGAAAATCGGAATGCTGACGTTGCCCCCAACGCCGCCCCACCAGTTCGCAATGTAGTAGCTGCCGGAGCGCACCGGAATCGTGCCGACTGTACCGGCTGCCGAGATGGAAGGCAGCATCTGATCCCACTCGGCGCGGGCATACTTTTGCGCCGACTGACCGTCGAGGTTCAGGGCCTGCAGATCGGGCCGCTGCTGAAGGGCGGTCCGGATCAATCCGTCCACATCCGGCGGAGGAGGCGCGGGCGCGGCTGTGTCTTCGACCAGGCGGAAGGTCTCCGGATGATCGATGCCCAGCACGGCATCGAGCGTGGCCATACTGGAGTCGGCATTGTTCTGGGCGTCGAGCTGCAGCAGTTTCGCCTGCGACAGATCGACGTCGGCAAAGCTCTGGTCGAGTGTGGATTTGAGCTTGTTGCGCGTCATCTCGCCGACCTGGTTGTCTGTCGTCTGGCGCGCATCGACGGTCTGGCGGGCAACGTCCAGCTCCGCCTGCGCGGTGAGCGCATCGTAAAACGCCTGATCGGTGGCGAGGACGATCTCCTCGGTTGTCGCCAGAGCATTGGCGTCCCGCGCCTGCGCGCTCAGCTTCTGCGACAGCACGAGGTTGTGGGTGTGACCGAAGTCGTAGATGAGCTGGGTAACGTTGGCTCCCGCGCCCGCATGCTGCAAGAGGCGCGATGAAGTCAGCGAACCGGCGGAAATGCGGCTGCCCTCCTCGGCGTCCATCGCCGTCGCGGCCGCGGTCGCCGTGGGTAATTCAGCGGCGCGCGCCTCACGCTCCATCTGATGTTGGGCCAGGGCAAGCAACTTACCAACGCTGACCTGGGGGTTGTTGCGAATCGCCATCTGCTCGGCCTGCGCCAGCGAGAGCGACTGCTGCTGACCGTTTGTCGCCTGAGCCGACGCCGCCCCTGGCGCGGAGTTCTGCATGGTGTTCTGCGCTGAGGGCGCTGCCTGACCGGGAAGAGCCAGGCCACTGGTTAGAGTTGCGGTCTGCACCGGCGTGGCCATCCGCGGACCCGGCGCCGCAGGCAGATCGGACTGAGCGGACAATGCCGGCGGCAGAATCAGCGCGAGGGAGAGGAGTGCGATGGGTCCTTTCATGCTTCCGCGCTCCTCGGTTCGGTTGTCTGGTTCTCTTCCCTGGAGCGAATGGCCATGTAAACCGCCGGAACCAGGAACATGGTAACTACCACCGAGACCGCCAGGCCGCCGATGATGGCGCGAGCCAGCGGAGCGTACTGCTCGCTGCCCGCCTCAGCCCCGATGGCCATGGGGATCATGCCCAGCAGCGTGGCGAGCGAGGTCATCAGGATGGGCCGCAGACGCATCTTGCACGCTTCCACTGTCGCATCGAGCAGCGGCAGCCCCTGACCGCGAAGGATGTTGGAGAAGTCGACGATCAGGATGCTGTTCGACACCACGATGCCGGTCATCATGATGGTGCCCATCAGCGACATGATGTTGAGCGTGCTGCCGGTGAGAACCAGGGTGAGAACGACGCCCGCGATGCCGGGTGGAATGGCCATGAGGATGATGAAGGGATCGACAAACGAGGTGAACTGAGCCATCAGAACCAGATAGACCAGAGCCACGGCGACGATGAGGCCGAAGCCGAAACTCTCGAACGCCTGATCCATGTTCACCACCGCGCCGTGCACATCGATCACGGTGTTGGGATCATGTTTCGTGTGGGCAACCAGATTGTTGATGCGCTTGCCGATCGCGCCCAGCGCCTCAGTCTTCGTCGCGACGTACACGTCGATCACTGGGCGAATCTGATAGTGATCCACTTCGGTCGGACTATTGATGAGGCGGATGCTGGCGACCGAGCTGAGCGGGGTGTAGCCGGTGCGGTGGTCGCCGGTCCAGAGGTTTGCGGGCAGATCGCCGGCCGTATGGGCTTCGTCGACAGGACTGTATCCGGGCGGATGCACGCCGCGCAGGGGAATGTTTTCGAAGTCCTGCATCGACATGTGATTGATCCAGCGGTTGGCGTACTGCACCGTCACCATATAGTTGTTGCCGGTTTTGGGGTCGATCCAGTAGCTGGGGGCGATCATGCCGTCGGAGGTCATCGCGGTGATCACGTTGTCGACGACGTCCTTGGCCGAGAGGCCGATGAGGCTGGCCTTCTCGCGATCGATGTTGAGCTGGATGCCGGGGTAGTTAATGTCCTGCGGAATGTAGGTGGAGCTGACATTCGGAAGGGTGCGGATCTTCGCGGCCAGCTGCTGCGCGAGGTCGTAGGCTCCGGTGATGTTGCTGGAGGCGACCTGCACATCGATGGGTGCGGGCATGCCCTGGTTAATGACGCTGTCGATCAGGCCACCCGCCTGGAAGTACGTGGTCAACTCGGGCATTTCCTGCGAGAGCTTCGCGCGCACGCGCTGCATGTATTCATAGCTTCCGATGCTGTGGCCCTCTTTCAGGCTGGTTTGCACGAAGGCCGTGTCCATGGAGGCGTTGGTGGTGAAGATGGCGGAAAGATCGGGGTAGACGCCGATATTCGAGACGATCATGCCCAGGTCGGCGGGTTTCACCGTCTGCCGGATGACCTGCTCGACTCTGGCAATGTACTGATCGCTGACCTCGAGACGCGTGCCCGACGGCATGCGCACATTGATGACGAATTGGCCGGGATCGGTGCGCGGGAAGTACGCGCGTCCCATGAAGGGAAAGAAGCCGACCAGGACGACAGCCACGCCGGCGAGGATGGCGCCGGTGGTAAACCAGGGCCGAACCAGGGTACGGCGCACCATGCGCTCGTACCAGTTCACCATCCAATGAAAGTAGCGATTGAATCCTTCGACGACGGGGATAAAGCCGAATCGCCGCTTCGGCCTGGTTTCATGGCCTTCAGCTTGCCCGCCGTGTCCGCCATGAGATTGGATGAACAGGGAGCAGAAGAGCGGCACCACCGTCATGGCGAAGGCGTAGGAGGCAAACATCGACAGCACCACGCCCAGCGCCAGCGGGGTGAAGAGATATTTGCTGACGCCCGAGAGTGCTGCCACCGGCAGGAAGACAATGGACGTGGTCACGGTGGCCGCGAGCACGGCCAGCGAGACTTCCGTTCCGCCTTTTTCCGCGGAGATGCTGGGAGGCTCGCCCATTTCCATGTAGCGGAATATGTTTTCGAGTACCACGACGCCGTTGTCGATGAGCCGGGAGAAGGCGAGGGCGAGTCCGCCGAGGATCATCGTGTTGATGGACCCGCCCATCATGTTGGCCATCAGCAGGCAGGCCAGCGCGGAGAGCGGAACGGCGAGCAGCACCGCGATAGTGGCGCGCGGACTGCCGAGGAAGAGAAGAATCATCAGTCCTGTGAGGACGAGGCCGATCAGGCCTTCTTTGCCGACGTTGCGCAGCGCCTGCTTGACGAAGAGCGACTGATCGAAGACCACCGCGGTCTTCAGAGATGCAGGGATATCCACCAGCTTTTTGGTGGCCGCCTTGATCCCATTCACAATGTCGATGGTGTTGCTCTTGCCGGCCTGCTTGAAGACGGGCACGTAGACCGAGCGCTGGCCGTTGATGCGGACGATGTTGTATTGCAGCGCGCCGGAATCGACGGCGTGGCCGATGTCCGCCACCAGCACGGAGCCGTTCCCCACCGACTTGAGGGGCATCTGGTTCATCGACTTGGCCGTCGGGAACTGGCTGTTGGCGTAGATATTGAAGTCCTTGTCGCCGATGCGGACATCGCCGGCGGGCAGGATCAGGTTCGAGCTGTCTACCGACTGCACAACATCGTTGAGGCTCAGGTTGCGGGCCTCCATCTTAAGGGGATCGACGTAGACCTGGATCTGGCGGTAGGTGCCGCCGTAGGGCTGAGGAACGGATGCGCCCTGGACGTTCGAGATTTGGTTGCGGACCTGAAACTGCGCCAGGTCTTTGAGCTGCGTTTCGTTCAGCCCCTTGCCCTCGAGGGTCACCAGGCACACCGGTTGCGAAGAGGCGGTCAGCCCCAGCACCACCGGCGGCAGCGTTCCAGGGGGGAGACGGCGCAGGTCGGCCATCGCGAGGTTCGCGACGTTGCTGAGCGCCGCGTTGGGATCCGTTCCCGGCTTGAAGTAAATCTTGATGAGGCTGACGCCGGTCAGCGAGCGCGATTCGCTGTGGTCCACGTTGGCCGCCAGCGTGAAGAAACGCTCGAACGTGTCGGTGATGTCTGCCTCAATCTGGCGGGGCGGCATACCGTTGTAGAAGGTCGCGACGACCACCACTGGCATATCGATGTCCGGAAACAGATCGACCGGCATCGAGAAGATGTTCACGACGCCCACCAGGGTGATGGTGAGGCAGAGCATGAGAATGAAGTAGGGATAACGGAGTGCAAACTTCGGCATGCTCTACTCGCCTCCGTCGCCGCCGGTTTGGCCGTTCATGTCGATGACCCCACCGCTCTGGGGCGCCGTTTCGGAAGCCGGTGTGTTCGCCACTTCCGGTGAAACCTGCTCCCCTTCGGCGTATTTCGCCTGGGCCGCCAGCACGACTCGATCGCCCGGCGCGACTCCGCTCTTGATTTCCGCCAACTGGTTGCCGCGCAGGCCCAACTGCACCGTCCGCACGTGCACGCGGTTATCACTGTCGAGCACATACAGCTGCTGCTGGTTGTCGTGCAGCACCAGGGCGCTCACGGGAACGGTCATGACGCCATCCACCTGATTCAGGCGCCACAGCACGTTCGCGTACATCCCTGAATCGATGGCGAGATCTTTGTTCGGGACGTCCACCTCGATCTCCATCGTGCGCGTCTCGAAATTCAGCTCCCGCGTAAAGCGCGCGACTTCTCCCTGGAACGAACGGCCGAGGGCATCGACGCGGACGTCCACGTTGTCGCCGAGACGCACATACCGCACGTAGTTCTCGGGGACCGGAAGGCGCAGGCGCATCAGCCCGCTCTGCGCGAGCTTCACGATGGGCAAGTCCTGGCTGTTGGAGGTGACACCGGACTGGATCAGCGCGCCGGTATCCGCATAGCGCCATACGATAACGCCATCCAGCGGAGCCACTACGTTGGTGTAATTCTCCAGCGCGCTCACGCGCTGGTTGTCCGCCTGAGCCGCCTGCAGGCCCTTCTGGGCGGCCGCCAGAGATGCTTTTGCAGCGTCCACATCCGCCGCCGAAGACAGGTCCTTTGCCTGGGCGTCGTCCAGCTCCTGCTGCGCGACCAGACCCGGCTGCGCTTTGGAGGTCTGCTGCAGGCGCTGGTTGTCCAGATGGAGGGCGTTGCTGGTCGACTCCGCGCTCGCGACCTGATGCTGCGCGCGCGTAATCTCATCTTTGGCTCGCTGCACCTCGTAAACCGTCTGCTGCAACTGCGCCTGCAGTTCCGGAATCTCGAGGACTGCGAGGGTCTCGCCCTGGTGTACGCGGTCGCCAATATCCACATAGATATGGCGAATGAATCCCGTGACCTTGGGATGAACATCCACGACCTGATAGGGCTGGAATTGCCCAGCCAGGGTCAGCACCTGGACGATGTTCCCGCGCTGCACTACGGCGACCTGGGCGGCGGGCGGCCCCGGCGCGGCTTCCACCGTGGCGGTTCTTCGATGGACGTGCAAAATGAGCAGAGCCACCGCAACCACTGCGGCGACGGCAGAAATGACGACCCATACACGCTTGCGCATATTCGGAAATCACCCGTTGCAATTTGGCCGGTTCACCGGGGCCCTGCAAGCCAGTCGGCCTGTGGCCGATCAGCGGGGCAAGAGGTTGCGCGATGTTCAGGCATGCCGGCAACGGTGGAAAAGCCGATACAGGCGGGGCGCAACCCTGGGTGAGATCTAGCGGAGGCGAGGTGGAGGTCGCGTGAAATGCGCTTGGAGCAAGGCCCGAGGCAGCCCAATGCTGACGATGTCCCGTTGCGGCATCCGGACTGAGAACCCGGGGAACAGCTTCGCGCCCATGAGCACGAAAAACGCCATCGCCATGCCCGTGAGGGCAAGCGGCGCTGCGGGGCTGGGTGCGTGCCGCAGGTCAACAACTGGGAGCGCGCTGCGTTCTTTGCCCGTCAGCAGCTTCGCCGCGGGCACCCGCTGACCGATCGCGTGGGGCGCATCGTACAGCGACAGCTTGTAGCGGAGACCCCACGCAAAGACGCATATTCCCAGCAGTACCAGTGCAAAGGCCAACACGCGCAGGCCACGGCGATGACGTGGGATCGAAAGCATATTTCCTTGCGCTGGAATGGAATGAGCGGGAGTCAACGTTGCGCTATTACCGATGATGACACATCGTTGGACGTTTGCAAAACCGGTGGCGTAAGCAAACCCGCTGCAACCGCCTCGGATCAGGAGATTTACAATCACCCCATGCGATCAGGCGAATTAGCCCGCGTGCTCGAGGCAGAGCTGCGCGGCGACCCCGAAATGGAAATCACGGGAGTTGCGGGTATCGAAGAGGCCGGTCCCGGCCAGGTTACTTTTGTAGCCAATCCAAAGTACGCAGCGCTGGCCCGCACCACGCGCGCAACGGCCATCCTCGTTGCGCCGGACTTCCCTGAGGTGCCCGCCGCTACGCTGCGGCTCAAAAATCCTTACCTGGGCTTCGCCCGGGCGGTGGAGATTTTCTATCAGCCGCCCGCCTGGGCGCCGGGAATTGATCCTGCAGCCGCTGTTCATCCGACAGCGAAGCTCGGCCGCAACCCTCATGTTGGACCCTACGCCGTGATCGGCGAGAACGCAGTCATCGGCGACGACGCCGTGATTCTGGCGCATGTAGTCATCTACCCCGGCGCACGGATCGGCGACCGCTTCTTTGCCCACGCCCACGCCATCGTGCGCGAGCACTGCCGGCTCGGCCATGACGTCCTCCTGCAGAACGGCGCTGTGGTCGGATCGGACGGCTTCGGCTTCGCGAAAGACGAGGTGGGCCGGTGGCACAAGATTCCCCAGTCCGGACCGGCCGTTCTTGGCGACCGCGTGGAAGTGCAGGCCAATTCCAGCATCGACCGGGCCAGCGTCGGGGCCACGCGCATCGGCGACGGCGTGAAGATCGACAACCTGGTGCAGGTTGGACACGGCTCGTCGGTCGATGACAACACGCTGCTCTGCGCGCAGGTCGGGCTGGCCGGATCGACGCACGTGGGGAAGAACGTCATCCTCGCCGGACAGGTGGGCGTCGCCGGCCATTGCAGGATCGGCGACGGGGTGGTGGCTATCGCGCAGGCGGGCCTGCACGGCGACATTCCGGACGGTTCCACGCTGGCCGGATCGCCGGCCTTCGATCACAGGCAGTGGCTGCGCGCGACTGCCCTGTTCAGCCGATTCCCGGAGCTGGTGAAGCAGTTACAGCGGAAAGCAAAGCGCGAAGAGTAAAGTAAAAACATCGTCGATTCTTCGCCGAAACGGCAGCAAGCGGACCCCAGGCCGCATCCAATCAAGGTCTCATGGCAACGAACGATCAGGAATCCTCCCTCACTCTGGTGCCACCTCCCCCGGTTACGCCGATTCGCGTGCTTCTGCTCGACGACCACCCGGATAACCTGCTGCTGCGCTCGACCATTCTGCGCAAGTACGGTTATGTGACGGAACCGGCAAGCACGATTGAAGAAGCCGAGCGGCTGCTCGACGACATCGATATCGCCGTGCTCGATTACCACCTTGGCGCGGGCAAATTCGGCACCGATGTCGCCGCCGATCTGCGCGCGCGACGTCCCCAGGTGCCGATCATCATCCTGTCGGCAACGCTGGAGCGCCGCTTCGGCGGGGTGGAAGACATGCACCTGCTGAAGGGCTACAGTTCGATCGACGATCTGGTGACGGCGCTGCGTTCCTTTGAAGCCAAGCGGCGGGGCAAGCCGGTCGTGGTGGACGCCCGCGACTTCTTCTACTCGCGTATCAACATGGCCATGGGCGACGACGTCGTGCTCGAGATCCTCGACGGCGAAGGCACCTGGCATTACGTGAACGAGACCTGCGCGCGCGTGCTGGAAAAGCCGCGCGACTGGTTCCCCGGCCGGAACATGTTCGAGGAAATGCCCGAACTGGTGGCCGATTGGGCCGATATTTTGCGCACCGTCGCCGATACCCGGGAAACCTACATCGACCGCACGTATCGGGGCGTGCTCAACCTGCCCAGTAAGGGCGACCGCTGGGTTTGGAACGTCCTGGCCTTCCCGATCACCCTGCACACGCGGGAGACCGGGGTCGTGCTGACGGCGCGCGCTTTGGAGCGCAAGCCTCTCGTCTAAATTGGGACGTATACCTGCTGGGCGACGGCTGCCGATCTATCGCGAGGAGAGCACGTAGGAATTGCCGTCGGGATCTTTGAAGATCGCCGACGCTCCCCACTGCTCTTTCTTTGCTTCCTGGGCAAAGACCACACCCTTCTTCTTCATCGCATCCGCCGTTGCAAAGACATCGTCGCACCAGAACGAGATGGACTGGAACTGGCCGATGCGATTCTCATGGCCCGGTGGGGTAAAGAGGGCCAGTCCGGTCTCGGCGCCCGGCAGCTTCACTTCAATCCGGCGCTGTTGGTCGTTGAAGGGCTGATCGGTCATGACCTTCATGCCGACGGCGTCGGTCCAGAACTTCAGCGCGGCGTCCTGATCGCGCACCGGAACGCCGATAAACTTGATGCCTCGAATCATCGTGGGTTCCTCGATTCAGAGAGCATACGCATTCGCATTTTCCGTCGCAATCGTCCATTTCCTGCTATAGCATTGGCTGGTATAGATGGCTCTGATCGACGATTACGTCCTCGACACGCTGATGCGGGACCTGGTGGGTCACGATCGCCGTCCCGTCAGCTTTCTCGTCTACCTGTGGCTGACAGCGGAGCAGGCGCGCCACGGCCGGGCCATTCAGGTCAGTTTTCAGGAGCTGGCGGAGTCGGTTGGCGTCTCGAAGAGCGCGGCACAGGCCGCGGTACGCTGGCTGGAGCGGCGCAGGCTGCTCATTACAGCCAAAGCCAACGCCACGTCCGTTCCCTGCTATACGGTGATGACTCCGTGGAGGGATGCCGCGAAACGCGCAGGATGCCGCGTTCGTCGCTGATGGTAGTCTGAGCTTTGAAGTCGATGAAGCGATTCTGCATCGTTGTGGCTGCCCTGAGCACGGCCCTCGCGCTCCCCTTCCAGCAGGGCTGCCAGTCCCCCTGGGTGCAGGCGACGATCGTGAATGACCAGGACACGCCGGTGAATCTGGTCGAAGTGAATTACCCCGGCGGCAGCTTCGGGATCCAGCGCATCGCGGCGCACTCGAGCTTTCACTACCGTTTCCACATCCTGACCGAGGACAAACTGGAAGTGGACTTCACCGACGCAACCGGGCACAATGCCGCGGTGAAAGGCCCGGAAATGGATCAGGGCGAAGAGGGCACGCTGCGCATCGAGATTCAGGCCGGCGACAAGGTGGCCTGGTCGACGTCGCTGAAGCGCCGCAATTAGCCCGCAACGCTGGGGCCAACGAGGAGAGGGACGCCTGGATCAGCTCTTCCCTTTCTGGCAAACTAATGCAATTGTCTTCAATCGCAATGGTTCGGGGAGGATCCCGTGATCCAGGTGGAAAACCTGACTAAAACGTTCGACCAGTTCACCGCGGTCAAGGACATCTCCTTTCACGTGGAAGCCGGGGAAATCTTTGCCTTTCTCGGCCCCAACGGCGCGGGAAAAACCACGACGATCAAGATGCTGACCACGCTGCTGCGGCCGACCGCCGGCCGCATCCATCTTGACGGCTTTGACCCGTGGGTGAAGCAGCGCGAAGCTCGCCAGTGCTTCGGCATTGTCTTTCAGGATCCCAGCCTCGACAGCGAGCAAACCGCGTACGAGAACATGGAGCTGCACGGCATCCTGTACCACGTGCCGCACAAGGTGCGGGCGGAGCGCATCGAGCGATTGCTCAAGCTCTTTGAGCTGTGGGAGCGGCGCAACGATATGGTGAAGACCTTTTCCGGCGGCATGAAGCGGCGGCTGGAGATTGCCCGCGGATTCCTGCACACGCCGAAGATTCTCTTCCTCGACGAGCCGACGCTCGGACTCGATCCGCAGAGCCGCAATCAGCTCTGGACACACGTGAAGAACCTGAACACGCAGGAAAAGACCACGGTCTTCTTAACCACGCATTACATGGACGAGGCGGACCGCGTGGCGCACCGCATCGCGGTGATGGACCACGGCGCCATCGTGGCGATTGGCACGTCAGCGGAGCTGAAGGCCCGGACCAATACGGATTCGCTGGAGGGAGCCTTTCTCGCGCTCACCGGGACCGAACTGCGCGATGAGGGGGCGAATGCCGCCGACAACCTGCGCCGCTTCGCGCAGATGTGGCAACGGCGGTAACGCCAGAGCTGAGGGCATAGGCCAGAGCTCAGGGCCCAGGCCGCGAAAGTACAGGAATCAGCAATCGCCAGGGGATTCGCCGCTGAGGAGGCACGATGGGCGCGATTTACATCATGTGGCTGCGCGAACTGAAGCGGTACTTCCGCTCGAAGGCGCAGATCATCGTTTCGCTGGGCCAGCCGACGCTCTATCTGCTGGCGCTGGGCTTCGGGTTCGGACCGGTGTTCGCGAAGGCCGGCGCCGGCAATTACATCCAGTTCATCGCACCGGGCGTAATCGGCATGACGGTGCTGTTCAGCTCGATCTTTTCGGGCATGGCCATGCTTTGGGACCGGCAGTTTGGCTTCCTTAAGGAAACGCTGGTCGCCCCGGTCCCGCGGATTCAAATCATCCTCGGCCGTACGCTGGGCGGAGCCACAGTGGCGATGATCCAGGGCTTTTTGATGCTGGCGGTCTGCCTCATCTCCGGGTTTCGTCCCGTGCACGCGCATGCGCCGGGGACGCCGGCCGTCGAGAACTGGCTGGGGTTGTGCGCCGCCCCGCTTTTCGTCGGCATGATTGCCATCGTTTTTGCGGCTCTGGGCGCGTCGCTGGGCTCGACGGTGAAAGATATGCAGGGTTTTCAGATGATCATGAACTTCCTGGTCCTGCCCATCTTCTTTCTGTCGGGCGCCCTCTATCCGCTCAAGAACCTGGGCCGCGTGATGACCGTGATCACCCATGCCGATCCCCTGGCTTACGGCATCGATGGCCTGCGCGGAGTCATGATCGGCAACTGGCAATTTCCGTTCGCCTGGCAGTTCAATTTCATCCTCGATGTGGGAATCCTCGGAGTACTGGCCTGCATCTTCCTCGGCACCAGCGCCTGGCTGTTCTCGCGCATCCAGATTTGAGGGTCGAGGCTGGAGCTGGCCGGATCAGGCGCGTGCAGGGGGCGGGGTTTTCGCCTGTCCGCCCGCGTCATGCAACCCCGCGCCGGGTTCCTGCTTCTGGTAACGTGATATTCAGGCAATGATACATTTCATCCTTGTCACAGCTTTTCTCTTCTTCCAGGACGTGGACGCGTCCGCACCACCGACAGCCAATAACGGCAGCGATCTTCTGGTCATGCTGCGCAACAGCGGACCTGTTGCTCTCGCGGTGCTGGCGGCGTTGGTGATCGGCAGTCTTTTCTCCTGGGCCATCATTTTGGGCAAATGGGGCGCGTTTCGGCGCGCGCGCACGCAGAGCCGCCGCTTTCTGCGGGCCTTCCGCAAAGCCAGCCGCCTGCAGGAAATTGCCACGGTGAGCGAGCAGTTCAAGCCCAGCCCGCTGGTCAACGTCTTCGACGAAGTGTACGAAACCTACCGCCGGCAGACCGGCGGCTACGGGCCTCCGAAGAACATTACGGCGCTGGAGCGAGCTGCGCAAACGGCGGCCAGCGAGTCGCTCACGGCGATGGAGCAGCGCCTGACCTGGCTGGCCTCCATCGGATCGATTTCGCCCTTTGTAGGCCTCTTCGGCACCGTCATGGGCATCGTGAAGGCCTTTGTGGGCCTTGGTACCGAGGGAACCGCGACCCTGCGCGCTGTGGGGCCTGGCGTGGCAGAAGCGCTCATCACGACCGCGGCCGGTCTGCTGGTCGCCATTCCTGCCGTCATCGCGTACAACCAGTTCACCGCCGGGTGCCGCGATTTTGCCGCCCGCATGGACGACTTTGCGCGCGAACTGCTCAACAGCATGGAAGAAGCCGCTCTCGGACCGAATCAGGACCCAGGAGACATGCGTGGCGTTCACAAGTAGAGGCGGCCACACACAAACCGCGCTGGCGGAGATCAATATCACGCCGCTGGTGGACGTGGTTCTGGTGCTGCTCGTGATCTTCATGCTGACCGCCCCGGTGTTGCAGTCCGGCATCCAGGTCAACGTGCCGAAGACAAAAACCGTGCGCGAAATCACCCAGCAGCGCACCGTGCTTACCATCGACAAGGACCAGCAGGTTTTTCTGAACGACAAGCCCGTCAACCTGAACGAGCTGCCCACCCTCCTGCGGCAGATGAGCAGCAGCAACACGGATCAGGTGATCTATCTGCGAGCCGACCAGAGCGTGTCGTTCGGCGTGTTCGCTACCATGATGGACGCCGTCACCTCGGCGGGCATTACCCACGTGAGCATTGTGACGCAGCCCATCGAGACGCCGCACGCTCACTGACTCGCTGGCGCTTCAGGGCTGCGGCTGCGATCCGCCACCCGTGAGCATGCGCAGAAACTGCGGCCAGAACTGCACGCCCTTCCAGAAGGACTCCACCGGCAGCCGCTCGTCGACGCCATGCGCGCGTATATCACTCGGCTCCAGTTCCACCGCCGACCAGTTGTAGGTGGAAATGTCCGCAGCGTTCGTGTAGATGCTGTCCGACGCGCCGTCCGCCATGTCGGCAATGACGCGCGTGTTTGGCCAGTAGAGGGCCACCAGCTTCTCCAGCGGGTCCATCACCTCTGACTGGAGCGCAACCGGAGGCAGAGCCTTCGCGTCGGGAGCGGTGGGGTGGATTCCGCCGGCATCGTCGACGTAATTCACCGTGATTTTCGGATCGGCGATTCGGTGAATCAGGTCCTGGCGAACTTCTTCGCGTGAATGTCCCGGCAGAATCCGGCAGTTCACGTTGGCTTGCGCCATGGCGGGCAGCGCATTGTTCGCGTGTCCGGCGAGCAGGCGGGTCGCCACGCAGGTGGTGCGGATCGAAGCGTTCCATTCCGGCTCGGCAGAAATACGCGCGATCGCCGCCTCGTCAGGAGGCGTGGCCAGCATCGCTTTCATGTCCGCAGCCGTTTGGCCGTGCTCCAGCGTGCTGAGCTCCTCGAAGTACGCACGCGTGACAGCATTCAGCTCGAACGGAAAGGTATAGTGCTGCAGCTTCTCGAGTGCGTCGGCCAGGTGGTAAATCGCGTTGTCGGGTACCGGCAGAGAGCTGTGGCCGCCGGGATTCGTCGTGATGAGCTGAAAGTCTTTGGTCTGTATCTGAAGTGCCCACGTGGCACACCGAT
>JBARMS010000103.1:0-16257 GCA_049802575.1 Acidobacteriaceae bacterium | reverse complement strand
GCTGGGGGCGGCGGAGATTGCGGCGGCCGCGGCGTGCGGCGCGGCTGAGGTCGCGGTGTTCCCGCGGCCGCGGGTGGCGATCCTTTCAACCGGCGATGAGCTGGTGGAGATGGGCGCAGCGCCGCTGACGCATCAGATTCGTAACTCGAACAGTTACAGTCTGGCGGCGCAGGTGCGCGAGGCAGGGGGGAAGCCGGTCTTGTTTCCCATAGTGCGGGACGATGCAGGAGCTACGGAACAGGCGATTGCGAAGGCCAGCGAATGCGATCTGGTGCTGATTACGGGCGGCGTCTCGATGGGCAAGTTCGATTTTGTCGAAGAGGCGCTGAGGGAGCTGGGGGCTCAGTTCTTTTTTACGGGCGCGCGCATCCAGCCGGGCAAGCCGGTGGTGTTTGGGAAGCTGCCGGGGCCGTATTTCTTTGGGCTGCCGGGCAATCCGATCTCGACGATGGTGACGTTTGCGCTGTTTGCGGGGCCATTGCTGCGGGCTTTGGGCGGCGAGGACGATGCTGGGCCGCGGTTTGTGATGGCGCGTGTGGAAGAGTATGTGCGGGTCAAGGCGGGGCTGACGCGATTCCTGCCGGCGCGGCTGGAGGGCGATGTGCGCGGGGCGCGGGTGCGGCGCATCGCATGGCAGGGCTCGGGGGATTTGGCGGCGGCTGCGCGGGCGAATGCATTTGTGGTGGTGCCGGAGACGGCGGAGGCGCTGCGGGCCGGAGAGATTGCTTCTGTGCTGCTGCTGTAATGCGTCAGGCGATGCGGGTACGCGGCTGCGAAGCGAAGAACGCGTAGAGGGCCACGCCGCAGTAGGCTGCGACGGGGACCGCGTAGGCGAGGGCGACTCCGTGGCCCAGCTCGGAGAGCTTGCCCATGACGGGCGTGAGGACGGCGCCGCCGATGATGGACATGACGAGGACCGAGCCGGCGAGCTTGGTCTTGTCGCCGAGCTCCTTGATGCCCAGCGCGAAAATCGTGGGGAACATGAGCGACATGAAGAAGCTGGTGGCGAAGAGGCACCAGAGGCCGGTCCAGCCAGGGTGCAGTACGCCGGCGAGGGCGAGCGCAGTGTTCACGACGGCATAGATGCCGGTGAGCCGGTGCGGGCGAATGAGGCGCATGAGCCAGGCGGAGAAGAATCGGCCGACCGCAAAGGCAGCGAGCGAGCCGGTGAGCAGGTAGCCGGCTTCGCGTTCGGGGACGCTGGTGTACTGCTGCGCGTACTGGATGAAGTAGCTCCACGTGCCGATTTGCGCGCCGACGTAGAGAAACTGGGCGGCGACGGCGGCGATGAAGTGGAAACGCAGCAGCGTGCCGGAGTGGGTGTGGATGCCGGGTTCGCCGGATTCCGTGCGCTCGCTGCCGACGCGGGGGAACTTCGTCCATGCGACGAGGAGGGCCCAGAGGAACACGATGCCGGCGAGCACGAGGTAGGGATGGACGACACGGAGAATCTCCGAGCGCAGGTACGCCTGGTAGCGATGCTGCGCCTGGAGGGCGGCGACCTGATCGGGCTTCAGTTCAATGCCGGAAAAGATGAAGATGGTGCCGAGCAGCGCTCCGCTGATGGAGCCGAGCGGGTTGAAAGCCTGAGCGAAGTTGAGGCGGCGCTCGGAGGTGCGGGGATCGCCCATTTCCGCGATGAAGGGATTGGCGGATGTTTCAAGAAACGAGAGGCCGCTGGCAATGACGAAGAGGGCAACGAGGAAATACGAATAACGATCGGCGAGCGCGGCGGGCCAGAAGAGGATGGCGCCGGTTCCGAAGAGGCAGAGGCCGGTGAGGATGCCGGCTTTGTATCCGGCTTTGCGCGTGACCATGGCCGCGGGCAGCGCGAGGCAGAAATAGCCGAGGTAAAAGGCGAACTGCACCAGTCCCGCCTGGAGGCGGTTGATGGTGAACGACGTCATGAACTGGCGGATGAGAATGTCGTTGAGGTTGTTGGGAATGGCCCAGAGGAAGAAGAGTGCGGTGACGACGGCAAAGGTGGCGAGTTGTCCGGCGGGGATGAGGCGCGGCTGATCGGCGGAGGGTGGCGTGGCAGAGCGGAGCGGGGTCGAGGTCAATGCGGCGGTCCCTTTCGGTGCGGTCGCGCGGTTCGCGGAGGCCTGCGCGGATGCGCGCAGAGCGCAGGAGCACGCGGCCTTTGCGATTCGCCGTATTCTATCCGCGGCGGGGCGTGGGCTGCCAACCGCGCGGCGATGATGGGGAGGGAACCGGGGTGAGGGACGCATGAGGGCGATGGTGCTCGACGGGCCGGGGCGGCCTCGGATGGCCGATGTGCCACATCCGGGGAAGCCGGGAGCCGGGGAAGTGCTGCTGGCGATTCGGATGGTGGGGCTGTGCGGCTCGGACCTGAGCACGTTTGCGGGGAGGAATCCGTTGGTGAGCTATCCGCGGATTCCGGGCCACGAGATTGCGGCGAAGATTGTGGAGACGGGCGCGGAATGTCCGGATGCGTGGCAGGCGGGCATGGCGGTGACGGTGCTGCCGTATTCGCAGTGCGGGGAGTGCGCCGCGTGCCGGCGGGGACGCGCGAATGCGTGCCGGGACAACCAGACGCTGGGCGTGCAGCGCGATGGGGCGCTGACGGAGTTCCTGCGGATTCCGTGGATGAAGCTGAAGGCGAGCGAGGGCTTGCCGCTGCGCACGCTGGCCATGGTGGAACCACTCACGGTGGGCGCTCACGCCGCGCGGCGCGGACGCGTGACGGCCGAAGACACGGTGCTGGTGATCGGCTGCGGCATGGTGGGGCTGGGGGTGGTGGCTGCCGCGGCGTTTCGCGGAGCGCGGGTGATCGCCATGGATGTGGATGAGGGGAAGCTCGAGCTCGCGCGGGGCGCGGGTGCGCGGGAGGTGGTGCGCGGAGGCGACGGGGCGGCGCGTGCCGTGGCGGAGTTGACGGACGGCGAGGGTCCGGATGTGGTGATTGAGGCAGTGGGCACGCCGCAGACGTTCCGGCTGGCGGTCGAGGTGGCGTCGTTTACCGGACGGGTGGTGTACATCGGCTACGCGAAAGAGCCGGTGAGTTATGAGACGAAGTTTTTTGTGCAGAAGGAACTGGACATCCTGGGGTCGCGCAACGCGACGGACGCGGATTTCGACGAAGTGATTGCGATGCTGCGCGGCGGCGGCTTTCCTGTAGAGGACGCGGTGAGCCTGGTGGTTCCGCTGGAAGAAGCGGGCGACGCGCTGGCGCGATGGAGTGCCGATCCGGCGTCAATGCGGAAAATTCTGATCGCAGTGGATGGGACGAGCGCCGGGTGAGGCGCGCGGCCTGGCGCGATTATTGCGGCAGGTTCTGAAGGTGGGGGAGCAGGGCGCGAAAGGCGCGTCCGCGATGGCTGAGGGTGTGCTTTTGTTCGAGTGAGATTTCGGCCATCGTTTGGCCGAGCTCCGCCAGAAAGAATAAGGGATCGTAGCCGAAGCCGCCGGAGCCGCGCGGCGCGGTGAGGATTTCGCCTTCGACGCTGCCGTCGGCCGTCGCAAGGACGGATCCGTTGCGGGCGAGCGCGAGGACGCAGTGGTAGCGGGCGCTGCGGCGCTCGATGCCGGACAGGCGTTGGAGCAGGCACAGGTTGTTGCGTTCGTCGGTGCTGAGGGTTTGCGGCGCGGACGCTGGTTCGTAGCCCGCATCCTGCGCGTAGCGGGCGGAGCGGACGCCTGGCTCGCCGTGGAGCGCGTCGACTTCGAGGCCGGAGTCGTCGGCGAGGATGTAGCCGGAAGACAGACGGCTGTAATACTCCGCTTTGAGGCGGGCATTGCCGGCGAAGGTCGGCTGGTCTTCCTCGGGTGCGGGAATGGCGGCGAGGCTGGGAAGCGGCTCGATGCGGATGCGGCCGGCCAGTCCGGCGTCAAGCGCGGCGACGGAGAAGTCGCGGAGCTTGCCGGGATTGGTGGTGGCGGCGTAGAGGGTGAGCACGGGATTAGAGCCTGTTATTAACTTTCCCACGGGCGGCGCTGGGAGCCGGTTTTTCTCAGTTCAAGGAGCGAGGAGCGACAAATATCGGGAATCTTCGAGCGACGAGCGACGCGGAAATGAGAAAAACCGGCCCCAGCCCTCCGGGTTGCGGTGAAAATCGCGCCATACTTCGTTGTCGGACTCGACAGTGGGGCCGCCACAGCCTTCGTCCTCCGCCTCGTCTCCACCCCACGCGCCAGGGTCGGCGGGAGGGGACCCCGGGTCTGGCGCGATTTTCTCTCGCGAACAGGGTTCCCGGCGCGCTGCTTTTGGCGTGGCGGGGCAGAACGCCACCCGCGCGAAAGTTAATAACGGGCTCCAGTTTATTGGCCCGAGCGCATTGGCCCATCTCTCGGCAGGTCGAACGCGAGGGGGCAGCCTTCGCAGAGCGGAGTGCGGCGGCAGTGGAGCTTGCCGGTCTGCACGATGAGGGCGTGGAATTCGTTGTAGTGGCGAGCGAGCTCTTCGGGATTCTCGCGGGCGCGGCCGGCGGCGAAGGCGTGCTCGGCGAGGGATTGAATCTCGGCGTACTTGGCTTTCTCGTGGACGAGGGCGTGACGCGTGGTGACGCGGCGGAGGTACTCGTCGACGACCATGGCGGGGGTGTGGAGCGCGTAGAGGAGGATGGCGTCGGCGGTCTCGGGTCCGACGCCGGGCAGCGCGAGAAGCTGCCGGCGCACGGCGGGCGCGTCTTGCCGAGCGGCGCGCTGAAGCTGCTCGATCCGGCCGCGGTAGTGCGCGTCGAGGAAGGCGATGAAGGCTTTGAGGGCGGCGGCTTTGCGCAGCATGAATCCGGAGGGACGGATGAGCTGGCGGAGCTCGTCTTCCGGGACGGCGCGGAGGCCGTCGATGGAGAGCGCGCCGCGGTCGCGCAGGTTGGCGATGGAGCGCTCGACGGAGGTCCAGGCGGTGTTTTGCGTGAGGTAGGCGCCGATGATGACCTCGAAGGCGGATTGCGCCGGCCACCACTGCTGCGGTCCCCAGAGGGCGACGAGGCGGTCGTACATTGTGCGCAGGCGGCGAGCGGGATTGGATCTGATTGTACGGGCGGGCGCGCCAGGTTTCGCCATCATCGATTCGATTTTAGAATCGGGGGCGGATTGGAATCGTTTGCGCGGGAACGATGCTCTTATCAACAGGACGCGAGCTTTTTGAGGAGGTGCGATGGATTACGTGAATCTTGGCAGGACCGGGCTGAAGGTTTCGCGGATTTGCCTGGGATGCATGACCTATGGAGCGCCGGCGACGGGCGAACTGAAG
Source organism: Acidobacteriaceae bacterium (assembly GCA_049802575.1). Taxonomy (GTDB): domain Bacteria; phylum Acidobacteriota; class Terriglobia; order Terriglobales; family Acidobacteriaceae; genus Palsa-343. Next base: position 11,039 of record JBARMS010000103.1, on the reverse strand, counting down.
CCGGGGCGGCAGGCCTGGGCGCTCGATGAAGAGCACAGCCAGCCGTATTTCCGGCAGGCGCTCGATCTGGGCATCAACTTTTTCGATACGGCGAACGTGTATTCGAGCGGAGCGAGCGAGGAAGTGCTGGGGCGCTTCCTGAAGAAGAACGTAAGGCGCGAGTCGGTGGTGGTGGCGACCAAGGTGCATGGGCTGATGCGCGACGAGCCGAATGGGCGGGGACTCTCGCGCAAAGCGATCCTGCATGAGCTGGACGAGAGCCTGCGGCGGCTGGAGATGGAGTATGTCGATCTGTACCAGATTCACCGCTGGGATTACGAAACGCCGATTGAAGAGACGCTGGAGGCGCTGCACGACGTGGTAAAGGCGGGGAAGGTGCGGTATATCGGGGCGTCGTCGATGTTCGCGTGGCAGTTCGCGCAGGCGCTGGCGCTGGCGGAGCGGCACGGGTGGACGCGATTCGATGCAGAACCACTACAACCTGATCTACCGCGAGGAGGAGCGGGAGATGCTGCCGCTGTGCCGCGCGGAGGGGATTGGGGTGATCCCGTGGAGTCCGCTGGCGCGGGGCAGGCTGGCGCGCGCGTGGCAGAGCGAGACCACGCAGCGGTCGGAGACGGATGTCTTCGGGAGCCGCATGTATGGGCACACGGAAGAGGCCGATCGAGCGGTGGTGGAGCGGCTGACGGAGCTGGCGAAGAAGCGCGGCGTGGCGCAGGCGACCCTGGCGCTGGCGTGGATGCTGGCCAAGCCGGGCATCACGACGCCGATTGTGGGAGCGAGCAAAGAGCATCATTTGCGCGACGCGGTTGCGGCGCTCAAGGTGAAGCTGACGGCGGAGGAAATGGCACGGCTGGAGGAGCCCTATGGGCCGCATCCGGTGCTGGGATTTTCTTGAGGGGATAGGGAATAGGGAATAGGGGAGAGGCCACAGGCAAGGCACTCGCGGCCGGGTGCCTAAAACCTAATCCCTAAAACCTAATCCCTAAAACCTAATCCCTAAAACCTAAGACTTCAGCGGTGGGAGGGCAGGACGCTGATGCGGGGCAGGACGATGATGTCGACGCGGCGATTCTGGCTGCGGCCGTCGGCGGTGTCGTTGGATGCGACGGGATGGTAGGCGGCGTAGCCGGCAGCCGAGATGCGCGCCGGGGCGATGCCGTGATCGACAATGAAGCTTTTCGCGAGCTCGGTGGCGCGGGCGGTGGAGAGCTCCCAGTTGGAGGCAAATTGCGGCGTGTGGATGGGCACGTTGTCGGTGTGGCCCTCGATGCGCAGGTCGTAGGGCGTGGCGGCGAGCAGGGCAGCAATCTGGTCAAGGGAGGCGCGGGATTGCGGGTGCGGAACGTCGGAGCCTGAGTTGTAGAAACCCGCTTCGCGCAGGGAGATGACCAGGCCGTCGCGACCAAGGCGCAGCGCGATGACATGCTCGGCGATCTGCCTGGAGAGAAGACCGGCAAGGCGCGACTGGAGACGCGCGAGATCCTGCTGGACCTCGGGGGATGCGGAAAGATCGTCGCCCAGGACGACGTTGACGCGAGCGACTGGATCGCGCGAGCCGGCGAGAGCGCCTTTCTGCTGCTCAGCAGGAATCGAGGCCGAAAAGAGGCCCATGGCCTGGAAGGCTTCCTGAATGGAGTGGGCGATCTGGGTCTGTTTGGCCTGGTCGGAACGCGAGCTGGCGTAGAGCACGACGAAAAAGGCAAAGAGCAGGGTGATGAAGTCGGCATAGGAGACCAGCCAGCGGTCGCGGTGCGCGGATTCGGCTGGGTGGCGGGGAGCCTTGCGAGGTCTCATGAGCGCTTCCTCGATTTTTTAGGGGCGGTGGGGGCGGTGCCGCGGAAACTGGCTAGCTTGATTTCGATCATGCGGGGGTTCATGCCTTCGACGATGGAGATGACGCCCTCGAGAGCCATTTCGCGGAGGCGCTGCTCGTCGCGGGCGCGCTGTTTCAGCTTGCCGGCGGCGGGGAGAAAGAAGATGTTGGCGGAGCCGACGCCGTAGATGGTGGCGACAAAGGCCACCGCGATGCCGCGGCCGACTTCGTTCATGTGGTCGAGGTGCTGCATGACCTGGATGAGGCCGATGACGGCGCCGATGATGCCGATGGTGGGGGAGAAGCCGCCGGCCGATTCGAAGACCGCGGGGATGCGGGCTTCGGTTTCGCTGACGTTCTCCATCTGGACTTCCATGATGCGGCGCAGCTCCGTTGGCTCGGTGCCGTCGACGGCGAGCATGAGGGCCTGATGCAGGAAGGGGTCGGCGACGCGAGGCAGCTCCTGATCGAGGGAGACGATGCCATGGCGGCGAGCCTTGTTGGCGAAGGTGACGATCTGGCGCAGGAGGGCGTCGCCCTGGTCGGTGCGGTGAAAGAAGAGGCGGACGAGGCGGCGCGCGGCGGCGAGAACGGTGGGAAGCGGGAACTGCAGCATGACGGCGCCGAGCGTGCCGCCGAAGACGATCATGGCCGCGGTGGGCTGCAGGACCTGGCCGAGATGTCCGCCCTCGAGGAGCAGGCCGGCAAGAATGCCGGCGAGGGCAAGAAGAATGCCTCCCAGGCTGCCCGTGTCCATCGGCTAGTCCTCGGGCGCTTCCGCGGAGCATGGCGGCGCGGAATTGGTTGCAGGGGAGCACGCGGCTTCAGCCGGGGGCGGCCAGGCTGTGGCGGTTACGAAACTGGAAGCAGCGGCGAGGAGGCGGCCTCGCCAGGCGACGGTGCGGGCGACGACTTCGTCGGAGGATTCGAGGACGACGATTTTCTCTCCGTTCACGAGGGTCAGGACGGTATCGGGCGAAGCCTCGACGTACTTGATCAGGTCGCTGTTCACGACCAGAGAATTTCCGTTGAGCCGCGTCAGATGAATCATGAGGAGGCGACCCGGGCGCCGTCATCCTTCTTATCGGCAAGGCACAGGGCGGGAGCAGGGGTGTTGCAGCGGCAGGCAGCGGGCATGGGGGGAAGAGGCCGCGCACGCGGCTTGCCAGACCCGGGAAGGCGGATAAAGGGGAGAGCGGGGAAGCCGATGAAGCCAGTGAATCGAATGCGGTTCCCGGGAGCGGGGGCGGCCGGTGAGGGACGAACTCATCGGAGAGACGGGCCTTCTGCTTCGTTCAGGAACCCAAATTCAGAACGGGAGAAAACATATGTCACTGGGAGTCCTGAACAATATTTCGGCCATCTACGCCGAGAACAATCTGAACCAGACGCAGGACAGCCTGCAGAAGACCCTGCAGCAGCTGTCGTCCGGTTCGCGCATCAATTCCGGCGCCGACGACGCTGCCGGCCTTTCTTTGGCCGACGGTCTGGAAGCCTCTTCGACAGCGCTGACGCAGTCGGCGTCGAACGCATCGGAAGGCGTCGACTTCCTGCAGGTGGGCGATGGCGCCCTGTCGCAGGTGACCAACCTGCTGAACCGCGCCGTGACGCTGGCGACGGAAGCCTCGAACGGCACCCTGAACTCGAGCCAGCAGGGGGCGGCGAACAACGAGTACCAGAAGATCCTGACGGAAATCAACACCATCAACAACAACACCGAATACAACGGCATCGCATCGTTTTCGACCTCGGCGTTCACGGCGGCGAGCGCGAACAACGCGATTACAGGTACGGGCGGCGCGCTGACGATTGTCTACAACGACGGCACCAGCAGCACGCTGACCGGCGCAGAACTGGGAGACATCACCAACGCCTCGACCCTGGCCTCAGAACTGGCGGGAGTAACGGGAGCCAATGGCGAAGCCATTACCGCTGCCGACAACAACGGCCAGCTGGTGATCTCGGGCGGATCGGTGCACGGCAGCGTGCTGGAGACCGACATTGCCAACGGGGCATCCGGGGTGAGCACGATCGCCGTCAGCAACGCATCGGACGCCCTGCAGGTGGCAGGAACGAAGGCGGGCGATGAACTGACCTTCTCCTACACCAAGTCCGACGGCACGCAGGGCACCTTTAACCTTGACTACACGAACAGCTACGCCAATCTGGCTGCTTTTGCCAACGCGATCAACGGCGCGACCACGAGTCCGGAGGCCGGCCAAATCGCCACCGTGTCGGGCAACACCCTGGTGCTGAACGACGCCAGCGTGGCCACGGCGGGGGCGGGCGGCCTGGTGGAGACAGCCGGCGTGAGCGCCACGAACAACAAGCAGGTGTCGATCTTCACGTCGGACGGCACGATTTCGACCTCCTACAACAACACGGCGACGGACACGGTCGCAGCGAGCTCCGGCGCGCTGAGCCTGAGCGGGACGGCGCTGTCGAATTCGGCCGCGGCGCAGACGGCTCTGACGGCGATCGATGCGGCGATCTCGACCGTGGCCAGCGATCGAGGCACCATCGGCGCCAACATCAACACGCTGACGGCCGTCGGGAACGTGATGAACACGCAGTCGACCAACACGCAGTCGGCGCAGAACGACGTGACGGCGACCGACTACGCCCAGGCCTCTTCGAACCTCTCGAAGTACGAGATTCTGATGCAAACCGGCATCAGCGCTCTGGCCCAGGCGAACAGCACCGAGCAGCTGGTCACCAAACTGCTCCAGTAACCCTCAACGGCGGGCAACGGGCGGGGAGCTTCGGCTCCCCGCTTTTTCTTAGGCGGCTCTAACTCCACGGCAACAGGAGAGGCGGCGCGGGTGCTGGGAAGGAGGGCCGGGATAAAGCTGTCCCGGAAAGCGACGATAACTGGACTATGGGAAGCGTAGGAATCTCGTTTGGATCTCCGACCAGCGGGCAGGGGTTTGACGTCACGACGACGGTGAACGAGATTGTGAGCAATCTGCAGGCGGTCGAGACCCCGTGGAAGAACCAGCTGACGACGCTCACGTCGCAGGATGCGGCGCTGACGAACATTGGGACGGATCTGAGCAGTTTGTCGACGGCTTTGCAGGCGCTCACCGATTTCGAGGGGGTGTTGTCGGAGAAGGAAGGGTCGAGCTCCGACACCTCGATCCTGAATCTGACCGGCGCGGACACCAGCGCGGTGGCGGGCAGTCACACCGTGGTGGTGAACAGCCTGGCGCAGACCGATTCCTGGTACAGCGGCGATGTTGCGTCGACCGACACGCTGAGCGGGAGCCTGACGATCAACGGGAAGGCGATCACGATCTCCGACGGGACGGCGACGGACTCGAGCGGCAACACGATTCCAGCCAACAACACGCTGGCGACGCTCGAGTCGTATATCAACAGCGGAAGTTACGGGGTGACCGCGAATCTGGTGACCGACGCGGGCGGCGAGCGGCTCAGCCTGGTGAGCAACACCAGCGGAAACAGCGGAGACATTGCGCTGGATGCGGGCAGTCTGATGGACCAGACCACCAGCAGTGCGGTCCCATTCACCGAAGCGCAGCAGGGAACGCTGGTGGGCGGGCAGGACGCGTCGTTCTCGGTGGACGGGATCAACATGACCAGTCCTTCGAACACGGTGACGACGGCGATTCAGGGCGTGACGCTGCAGCTGCTGAGCGCGGATCCGAATACCTCGGTACAGGTGGAAGTGGCCAACGACACGAGCGACGTGGAGACGGCGGTCAGCAATTTCGTGACCGCGTACAACACGGTCGTGAAGGACGTGAACACGCAGGAGGGGAACGATTCGTCGGGGAACCCGGAGCCGCTGTATGGGAATCCGACGCTGGCGACGCTGCAGGAGCAGATGGATCAGGCGCTGAACTTCGTACAATCCTCCGGGGCCCTCACCTCGGCCACGCAACTGGGTATCGAGGCCAGCACCAGCGACGATGGAACCCTGACGCTGAACACGAACACGCTGGACAGCGCGCTGAACAGCAACTATCAGGATGTGGTGAATTTCTTCCAGCCGGCGAGCGGTTTTACCTCGTTCGGGGATAACTTCTCGACGACGCTGGGCAATCTGGCCAACAGCGCGCCGAGTGGAGCGATTTACATGACGCTCCAGCAGAATTCGGCGCAGGAGTCGCAGCTGAACACGAATGTCACGAACCAGAACACGCTGATCAGCACGCAGCAGGCCAATTTGACGAGCGAGCTGAACCAGGCGAACCAGACGCTCCAGGAGATTCCAGTGGAATTGCAGGAGATCAACGAGATGTACGGCGCGATGACGGGGTACGGCGAGAACCCGCAGAGTTAAGGCAGGCGCGGAGGGATATGAATTATCAGCAGCAGGCAATCGCAGGGATGAATCCGGTGGAATTGATCGTCGCCCTCTTCGATGGGATGGTGCGGTTTCTCTATCAGGCGATCGATGCGATCGCGAACCGGAATGAGCGGCAGCGGCGCATCGCGGTGGGAAGGGTGCTGCAGATCCTGATGCATCTGCAGTCGCGGCTGCGCATGGATGTGGGAGGCAGCTCGGCCAAAGCGCTCTCGGAATTTTACGCGTCGATTTTCGCGCTGTGCCTGGAGGGATCGCGGCTGGAGTCGGCGGAGCGGCTGAAGGAGGCGATCGCCTGCATCCGTGACGTGCGCGAGGCGTGGAAGGCAGCGGCGCATGATCCGGAGGTGTTGCGGGTGCTGGCGCGGGAGGGTAAGCCCGAGCTGACGGTTGTGGCGCGGGCGCGCACCGCGGCGGCGGAAGCAGCGCACACGAACTGGACGGCATGAGCGAGGGCCTGTTCACAGGCCCTGGGAGTCAGCCGGTGACGGCGAGTTCTTCTTCGAGTAGCTGCTTCTGGAAGAGGTTGGCGTAGTAGCCGCCGAGGGCGATGAGTTCTTCGTGCGTGCCGAGCTCGGCGATGCGGCCGCGCACCAGCACGGCGATGCGGTCGGCATGGCGGACGGTGGAGATGCGGTGGGAGATGAGGATGGTCGTCCGTCCGTCCATCATGCTGTGGAGTTCCTGGAGGATGCGTTCCTCCGTGTAGGTATCGACGCTGGAGAGCGCGTCGTCGAGGATGAGGATGGGGGGATTCCGGAGGATGGCGCGCGCGAGAGCGGTGCGCTGCTTTTGTCCGCCGGAGAGGGTAAGTCCGCGCTCACCCACCCGGGTGTCAAAGGAGGCGGCGAATAGCTCGAATTCGTCGCGGATGTGAGCGATCTGAGCGGCTCGGGCCACAGCCGACGAGTCCGCGCCGGGAACGCCGAACGCGATGTTGTCGCGGATCGAGGTGCTGAAAAGAAACGTCTCCTGGGGCACGACGCCGATGGCGGCGCGCAGGGCGTCGAGGCGATAGTCGAGAACGGCGCGGCCGTCGATCAGGACGCTGCCGGGCGGCGCGTCATAGAGGCGCGGGATGAGGCTGACCAGCGAGGATTTGCCCGATCCGGTGGGACCGACGAGGGCGAGGCTGGAGCCGGCGGGGATTTTGAGCGAGATGCCGTGGAGGATTTCGACGGGATTGCCGTTGTCCGTGGGATAGGCGAAATGGAGGTCGCGGAATTCGATTTCGCCGCGGATCGAGACCTTCTCCTCGGCGGCGGTGGCCGCCTGGTCGTCGATCGCTGGTTTCGCGATGAGCAGCTCGTGGATGCGCAGGGTTGAAGCCGTACCGCGCTCGAAGAGATTGACCACGTAGCCCAGCGCGATGATGGGCCACATGAGCATGTACATGTAGGTGGTAAACGCGACAAATTGGCCAATGGAGATGCGGTGCTGGAGCACCTGGTGGCCGCCGACGAACAGCGAGATGACCATGGCGATGCCGAGCATGAACTCCAGCGTGGGCCAGAGCATGCCCATGAGGCGGACGAGGCGCAGGGCGCGGCGGATGTATTCCTGGTTGGAGCGCTCGAAGGCTTTGATCTGGGCTTCTTCCTGAGCGAAAGCGCGGACGAGGCGCGCGCCGGAGAAGTTTTCCTGAGCCTGGGCGGAAATCTCAGAGAACATGGCCTGGATGCGCTCGAAGCGATCGTGAATCTTGCGGCCCATGAACTGGATGAGCACGCTGGCGAGGGGCATGGGCGCGAGCGCGGCCAGGGTGAGGAACGGGCTGATGCGAAGCAGGTAGTAGAGCGCGCCCACGGAAAAGAGCACCGTGTTGACGGTGTACATGATGGCCGGGCCGAGGAGCATGCGCACGGCGGCGAGGTCGTTGGTCATGCGCGCCATGATGTCGCCGGTGCGGTGCTCGTGGTAGTAGGAGGCCGGCTGCTTCTCCAGCTGCGCGAACAGATCGTTGCGCAGGTCGAACTCGATATCGCGCGAGATGCCGATGAGAATCCAGCGCATGAGGAAGAGCAAGACGCCGTGCGCGAGGGTGATGGCGAGGATCCACGCGGCGTAGATCAGAATCTTGTGCCAGGTGACGCCGCGATTGAGATCGTTGGCGGCCGCGCCGATGATGCGGGGGAACTGGACCCAGATGGCGTTGGCGGCGATGGTGCATATACTTCCCCACGCATAGCCGCGCCAGTAGCGGCGCATGTACGGGAGCAGCGGTTTGAGTTTGGCAAACATGGGCGGCGCGGTTCTCTCTAAGTGGGGGTTCGCAGCAGCAGCCAGGCGCCGGCGAGCCCGAAGAGCAGATCGGGAGACCAGGCGGCGAGGACAGCGGGCAGCCAGCTGACGTTGCCCATGTTTTCAAAGAATGCGGAGATGACGTAGTAGGTGATGGCGACCCCGATGGCCACGCCGATGCCGGAGAGCGAACCGCGCTTGCCCATGGAGAGAGCGAAGGGGATGGCAAGCACGCCCATCACCAGCGTGATGAGCGGGTACGCGAGTTTGTGGTTGAGCTGCACGCGGAGCGGGACGGTGTTGAATCCGCTCTGGCGCAGGGAATGAATGTAGCGGGCGAGCTCGCCGAAGGTCATCTCCGACGAGGGGCGCACGTCGCGGGTGAAGTAGGAAGGCTGCTCGTTCACCTCGGGAAAAGTGCTGACGGGGAAGCTGCGATAGCTGGAGATTTCCGCGCCTTTGAAGGTTCGCTCCCATCCGTCTTCGAAGACCCAGGTCTTGAGGTTCGGCTGCCACTCCGCCGAGGTAGCGGAGATGCGCCTGACTAGGGTGAAGGTGTTGGGGTCGAACTCGAAGACGGTGATGTTGCCGAAGGTGCCGATGTCGGGATCGAAATACTGATAGTAAAAGATGGTGCTGGGCTGGCCGCGCTGCGCTTCGCCGAACATCCAGCTGCGGCCGGAGTGCTCGATGGTCTGCGCCGGCTTGCCTTTGATGACGTTGCGCAGGGCTTCCTGGCGGCGATTGGCCTGCGGCAGGTAGAGCTCGTCGAAAACGAAAAGCGAAACCGAGAGGATCGCGGCGATGGTGAGCACCGGCACGGTGATGCGATAGAGGCTGATGCCGGTGGCCTTCATGGCGGTGAGCTCGCTGTTGCGGTTCATGATGCCGAAGACCACGAGGACGCCGATGAGCACGCTCAATGGCGTGATGAGGTAAATCATGTTCGGCGTGAGATTGATGAGGTATTCACCGACCGTGACCAGAGGCGTGCGGTTGCGGATGATGTCGCCGAGCAGCTCAAAGAAGGTGAAGACGAGCATCAGCATGACAAATGTAACGAGGACGAGCACAAATGTGGTGAGGAACTCGCGCAGCACGTACTCATCGAGCAGAAGCGGGAAGCGCCCGCGGGCCGCTCTGTGCCGTGACGGCAGGCGGATGGCCCCGGCGGATGCAGCGGACCGATCGGCGCGGAGCCGCAGCCAGTTGCCGAGGGAGGTGAGCGCCGAGAGAGCTGCGCCGCCGGTGGACATCTGGCGCAGCAGGACGATGCCGCACAGGGCAAAGAGAAGGTTCGCTTCCCAGACACCGGCCCAGGCGGGGATCTTGTTCTGGCGGGCGAGGGCTGTGCCGGTGGAAGAGACAAAGTAGTAGACGAAGACCAGAGCGATGGTGAGGACAAAACCGCCGCTCTTGCCGCCGCGGCGCGAGGAGATGCCGAGCGGCACGCCCACCAGCATGAGGACGAGGCAGGCGGCGGGGTAGGCCAGGCGCTTCTGAAATTCGATTTGGTAGAGGCGAGCGTTCCTGCCGTGGGTGCGGGCCAGCAACTGGCTGTTGCTCATCGCGAGGATCGGCGTATCGCTCTTGCCGAGATGCACGTCTTCCTGCGCGCCGGTCTGGAGCGGGAGGTCGGCGGCCGAGAAGGTAGAGACGGTGTAGTCGTCGGGATCGCCGGCGACGGGAGCGACTTCGGTTCCGTCGCGCATGCGCATCGTGATGGTCTGGTTGGCGCCGTTGACGACCGTGGCGCGGTCGGCGGTGGTGATTTTGGGCGCGTCAGGATCGGTGACGTCGGCGAGAAAAATCTGGCCCCAGTGCGCTGCACCCTGGGCGGCGCGGACATCCTGGACGTAGAGAACGTAGTTTTTGAAATCCTCGTAGAAAACGCGCGGCTGCACCTCATAGGAAGCCTGGGCGTTGGCGAGGGAGTTTTCCTGGCGAAGCATCGCCTCGGTCGCCTGGGGGGCGAAATACATGGTGTTCGCGAGGCTGATGACCCAGGCGGCGAGGGCCATCATGCCGACGACGCGGACGAAGCTCCACACGCCGATGCCGGAGGCGCGCATCGCGGTGATCTCGCTGTCGGCGGAGAGACGGCTGAGCCCGAGAAGAATGCCGACGAGGACGGCCATGGGGATGGTGACCGTGAACATGTCGGGCATCATGAACAGAACGATCTTGGTGACCGAACCGAGAGAAGCGCTGTTGCGGACGACGAGTTCCAGCAGGATAGGCAGATCGCGGATGAAGAGGACGAAGGTGAAGATCGCCCCGCCGATGACGGCGTGCGACAGCACTTCTTTCAGGATGTAACGGGTGAGGATCCGCACAAATCAGCTTCCGGTACCAGTTTACCGTGGGGTAAAGCGGCGCAGGCGGAGGCTGTTGGCGAGTACGCTCACAGAGCTAAGCGCCATGGCGGCGCTGGCGATGGCGGGGCGGAGCAGCAGGCCGAAGGCGGGGTGGAGCGCGCCGGCAGCAATGGGGATGCCGATGAGGTTGTAGCCGAATGCCCAGCCGAGGTTCTGGCGCATGGTGCGCAGGGCGCGGCGGGCGAGCAGCAGCGCGTCGAGAATCTGGCCGGGGTCGCCGTGCAGCAGGATGGCGTCGCCGGCCTCGCGGGCGAGATCGGCGCCGGTGCCCATGGCC
>JBARMS010000102.1:0-1709 GCA_049802575.1 Acidobacteriaceae bacterium | reverse complement strand
GCGGTTGGCCTGAGGGGCCGGCGGTGCCGTGAAGCTCTGCGGCATGGGTATCAACACCTCTTGGGGGCCGGGGTTAGGGCCTCGGGAAGGACGTCTGTCCTCTCAGATGCCGCTTCAGAATGACCGGTAACTTGACGCAGCAGTTCAGCACAGGCATCGCGACACATTTTGGAGCATCAGATTGACAGGAGTGCAGATCTGATGAAACGCCGCAAAAGCAGAGCGCCCCGCAGCGCACGGGGGATTCCTTTCTGGATGCGCAAGCTGGGACAGCTCTGGCGACTGGTGCGCGAAAGCCACGAAATGCCGCTCGAAGGCGAGCCGCGATTGCCTCTCGCCGTCGCTGAGCACGAGGCTGGAATCACCTTCATCGGGCACTCATCGTTCCTGCTGCAGATGGGTGGACGTAACGTGCTCATCGATCCGGTCTTTGCCACGCGGCTTATTCTCCTGCGCCGCAAGCGTGTGGCCGGCGTACGCGTAAGCGACCTGCCGCGCGTTGATGCGGTGCTGCTCACGCACGCGCACATGGACCATCTCAATCGGCCGTCCTTGCGCGCAGTCACGCGGGAGATGCGGCGGCGCAAAGCGCCACCGCCGGCCGTCATCGTCCCGCATGGCGTTGAGGACCTGGTCGCAGATCTTGGTTTCGGCAACGTTCATCCGCTGCGCTGGTGGCAGTCCGTGGAGCTGAGTGAAGACAACGGCATGCGCATCACTATGACTCCGGCGAAGCACTGGGGGGCGCGTATGTTCAACGATACGCATCGTGGCTTTGGCGGCTACCTGCTCGACGCGCCCGGGCTCCCACGGATCTACCACTCCGGAGACACAGCCTACTTCCCGGGGTTCGCCGAGATCGGCCGCCGCCTTGCGCCGGATATTGCGCTGCTGCCCATCGGCGCCTATTTCCCTGACAGCTATCGCGCGGTGCACACCAGTCCCGAAGAGGCTCTGCGCGCTTTCCTTGACCTTGGTGCCGAGGCCATGATTCCCATGCACTACAACACCTTTCGCCTCGGCCGCGAGCCAATGGATGAGCCGCTGCCTCGGCTGTTGAAGGCTGCCGAATCTGCTGGCGTCGAGGAGCGCGTCCATCCGCTCGCCGAAGGCGAAAGCTGGATCGCACCGGCGAACCTCGCAGAAGAGATGGAAGTGCCTGAATTGTTGAGTGGAGCGCGATAGAGGATTTTCTATTGCCGCGAGCGCGCCGTCGAGCGCATAGCGAATGCGATCGACTCGAGAAAGCGCTCAGGATTTCCCGGCGGCGGCACGGCGTTTGCATCGCCGGACATCTTCACTGCCATCTGGTTTGCAATTTTCGTGGCGACCTCCATACGGGTCGACAGAGAGAGGTCCAGCGCGCGCGCAAAGAAGGTCTCGATCAGTAGAAGATCGTCCGGCCCGAGCCTTGCAACAGCATCCGCCGGCAGCGCTGCGACGCCTTGTGCGACATTCACCGGCGCGGAGTCGAACGCCTCGCTCACAGGCAGGATGGCCGAACCGCGGCCGATCAATAGCGGCTGCTCATCCGTCCGCTCATGCACCACGATCGTTCCGGCAGCGAGGTCGCCCAGCCGCTGGTGCCTCTTCGTGCAGAGCATCGTGATCACGCCGGCAAGATAGATCGCCGGCAGGTAGTCGACAAAGCGCAACAGATTGCGCGACAGCGCCTCAAAGAAAGTGACCTGCCGGCCGGAGTCCTTGAT
>JBARMS010000101.1:0-5236 GCA_049802575.1 Acidobacteriaceae bacterium | reverse complement strand
GCCCCGCCATCATCGCCGAGCTCAAAAAAGCGTCGCCATCCAGGGGCCTCATCCGGCAAAATTTCGAGCCCGCCTCGCTCGCCCGCGATCTGGAATCCGCCGGCGCCGCGGCGCTCTCCGTCCTCACCGACGAGCCCTTCTTCCAGGGCAGCCTCACCAACCTTGACGTCGCCTCTGCCGTCACGCAAATTCCCTGCCTGCGCAAAGACTTTATCGTCGACGAGTACCAGATTGTCGAAGCCCGCGCCCATCATGCCGACGCCATCCTGCTGATCGCCGCCGCGCTGGGCGACGAGGAACTCGCGCGCCTGACAGCCTCCGCGCACGAGCACCAACTCGATGTCCTCTGCGAAGTCCACACCGCCGAAGAGCTCGCCCGCGTTTGCGCGCTCGGCTGCGATGCGTACGGCGTGAACAACCGCGACCTTCGCACCTTCGCCGTCGCTCTGGAAACGTCGCTGCGTCTCGGCCCCCAGCTGCCGAATCACGCCCTTCACGTCGCGGAAAGCGGCATCCACACGGCTGCCGGTATCCATACTTTGCGCGGCGCCGGCTTCCACGCGTTCCTCATCGGAGAATCCCTGATGCGCGAGCCCGATCCCGGCGCGGCCCTCGCAACGCTGCTTCAATCCGCAGCATCTTCCGAACCGGAACCCGCGGCGCTGCCCGCACGTGCCTGACCCGCTATGTGGATCAAGATCTGCGCCAACACGAATCTCGAAGACGCGCTCCGCGCCGCCGAAGCCGGAGCCGACGCGGTGGGTTACGTCTTCGCGTCCAGCCCGCGCCAGGTTACGCCGGGCCAGGTCGCCACCATCGCGCCGGAACTGCCCCCCGACGTGACGCAAATCGGTATCTTCAACACCCAGGACTTCGACGAGATTCAATTCGCTCTGCACACGGCGGGCCTGCACGGGGTCCAGCTCCACGGCGAGCTCGACTTCCAGTTAGCCGAACGTCTCCGCAAGGCCTTCGACCCGAGCTTCTTCCTGATTCAGTCGCTGCACTGGTCCCTCGACCGCGATCCCGCTGCTTCCGAGCGGACCCTCCGCGACGAACTTCGAGCCATCGGCCGTCACCGCGCCGCCGATGCCGTCCTGGTCGACACGCGTACCGCAACGTCCTCCGGCGGCACCGGAAAAGTGTTCGACTGGGAGCGCGCCCGCGACGTCCTGGCCGCCGAATCCGGCAAAGTGCGCATCATTCTCGCCGGCGGCCTCACTCCTGAAAACGTCGCCGAGGCGATTCGCGCTCTTCGTCCCTGGGGCGTCGACGTCGCGAGCGGTGTCGAATCCTATCCCGGGAGAAAAGAGCACGTGCGCCTCCACGCTTTCATCCGCGCCGCCCGAACCGCCTTCGCCGCCATCGAAAATGTCTCGCCTGTGACTCAGAACCTGGGCTGACCGCATCCTGCCCGGCTGGGAAACGACGATCCCTGCACCCTGTGACCGGCAACCTGAAACCTGTACCCTATATCCATGGCCACCGCGGCAAAATCCATCGCCGGACGCTTCGGCCCCTACGGCGGCCGCTATGTTCCCGAGACCCTCGTCGCCGCTCTGGACGAGCTCGACCACGCGTACCAGGAAGCCCAGGCCGATCCCGACTTCCACCTCAAGCTCGAATCGCTTCTACGCGATTACGCTGGGCGGCCCACGCCCCTCTACTTCGCCGCGCGCCTCTCTGAAACCCTCAGCGGCGCCAAAATCTACCTGAAGCGCGAAGACCTGCTCCACACCGGCGCGCACAAAATCAACAACTGCCTCGGCCAGGCGCTCCTCGCCGTGCGCATGGGCAAGAAGCGCCTCATCGCCGAGACCGGAGCGGGCCAGCACGGCGTCGCCACGGCCACCGTCTGCGCCCTGTTCGGACTCGAGTGCGTCGTCTACATGGGCGACGAGGACATGCGCCGCCAGGAGCTCAACGTCTTCCGCATGCGCCTGCTCGGCGCGGAAGTCCGCGGCGTCTCCTCCGGCTCGCGCACGCTGAAAGACGCCATCAACGAGGCGATGCGCGACTGGGTGACCAACGTCCGCACAACACACTACCTTTTAGGCAGCGTCCTTGGCGCGCATCCTTACCCGGCGATGGTCCGCGACTTTCACCGCGTCATCAGCCGCGAAGCGCGCGCGCAAATTCTCGAAAAAGAAAATCGCCTGCCGACGGCCATCATCGCCTGCGTCGGCGGCGGCTCCAACGCCATTGGCGCATTCTACGAATTTATCCCCGACCAGAACGTCCGCCTCATTGGCGTCGAGGCTGGAGGCCGCGGGCCCGTCCTCGGCGATCATGCTGCCCGCTTTCAGGGCGGATCCCCTGGGGTTCTTCAGGGCACCTACTCCTGGGTTCTGCAGGACGATACCGGCCAAATCGCTCTGACCCACTCCGTCTCCGCCGGTCTCGACTACCCTTCCATCGGTCCTGAGCACGCCGCGCTGCACGACTCCGGCCGCGCTGAATACACGTCCGCAACCGACGCCGAAGCGCTTGAAGCGACGCTGCGCCTCGCCCGTACCGAAGGCATCATCCCGGCGCTCGAATCCGCGCACGCGGTCGCCGAGTGCCTTCGCCTCGCGCCGAAGCTCTCGCCGCGCGATATCGTCCTCGTCAACATCTCCGGCCGCGGCGACAAGGATATGGGCATCCTCACCCGCGAACTGAGCCTCACCGGAGTCGAGCCGCAGAAATGATTCGTTTCCCCAATCCGCCTGGTCTGGTCGCCTACCTCACCATCGGCGACCCCGATCTTGCCACGTCGCACAACATCGCGCTGGCCGCCATCGACGCAGGCGCCGATGTCCTCGAGCTGGGCGTTCCCTTCAGCGATCCCGTCGCCGACGGTCCCGTCATCCAGCGCGCGAGTGAGCGCGCCGTGCGCAACGGCACCAGCCTGCGCGACGTTCTCGCGCTCGCCGCGGCCCTCCGCGTTCAGCGCCCGGCTGCCGGGCTCATTGTCTTTTCTTATTTCAATCCGATCCTGCACTTTGGACTCGAAGGATTTTGCGCCGCCGCGGAAGACGCAGGCGTCGACGGCGTCCTCGTCACCGACATGATTGTGGAAGAAGCCGCGGAATATCTGGACGCGATGCATCGCCATTATCTGGCGCCCGTTTTTCTGGCCGCGCCCACCAGTCCCGACGCGCGCCTCGAGCGCATCGCCGCGGCTTCCGAGGGCTTCGTGTACGCCATCTCCCGCACCGGTATCACCGGCACGCGCGCCCAGCTCGCCTCTGAGGCCGAGCAGCTCGTCCGCCGCCTGCGCCGCTTTACGCAGCTGCCCATTGCCGTCGGCTTCGGCATCTCCAACCCGGAGCACTTCGCCGCGGTCGGCGAATTCGCCGACGCCGCCGCTATCGGGAGCGCGCTGGTCGCGACCATCGAACAGGCGGGCCCCAAAGAAGCTCCGGCCGCGATCGCCCGATTTATTCAGGGTCTGCGCGGCGCCGCCGTGCCGGCCCGATAAACTTCCGCTTCCCTGTTTCTCATGCCATTGTCTGCACCGGTGCGCTCCGTGTCCTCCGTGGTCAGGCACAACGCGCATTGTTCAATCGACGACCACCAGGTTAAATAACGTCATGGACATCGAAACCTTCCGGCGCGAAATCGATGAGCTGGACCGGCAAATCGTCCTGCTCATCAGCAAACGCGCCGCGGCCGCGCAGGAAATCGGCCGCCTCAAACGCCAGACCGACCTGCCCGTCTACGAGCCTAATCGCGAACGCGTCATCTTCGACAACGTGCGCTCGCATAATCCCGGGCCGCTGCCCGACGCTGAGCTCGTCCACATCTACGAGCGCATCATCGACGTCATGCGCGCCCTCCAGCGGAACGAGCTGGCGTCGCGCTCCGGCGTACCGGCAAGCGATGCCCATCAAAAAGAGATCTTGAAACGCGAGACAGGAAAAGACCAATGATCGTTGCCATGCAGGAACGCGCGACCGAAGACGAAATCCAAGCCGTCGTCGAGCGCATGATGGAAATCGGCTTCAACGTCCACCGCACCACCGGCGCGGTGCAGACCATCCTTGCCGGCGTCGGTACGCCCGGCGCCTTCGAGCACAGCGAGTTCGAAGTCCTTTCCGGCGTCGCGGAAGTCATCCGCATTTCGTCGCCTTATAAGCTCGCCGGGCGCAGCTTCCGCCCCGAAGGCACCATCGTCCGCTTCCCCAACGGCGTTTCGGTTGGGGGAACGGAGGTCGTTGTCATGGCTGGACCCTGCTCCGTCGAAAGCCGTGAGCAGATCCTCGCCTCCGCGCAAATCGTCAAAGCGGCCGGCGCAAAATTCCTTCGCGGCGGCGCGTTCAAGCCGCGCAGCTCGCCCTACTCCTTTCAGGGAATGGGCATCGACGCGCTCAAGCTTCTGCGCGAAGCCGGCGACACCCAGGGCCTGCTGGTTGTCAGCGAGGTCATGGAGATCTCTCAGATCGAGCCGATGCTCCCTTTCGTCGACCTTTTCCAGGTGGGCGCGCGCAACATGCAGAACTTCAATCTGCTCCGCGAGCTCGGGCAGATCCGCAGGCCTGTGCTCCTCAAGCGCGGCATCGCCGCCACCATCGAAGAGCTGCTCCTCTCCGCGGAATATCTCCTCGCCGGCGGCAACTACGACGTGATCCTCTGCGAGCGCGGGATCCGCACCTTCGAGACCTATACACGCAACACGATGGACATCTCCGCCATTCCGGTCGTCAAGAAGCTTTCCCATCTGCCCATCGTCGGCGATCCCTCGCACGGCACCGGCCGCCGCGATAAAGTCCCGGCCATGGCGCGTGCGACGGTCGCTGCCGGCGGCGACGGCTTGCTCATCGAGGTCCACCCCAGCCCCGACAAGGCGCTCTCTGACGGCGCACAATCGCTCTTCCCCGATCAATTCGCGAAGCTGATGGATTCGCTGCGCGTGATCGCTTCGGCCGTCGATCGCACGATTTGATGGACGGGGCGCACCCCCCATTCAGCCTGACGCCGGCTGGAGTGGGTCCTGCGTCCTGAGGGCCTGGCCTCTCGCCGGTAACCAGCCCCCTGCCCTGAGCTATGTCACCTGCAACCGGGCACCTGTAACCTATAACCTGTCAACTGTGATCCAGCGCATCACCATCCTCGGCACCGGGCTCATCGGCGCTTCTGCCGGCCTTGCTCTCCGCGCCAGCGGGTTCTCCGGCGTCATCGCCGGATGGGATCCGGACCGCGAACAGCTCGGCACTGCGCTGAACCAGGGCGCCATCACGGTCACCGCCGACGA
>JBARMS010000100.1:0-49277 GCA_049802575.1 Acidobacteriaceae bacterium | reverse complement strand
GAGCAGGGCGAGCAGCACCGATCCGGCAATGATGGCTGCGGCGCCTCCACCGACTTTGGCCCACGTGCGCCCCGAGGCGCCCCGCAGTTCGTGAAAGAGCGCCCATCCCCAGAAGATGCCGACGAGGGTGTTCGAGTTCCAAAGCGGAAACGCGATGGCGAGGCCGACGTCGCGAATGGCGAAGATCGTGAGGGTATTGGCGACAGCCCAGAGCGCGCCGGCAAGGATGGCCCACAGCATGAGGTGCGGGCGCTGACGCAGGTCCCGCACGACGGAGTTGGTGCCTTTCAGCGCGATGGGCAAAGTCCAGCGCGCGAGAAAGACGCCGCCGACCATGCAAAAGGAGATGGCGAAGGGCGAGAATCCCGACGCGACCAGGCGAGCGGGCGCTTCGGCCGCTCCCAGCCACGCTCCCGCGGCGAGCGCGCACGCGATGCCGAGTCCATAGCGGCCGGTATGCACCGGGGCTAGGTGGGCTGCGGGCTGCGGATTGGTAGCGACCTCTGGATTCAACAAGCTCTCCGCTGATCGGCTGCGTGGGCGCAGCCGGGCCGTGAGACCGCTTACCAGTCGATCTCCGCGGGAAAGAACTCGGCGATCAGATCCTGATAGTAGGGGCGCAGCTCTTTCAGGTTCGGCTTGGCCGCACCTTTCGAATAGAGGTCGTAGGGATTGAACTTCTCCACCCACCCGAACATCTCCTCGTCGTGCGCCGACATCAGGTGGCGATACGCGCCGTGGCGATGCGCCGGATAGAAGCTGTGGTAACGGAGCATGTACTGCGCGGGCTCAGGCACGTAATTGCGCGTCACGCGGTAGATGTACTCATCGTGCCCCCAGGACATGTGCACCTTGTCGAGGCCGCAGTGCGGCTCGTAGATGCCGTTGAGCGTCTGGTACTCCGGTACATTCGCATCGGGATTGGCGGCGAAGTATTCATGGAAGACGATGGCGTCGGACCACGCGCACCCGACCGGGAACGTGTCGCCGACCACGGCCCACTGCGGCTCTCCGTAGAGGCAGAGCACTTTGCCGAGATCGTGGAGGAAACCGGCGAGCACCATCCAGCGCGGGTGCCCGTCGTTGCGGATGGCCTCGGAGGTCTGCGTCAGATGCTCGATCTGCGACAGATCGGTGTCGGGGTCGCTGTCGTCGACGAGCGTGTTCAGGTAATCCGCCGCGGCCCAGATGGAGCGCTTGCCGCGCGTGAGCGAGCCGTATTCCTCTTCCTTGCCGAGCACGAAGTCAAGCGTCTGGCCGGTGTGGTTCAGGCGATAGAACTCCGCGATGCCGGGATTCGCTTCCTTGTCGTAGACGCGGAACTCCGACTCGTCCTTGCCTTCGCGATAGCGGCTCGCGACAAAGTCGTCCCACTCTTCCACGTGCTTCAGGGGCTGCTGCGAGATCGGCTGTGTGGCGCTCATGGGGCTTCCTTTCAGGGTTGGGCTTTATACTGCGAAGGACAATGCTGCGAGCCATTCTGACCGATAGTCATTTCTGGGCGCCTCTTCTCGTGCTGGGTCTCGGCCTTGCGCTGCTCCTGCACCTGGTCTAAGCGTTCCTTCGGCGCCGCGAGCTTCCGCTCACTGCGGAACTCCGTTGTACTCCAAATACACCGACATTTTCACCTCGCCCGCGGGCGCGCCGTCTTTTTCCGCGGTCCACGTCAGGGTTTGCGGCGGCTGCTTGCCCGAGTCATCCGGCGCGGTCATAAAGATTTGGATGGGATACGTGTCGCCGGGGTTGAGATGGTAGATATCGCCGTCGCGCGTCGTGCCGGTCCAGCCGGGCGGCAGGCCGGCGTGCAGCTGGATGTCGACCGGCTGGCCGGAGTTGTTGGTGAGCAGCAGCGGAACCCAAAGCTGGCGATCCGCGCTAAGAGCGGTTTGCGGAGGAACAAGGCTGGCCAGCGACGCGAGGGTGTGCGCCTGGTAAAACTTGCGGTAGAAGGCCCAGGGCCCGCCGAGGGTAAGGTTGATGCCCGGCGGGTTCTGATCCCGCAAGGCCGGCTGCGGAGCGTACAGGATTGGATTGCCGTCCAGGCCGGCGAATACATCGGCGTCGATGCCGGACGGCACGAGCGTCTTGCCCAGGATCAGGTACTCGGGCATGTCGGTGTAGTGGCGCAGGGTCTCCTCGTCGAAATCGATCTGGGTGGCATAGTCCTTCCACGCGAGACGATTGAGCTCCGCGTAGGTCACATGCTTCGACGGCGAGACGTCGCTGGCGAGATAGGTCGGCCCGTGGCCCTTCAGAAAATCGGGATGCGACGCGTCAGAGAAGAAGTAGAGTTTCTTCGGCTGCCAGGGATGGAGGCCTTCGCCGTAGTTGGCGATGCCGCGGTTGTAGCGCGGCGGCGATACCTGCTCCGGGAAAGCCGTGGGATTGCCGGCAAGGTCAAAGGCCTCGGTGGCGACGACGGCAGAGGCCTGATGGTCGCCATGATTTTCGCCGGCCACATAGGCGGGCAGCCAGGTGAGGATCACGTCGGGCCGCGTGAGGCGGATGAGGCGAACCATCTCCTCGAGAGCTTCGCCGTGGCCGAGGGTCTCGAGAGAGTGGAGCACGTCCTGCGTCGGGGTGTCCTGCCCGTGCAGGAACCACACATTGGTGATGCCGCGCGCGGCGAGCGAGCGGCGCGCTTCCATCTCGCGCACATCGGCGAGCGCTTTGGATTGCTCCATGCCGATGGCATTAGGGCCGGCGTTGCCGCGATTCGTGAAAACCACAGCGACGCGTTTGCCCTCGTCGAAGACGGCTTTCGAGGTGCAGGTAGAGACGCCGGTGTCGTCGTCAGGGTGGGCGACAATCACCAGCATGTCGGCCTTGTAGCGGTCGTCGGGAGGCGGAACGGCCGGCTGCACCCGCGCAAGCAGCGGCGCCGCGCAAAAAAGAATGAGGGCAAGGATCAGACGCTGCCTTCCGACCGACACGTTCACGGATTCTCCAGTTTCACGCACAGAGCAAGATTACGCGGGCGACGGCGGGATGGCTGTCGCCTGCGAACGGGGCGCGTCGCTTCGAAGGGCCACGGAGCGCGCCGCCGGAAACGCAAGCTTCGCCCAGGCAGCGGACCTGCGGCGCAAAAAACAGTGGGTTCCGACCTGGTTGTGGTCGAAACCCATCGAGGACGCACAGGAGTTAGTAGGTCACTTTGAGGCTGACCTGAATAACGCGGGGATCGTTCCGCGTGTTGTAGATCTGTCCGAAATCGGTAGCGTAGAGATTCTCCTCGATGTTCCAGGAACCACCGTAAATCGGGTGGTTGAAGGCATTGAGAAAATCGCCCCGGAGTTCGGGATGGACGCGCTCCATGTCGAACACCTTGCCGATGCCGAGGTCGAGGTTTTCGGTCGCGGCCTCGCGAAGCGTGCTCATACGCTGCGGCTCATTGCCAAAGCTGTAAGAGAACGGCTGGCACTGATTGTTCTGATTGCCGCAAGCCACCGTGCCGCTGCCGTTGCTGGAGACGCCCTGGAACGCCGCTTCGTTGAACCAGTGGCTCACGCTGCGATGGGCTCGCGGATCGCCGACCACGTTGGGAACTGCGTTGCCGGGGAATCCATAGTTATTCAGCGGATTCCAGCCGTAGTTCACCGGATTGAACAGCGGGAGGCCGCTGGACAAGCGAACTGCGCCGGACATATTCCAGCCACCCAGAACCTGGTTGACGATCTGGGGTGCGCTGCCGCCGAACTGCCGTCCGCGACCATAGGGCAACTGGTACAGGAACGCCTCGGCGAAGCTCTGCGGGACGTCGTGAGTGCTGATGGAGTAGTCAAGCTTCGGATTATTGGCATCGCGCCACATATTGCCGATCGCCCAGCCGATCAGGGCTTCCGACCCGTCATCCAGGTTCTTGGACCACTGATAACTGGTGATGGAGCTGAGACCGTGGCTGAAAGCCCAGCTGTACTTCGCGGAAAGCGCGTCGAACTGCGAACGCGCGCCCGGCAGAGAACGAGTCTGCACCAGGTAGGTGTACTCCGGGAACGGACGGAGCAGTTCGTTATACGGCAGCTGCGACTGGCTGAGGTAGCTGTTCGGATCGGTGATGACCGAAGCGTAAGGATTGGGTACGAGCTGGTCGAGCTGCGTGCCGAGCGAGAGGTAATGATCGGGCAGCTGATCGAGATCGAAGTTGGGGTTCCCATACAGGAGCTTGCGGCCGCGAACGCCGGTGTAGCCAATCTCGGCGACCGAGTGCGGACTCACCTGATACTGGAAGTCCGCGCTCCACTGATAGAGAGTGCCGATCGGATGGGGGAGTTTCGGCCAGAGCTGGCTGGTCCCGTAGCCCACATACGTCATCGCGCCCTGCTTGTTGCCGGTGGGCTGCTGAATGCCCTGCGGGAAAGGATTGCTGACCAGGTTGAGCGGCGTGTAGCCGCCGTTGTCGGTCGCGACCCAGTTGGTTTGCGCGGTGTAGCCCGGCGACTGCCCGCCGCCATCGAAGCTCAGCATGGCGGACGCAGGCCCGAAGAAGATGCCCGAACCGACGCGCCCGACCAGCTTGTCGGTAAAGCGATAGGCGAGACCGAGGCGCGGTCCGAAGTTGAGGTTGTCCGGTTCCCAGGCGTTGCGGCCGCGGCCATTGACGCCGGCATATTCGAAGGCGCCCTTCAGCGTGGAACCATAAGCGGCGCTCAGCGGATTGACCGCGTTCAGGTCGAAATAAGCAATGCGGTTGTAGCGCTCCGTGGCCGGACGCTGGTTCTCATAGCGAAGGCCGGCGTTCACCGTGAGCCGGTTGTTCGCCCGCCACTCATCCTGAACGTACATGCCGATGGCATGCTGGCTCATCGCGGGGTCCATCGAAATGGTGCTGTCGCCGCCGCTGCCCGTGCCGAGCAGCAGGCTGGCCACCCCATTGCCGCTGAGGCTGGACTGCAGTTGCGCCTGGCAGGGCCCGCCGGTCGGGTTGCCATTCGCGTCCGTGTGCGGATCGCACGAGGTCAGGCCCTGGCTGAAGTTGAACACGCCGGGCTGGTCCTCGCGATTATTGATCATCGCGATGTCGTAGTTGAACCCGAACTTCAGGGTGTGCTTGTTGAACTGGCGCGTTGCATTGGCAATCGCGGTGGAGTTGTAGCGAATGTAGCGGTCGTAAGTGGAGTACTGATTGCCGAGAGTGTAGTAACCGGCAACGTTGACCAGGGGCAGCGTGTTGACCTGGAACAAGCCGGGGTTCAGGCCGATGGCGCTGGCGCTCTGTCCGAAGCCCAGCAGCGTCTGGCCTTCAAACCAGCGGGTGTAAGCGCCGTACAGGTTGACGATCCATTTGGGACTGGGCGTCAGGGTGTCGTTGATGACGCCCTGGATGCCGTGATCCTGCGTGGCATAGCCTTCATCCCCGCCGTTGCACAGGAAACAGGCGGGCGTGTTGTCCTGCCGGGCGCGGTCGGAGACGCGCACGAAGAGGCGCTGCTTGTCGCTCTGGGCCCAGTCGACGCGAACGTCGAACTTATCGTCGGCGGTATCGCCGCCGCCCTGTTTGATGTAGTTGTTGGAGTCGTACGACAGGCCGCTGTTGTGATTGGGCGCGGGATACAGCGCAGCGATCTTCTGGCCCACCGGATCGAATCCGGAAGTAATCGCGTTGCCCGGGTACGGATCGCGCGTGTAGTACTGCGTGCCGTCGACGCCCGTGACGATACGCGTGGAGAACGGGTTGTAGATGACGTCCAGTTGGCCGCTCGACAGATAAGTGTGCGAGAAGTCGCCCTTCACTTCGTCCGTGGTAGGCATCGTCTGCAGAAAGCTGCTGTCGGTTTCCGGCTGGCGCAGGCCTTCGTAGCCGCCGAAGAAGAACAGGCCGTGCTTCTGCCACAGCGGACCGCCGGTATCGGCTCCGAACTGGTTGCGATGGAATTTGCCGCGGGGCTGCGCATTGAAATCGTTGCTCCAGGTGTTCGCGTCCAGGCCATCGTTCTGCATGAAGTCGTAGACTTCGCCGTGGAAGTTCTGGCCGCCGCTCTTGGTGATCAGGGTAACGACGCCTTCGCCGCCGCGCTCGTACTGCGCGTCATACACGTTATCGATAACCTGCTGCTCCTGGACGGAATCGTTGATCGGCGAAACCATCATGCCGCCCCAGTCAATGGCGGTGGAAGGAGCGCCGTCGACGAGGATTTCCGACTCGCCCGTGCGGCCGCCGTTGATGCCGAACATGCTTCCCATCTGGTCAAGGAAGGTCGAACGGCTGGTCATGCCGCCCTGGGCCTCGGTAGTTCCGGCGATGTCAAAAATGAAATTCAGCGGCTGCAGCGTGTTGTTAGGCAGGGACTGCAGGAGTTCCTGGTCCATGGTGACGGAATTCGTGGCGCTTTCCGTGTCGAGCAGCACGCTGGAGGCGGAGACGACAACCTGCTCCCTCGTGGCACCGACAGACAGCGGTGTGTTGACCGTGGCCGCGGTATTGGCGGGAAGAACCATGCCCTCTTTCACGAAGGTGCTGAAGCCCCCGGCCGAAACGGTGAGCTTATACGTGCCGGGCAGCAAATTCGTGAAGTTGTAGCTCCCATCGTCGCCGGACTTGAGGACGCGGATGTCATTTGTCCCCTGGTTGACCAGTTGCACGGTCGCCCCGCGGACGATGGCGCCGCTCGAGTCGGTGACAGTACCGGCAATGGACGAGGAGAACGTCTGCGCGTGGGCTGGCAGGCCGAGGACAAGGACGAGCAGCACGCCCAGCAGGGCGAAGAGCGCCCGAGCGGGGAACGCGGCGGAGAAACTCGATTTCGACTGGCTGAAGTGCATCACGAACCTCCCTGACCACCAAAACGGTGCAATGCTTACAAAGCATTGCGTTTTGAATCTTAATTTTCTTAAAAGCTTTTAAACCGGTCCGGCAGAGGAGCCCGAAACCGGAGTTCTTTAAAGCTTTCAAAGAAGTTCCCCATGAGAGTAGATTCCAGAAATCACGATTGTCAAGGTAAACTTTTCCGCCGCCCAGATTACTTTTGTATAGGCACAAACCGCACTCTTCCGTTGCCCACTCGGTGCCATGCCACCCTCCGCTTACGGCGCCACCCGGCTCATGTAGAACGAGATGAAGCGCGCCGGATCGTTGTCCACGGCCACGACGGCATTCGGCGGCTGGCCTGCGACGGCGCGCGTCATGCCGCGATCGTCCACCTGAACGGCCAGCGAGCGCGTGGTGCAGAGCGCAGGATCGAGGAATAACCCGACCGCCATGGGATCGTGCAGCGTGGGTGTGGGCTGGCCCCAAAGAGCATAGAGCGCCTGCAGTGCATCCGTGATGGGCGTGTGCCGGGCAAAGATCCGCGCGCGCTCCGGCCCTTCCAGCTGGAGGCGGGCGGTCACGTCGAGCGGAGCCATCAGGATGGGCACGCCCGACGTGAAGACGATCTGGGAGGCGTGGGCGTCGGCTGCGATGTTGTATTCCGGCGTGGGGCCCGAGTTGGGATAATAGCCGCGCGCGATCGATCCGCCCATGAGCACGATGCGCCGGATCTGCGGCTTCTCCGCGGGATATTTCTCGAGCAGCGCAGCGATATTCGTCAGGGGTCCGATCGCAATGATGACCAGAGAGCCGTGGCTGCGATCGATCTCCGACTTGAGCAGGTCGACAGCGCTCTCCGACAGCAGCTCGGAACTCGTGAATCCGTCCGCCCATTGCGTCTGCGGCGCATCCATGTGCGGACCAGGCGTGCCCGCGGCCACCGGGATGTTGCGGCGTCCATCCACCCAAAGCATTTTTGCCGCTAGGCGGGCCCGCGCCTGGGTGTCTCCGGAAACAGTCGTGACGGCGCGCAGATCGAGTTCGGGGCTGCGCAGGATCAGCGCCAGAGCGAAGGCATCGTCAATGTCGCCGCCGATATCGGTATCGAGCACGACAGGCGTGGGCCGCGGGCTCGCGGCGTGCAGGCGGAGGCCTGGCAGAATCAGCGCGACCAGCAGCGCCGCCAGGAGGCTCAGCGCAAGCGAGCGAGAACAACGACGTCTGGTCATGCCGATCCTCCGGGCGCTAGTGGGCGGCGTGTGCAGGCCGGGCGCGGCCATTGAGCAACGCTGCCACTTCCTGAGCTGTCGGCATAGACGGCTGCGCCCCCGCGCGCGTGGTCGAGAGAGCCCCCGTTGCCGCGGCGTATCGCACGGCCTGCTCGGGATCCATGCCCTGCATCAGAGCCACGGCCAGTGCGCCGTTGAAGGCATCGCCGGCCGCTGTGGAATCCACGGCTTTCACCTTGAATGCAGGCACCCACTTCGCTTCCCCGTCGGCGCCGAGCAGGCACGCGCCCAATTTCCCCATCTTGATGATGACGTTGGCGGAGCCGCTGGACTGCAGCTTGCGCGCGATCTCGGGAGCGGTCGCGGGCGTCAGATCGGCGGGCGCGATGCCGCTGAACGCACAGGTCTCGGTTTCATTGGGAGTCAGCCAGGTGACGCAGCGCAGCATGCGGCGCGGGATCGGCCGTGCCGGCGCGGGGTCGAGCATGAGCGGGATCTGCAACTGGTGCGCCAGATTGCAAAGGAACTCCACAGTCTCGAGGGGAATTTCGAGCTGCGTGAGAATCATGCCCGCGGAGCGCAGGATCGGAAGATGCTTCTCCATGACGCAGGGGAGCAGCGCGTTGTTCGCGCCGGGGATCACGGTAATGCTGTTCTGCCCTTTGCCATCGACGGCGATCATGGCGCAGCCGGAAGCTGTGTTTTTCGCAGTCAACACAGCCCGGACATTCACCTTTTCCGCCTGCAGGCCGCGGCGGAGACGGCTGCCGAATTCATCGTCGCCAACGCTGGCAAACATGCTGACCGGGTAGCCGAGGCGGGCAATGGCGACGGCCTGATTGGCGCCCTTGCCGCCATGGAAGGTCTGGAACTGATCGCCCACCACGGTCTCTCCAGGCGCGGGGATGCGCTTGCCTTTGGAGACGAGATCGAGGTTGACGCTGCCTACGACAACAATGGGTTTCCGCATAGCTGTACCTGATGAGGAGTGAAGTGACGCATCGTTGCAGCCGGAACGGTGAGCGACGAGGCGGCGAACTCGTCCGAAGCCGCAGGCCTGCTGCGTTTGAAACCTTTCAGTGAAGCGCTTTGACTCTATCCCTCCCGCCTGGCCCTGTCAAGATTTCTTTCGTGGCGCACGGCGCCACCGCTCCGACACGATTTCCTGCTGTATTTAGCATGCCGCGCCCCTCCGAATCAGCTCGCCGACCCGGCGAAATGTATCCACCTGATCCTGCGGCAGGCGGCCGGTGTTATCGGGCGCCATGTTCAGCAGCAGGTTCGCGTTGCCCTTCATGCAGAGGCGATACGCCTCGGCGATCACTTCAGGCGATTGCGGCTTGTACCACGGGTGCCAGAACCAGGTGTGCATCCAGGGCATGGGCGGATAGAGCGGTCCGGTCGGAAACCATGTCTCGAAGGGCATGTAGTACGTCGTCTTGTCGTAGACCACATGCGGATCGTGGCCTTCGAGCGGCGGCAGCGTGTCTTCGCCATTGATCACATCGCAGGGCCAGCTGTCCTTCTCGCAGGTGCGGCCCTGATTGACGCGGCTCTGCTTAAATCCCTGGTTCTCCACGATAATGCAGTCGGGGCTGTGTTCCTTCACCAGGCGATAGAGTTCCCAGCGCTGCGCCGGCGTCAGCTTCCAGGTGATGTCGAACAGCTGGTAGAAGGTGTTCGGGTAAAGGGTGTGCAGCTCCGTGACGTGCCTTTTGATGAGCTCAAAATAGTGATCCGGAACCATCGAGTTCCAGTCGAACTTGCCCTCGTTGTGCGGGTCGAGAATGCAGTAGTAGAAGCCGTGGCGCAGCCCGAATTCCTGGCAGGCGGCGACGACGGCCGCGACCACGTCGGTGGTATTGCCGCTCTGGGCCACGGTGTAGTCGTAGTTTTTCGCAGGCCACAGGCAGAAGCCGGACATGTACTTCGCGGTGAGGACGGCGTATTTCGCGCCCAGATCGTGAGCGACCTGAATCCACTGGCGCACGTCAAGGTGCGTGGGATTGTAGACGGTGGCAGGAACCTTGCCGACGTCGTAATCATCGCCGGTGAAAGTGGGCGTGCTGAAGTGGAACGAGCAGCCGAAACGCAGGCTCTCATAGTTGGCCAGAGCGGGCGTACGCTCCGTGGCCGGAGAAGCAGGCGGAGCGGCAGCGAAAAGCGGGCGAGACCAGGCATTGAGCGCGGCCCCCGCAGCAGGCGCGGCCATGGCTTTGAGCAGCTGGCGTCGGTTCATCCTGATCTCCGGTTGAAACGTTTCAGTGGGCCGAGTCTATCGCCGCGTGGACGGGCGTGTCAACGCGGGCAGGACAGCGCCGCGAGAGCCCTGCATGGGTGGGCTGTGCGCCGCCGGTTGAATCGGTTTAAGCTGAGTCCCATGGTACGGCGTCCGGTTGTGTTGGCTCTTCTCTTCGCTTCTCTTCTCATGACTCGCGGATCACGCGCATGGCCGCAGGATGAGCCTGCACCGATGGTGAACCCCGACATCGACAACCAGCCCGGCCCATTCTCCTACTATTCGCATTCCGTCGATGAGATCGGCGTGATGGATGCGCCGCTGGCCACGGAGATCACGCCGGTGGGCTCGCTCTACACAGGCTATGGCGAGCTGGTGTTTCTCCTCGGGCCCGAATTGCAGTTCTTTGAGCCGCGCATCCGCACGCTCGAGCAGGGATACCTCCCGATCGTCCACTTCTCGCACACCGAGGATGGCATCGAGTACCAGTTCACAATGTTCACGTCGAAGCTGGACGACGGCACGCTGGTCAACTTTGTGCGCGTGGTGGAGAAGAACACATCGAACCTGCCGACGCGCGCGGTATTGACGGCAGCGAGCCGCTATCAAAACGACACCTGGAACGGCTCCGGTATGGGAGAGCATCGATTCCGGCGTCCGGTGGACGACGGCAAGCCGGGCGATTTCCGGCAGCCGGGCGTGGAGTTCGATCCCAACTGGGTCTATAGCTTCTCAGACCACGCGTTTCTGCGCAGCGGCAAAGCCTTCTACCTCTTCGATAGCCCGGATAAGAAGATGCTGACGCCGAGGCAGTCTTACAACATCCCGGTGGACAACACACCGCGAAAGCTGCATGTGTTCCCCACATCGCCGGTGGGAGCGGTGCAGTACAACAGCATCCTCGCGCCCGGCGCCGAGCGCACGATCACCTTCCGGATGCCGCTGATCCCCGTGGAAGAAGGAGCGCAAACGGAGAAGATTCTGCACGCCGTCTACGACTCCGAATTGGAAAAAACCATCCAGTTCTGGCAGCAGAAGGTCGGGTCCGGGATGCAGATTGATACGCCCGAAGCCAAGGTGAATAACACCTTCCGCGCCAGCCTGGTCTACGACCTGTTAGCCCGCGACCACATCGGCGATAACTACATCCAGACCGTGAATAAGCTCCACTACCATGCTTTCTGGCTGCGCGACGCCTCCGACATTGTCCATATGTACGACGTGACCGGCTATTCGCAGATTGCCGCGCAGGATCTCGATTTCTTCGCGCGTTTCCAGCAGCCGGATGGCCAGTTTCTCTCCCAACCCGGACAGTACGACGCGCAGGGTGAGGTGCTGTGGGCCTATGGGCAGCACTACCGCATGACGCACGATCTCGCCTTTGCACAGCGCGTGTTCCCCTCTGTGGAGCGCGCCGTGGCGTGGCTGGAAAAAGCGCGGGCGAGCGATCCGCTGCATCTGATCCCGGCGTCGGACGTGAAGGATAACGAGTATGTGGAAGGCCACATCACCGGGTACAACTTCCTGGCGCTGAGCGGATTGCAGAACGCGGCGATCCTCGCCGATGCCGTTGGCAAGCCGGACGAAGCAGCGCAGTGGCGCAGCGAGTACACCGATTATCGCGCCGATCTGCTGAAGGCGATCGACCGCTGCGCGAAGATCGACGGAGGATCGATTCCGCCTTCGCTCGACGGCGACTGCGGCGGCCAGTACTGGGGAAATCTGCTGGGGACGTATCCGGAGCATGTGCTGGCGCCCGGCGACCCGCTGATCACCGAGACGCTCAAGGCGACGCGCGCGAAGTATGCCGAGGGCATCTCCACGTATGGGACGGGCCGCTTTCTGCACGATTATGTCGGGATCAAGAACACCTTCACCGAGATCCTGCGCGGCGATCAGCAGGAAGCGGTGCAGGACTTATACGGATGGCTGGTGCATACCAGCTCCACCCAGGAGGGGTTTGAGTTTGCCATTCGTGCGTGGGGCGATCGCGACTTTGAGGACAACCTGCCGCCGCATGGGTGGTTTGCCGCCGAGTATCGCACCATGCTGCGAATGATGATGGTGCGCGAGGACGAGGGCACGGTGCATCTGCTCAGTGTGATGTCGCCCGCATGGATGGGCGCGGGGAAGACCATCCGCGTGGAGCGTGGGCCGGTCGAGGATGGCGAGGTGGGCTTCACGCTGACCCAGCCCGATGACCACACAGCGAAGATCGCGCTGAACCTGCAGTGGCGGGAGAAGCCGAAGGCCGTGGTGATCCAACTGCCGTGGTTCGCCGACGTCTCGGCGGTGCGCGTGGATGGAAAAGACCTGCATCCGCAAGGCGCGATGGTTGAGATTCCCGCCGACGCGCGCGAGGTGGAGATCCACTGGACGCGGCGCGCGCAGACTCCCGACTGGAGCTTCGCGCAGGCGGTGGATCAATACAAGCAGGAATACCGGCAAAGGTACGCGATCTACATGCACGGCGCAGCGCAGTAACGGCCGGCGGCGCCGCAATCCAAACTTGACTCCAGGTCGCGCCGGAAGCGCATCGAATGCGGCGAGAAATGTTCGGGCCACGCGTGCGACCCGCGCGCAGAGCTCATCCCGCAGCTATCATCGTCTTCTGATGAAAATTGCACGTTATCTGCTGATGGCTGCATTCGTGTGTGCGGCGAGCGTTGCGTACTCGCAGGGAACGGCGCCGACGTTCCACTACACCGGGGGCCAGAGCGCGCTCACGCTGCCGGGACACGACCCGGCGCAGGGCGGCACGACGATGATCCCGACCGTGCTCGTGCCCGTACGGCTCGAGTTCGAATCGTCTGGCAGCCCGGCAGCGTTCGATGCAGCCCAGGATGTCCGAGAGGTGCTGCAGTCGCCCATCTTCGCGAAGACGCCGCTGGGCGCAGCCGGAACCACGCAGTATATGGAAGCGATGCTGCGCGCGACGGCGGGCGGTTCTGCGGGCGCAGCGAGCGATTGGCACACGCTGCTCGGGAAGCCCGATGTGCGGCCGGTCACGGTGAAAATTCCGGTCGGTTACGGATACGTGCTCACATCGAAGAGCACGCGAACGCGTCTCGCGATGGCCGACGTGGAGTTCGTCGAGAAAGCCATCTTTCAGCAGATCCCGCGGCAGGATGGAAAGCTGGTGATCGCAGTCACACACAATGTCGGCTATTACACCTATGGCGATGCCACGGTGTGCTGCTCGTGGGGTACCCACGGGGTAGACGAGGCGACGGGAAATTCTTTTGTCCTGGCGTCGTACCTGGGCGCAACGCCGCCGCTGGTCGAAGAGCACGACGTGCAGCCGCTGACCGGGCAGCTGGCGGAGTGGGTGAACGATCCGCTGCACGACACGCTGTTTCATCTCGCGTTTCGCATGCCGCTGCCCGCCGGCGAGAACATCGTTCCAGCGTGGAAGTGGCCGGAGGCGGAGGGCGCCGTGGAGCACGGCTGCGGCGGAGACAGTCCCGCGACGCGATACGTCCTGCAGGATCCGCTCGACACGAATGAGCGCAGCGATCTCCCGGCAGGGCCGGCGACGGTGATGCGTGGCGCGGGCCACGCGTGGCACCTGGCCGATGTGGCGCTGATGGCCTGGTACACCGGCGGAGCCGCGCCGTACAGCTTTCCCGACGTGAAGATGCTGACCGCGGCCGCGACGCCGTGCCCGGCGTATCCTCGACCGGCTCCCGAGGCCGCGCAGCAACCGCTCGAGCCTGCGCCGCCGTCACCGGTTGCCGCGGTTCCGTCAGCAGGCGCGAAGAACGGTCATGAGCTGATCGGCTACTGGACCGGAAGCGGGCCGAAGGGAACGCTGCTGCGCCTGCGCGACGTGTCGCCGCAGTGGGACGTGATCATCGCCGCGTTTGCCGACGTGAATCATCAGGCGCCCGAAGGCACGCTGAAGCTGCATGTGCGGCCAGGCCTCGATCTCGCGCAGATGAAGGACGATATTGCCTGGCTAAAGGCCCAGGGCAAGACGGTGCTCATCTCGCTGGGCGGCGGCGGCGAATATTTCACGCTGGACCACGCGGAGAGCATTCCCAACTTCGTGAGCTCGGTCACGCAGATCGTCAGTGACTACGGCTTCGACGGCGTCGACCTCGATTTCGAGTCGCCCTCCCTCACGCTCGATCCGGGCGACACCGACTTCCGGCATCCGAAGACGCCGTCGATCGTGAATCTGATTGCAGGTCTCCACCAGTTGAAGGACCACTTTGGGCCGGGATTCCACCTGACGCTGGTGCCGGAGGGCACGCAGATTCCCGGCGGGTATCCGAGCTACGGCGGACAATTCGGCACGTACCTGCCGCTGCTGTGGGGCGTGCGCAACATGCTCACCTTCGTCGACGTGCAGGACTACAACACGCCGCCGTTCGAAGGGCTCGACGGCGAAATCTATCAACTCGGCTCGGTGAACTACGACGCGGCGATGACCGAGCTGCTGCTGCACGGATTCAACGTCGGCGGGCAGGCGGGACAGTTCTTCCCGCCGTTGCCTGCGAACAAGATCGCCGTGGGATTCCTCGTCGGCACGGCAACGCCGCAGCTGGTGAGCGGCGCGATGCAGTACCTCATCACTGGGAAGACTCCGGCAGGCGTTACCTACCGGCTGCGGCAGCCGCGCGGATATCCAGGGCTAATCGGCGCAATGTTCTGGACGATCGACGGCGACCGGAACGAGAACTACTCGTTCTCGAACCTCGTCGGACCGCAACTGCACAAGTATCCCGCGCCGTAGAACCAGTGGTGCGTCCTCAAATCTTGAGGAAGATTTTGCGCCGCCACAGCGGATACGTCACGAGCCAGCACACGCCGGCAAAGCAGATGGAATAGAGCAGAGAGCCGACGCCCGGCGGGTGGATCGGCGCGAAAATCGGTGCGTAGATCCAACTCCACAACGCCACCCCCGGGTGGACGTGGACGGCCCAGAGCGTCGAAGAAAGCAGCTCCGAGAGCATGTACGCGAAGATGGCGTTCGTGCCGAAAACGATCCACGGCTGCGACCACGCTTTGCGCCATCCCCGCATGTCGATGCACCAGTAGAGAAAACCGAGCAGCAGCAGCGAGCAGCCGGCGGCGAACAGGACGTAGGAGCTGGTCCAGAGCTTTTTGTTAATCGGGAACCACACGTTCCATAATTCGCCGAGCGCGATGAGCGCGACGGCACCGGCGAGCAGGCCGGCGCAAATCTGGCCGCGCGTGCGTTCGGTGCGTATCCACAGGCCGGTGACGACGCCGAGCAGCGCTGTGGCGATGGCGGGGAAAGTGCTCAGCAGACCTTCGGGGTCGCGCACGCCTTCATACAGGCGGCCCGGGAGCAAGCGGCGATCGAGCCACGCCACCCAGTTGCGGTCGGGATCGAGCAGCGGGATCTGATGCGTGGGAACGCCGTAGCCAGGCACCGGCACAAAGCGCATCAGGATCCAGTAGGCGATCAGCAGCACCACGATGGCGACGACTTTGCTCGCCGCATCGCGCCTCCACAGATAGAAGAGCCCCGCCGCCAGATAGCAGAGCGCGATGCGCTGCAGCACACCGTAAATGCGCAGCGTGTGCAGCGGGAAATAGGGGAATCCGTTGACCACCAGGCCCAGCGCAAACAGGATGATGGTGCGCCGCACGATGCTGACGGCGATGGCCCCTTTGGAATCGCCGCGCTCGAGCCGCTTGCCGAAAGACAAAACAATGGAGACGCCGACGATAAAGACAAACGTGGGGAAGACGAGATCGGTGGGCGTCCAGCCGTTCCAGGCCGAGTGGCAGAAGGGGCGATAGGCGGCCGCGCCGTTGTTATTCACCATGATCATGAATGCGATGGTGATGCCGCGAACGATATCGACGGAGAGAACGCGGCTGGTCTTGATGGCTGCGGGCGCGGCGACGGTGGTTGCGGTCATGGCGATTCTGCCTCCTGGGAAAGGCGACCGGCGCTGCCGGGACTACTGCTCCGCGGGCTGGTTGGCCAGCGGCGCGAGCGGAATCTCTTTGCCGACCACGTAGCCGTAAGCCGCGAGATCGGCCGAGACGCGGCCCGAATACAGCTGGAACCAGGTCTTGCCCGGGTCCAGGAGATTCTTCACCGCATAGTAATCCATCACGGGCAGGTCGATGGTCACGGGCACGTCGCGGTTCGAGAGATTCAGGATGACGAGGACCTCGTCGTTGCCCGATTTGCGCAGGAAGCTGAGCACGCTGTCGGGCCGGGTGTTGTTGATCCAGACCACGCTGCCGGCGCTGATCGCCGGCTCATCGGCGCGGAGCGCAAAGAGCTTTTTGTATTGCGCCAGCGTGATTTGCGCGGCGGTGGGCTGCTCCGGAGCGTTGGGTCCGGACCGGGTGCGTTCCTCGGGGTGCGGCCACCGAATGGGCAGCGGTTTGCGCCAACTGGTTGGGGTTGGGTCGCCGACCTCCTGCCCGTTGTAGAGGAACGGTATGCCGTCGAGCGTGAAGTTGAGAATCGATGCGGCCATCGCGCCCTTTTCGCCGAACTGCATCACGGCGCGCGGCCAGTCGTGGTTGTCGTCGTAGTGGAGCAGCCGCGCGCCCTTCGGCATGATGTCGTGCATCGTCTGCCACTCATCGCGGATCTTGCTCGCCGGAGCCCCGTCGCGAATGACCGACGTGAGCGCCAGATAGTACTGGAAGTTGTAATTAATATCGAAGGCTTGCAGCTGATCGTCGGGCCGGTCGGATTCAGACAGCAGGATGACCTCGGGATTCACCTTGTCGAGAGCCTGGCGCGCTTCCACCCAGAAGGAGACCGGCACGCCGCCGCCCACATCGCAGCGGAAACCATCGACGCCGAAGTCGCGCACCCAGTGCACCAGGCTGTCCGCGAGATATTTGCGGACCTTCGGATTGGTGAAATCCGGCAGCGGCTGCGGCCAGAATCCACGCGCGATCTGGCCATCGGGCGTCTTCTGAAAAAACGCCGGATCGTCCTTCATCATGATGTTGTCGGGCGCCGTGTGGTAGTAGACGACGTCGAGCATCACCTTCAGGTGCAGCTTGTGCGCCGCATCGACAAAGTCATGGAGGTCCTGCGGCGTTCCAGCCTCGGGATCGATCTCGTTGTAGTCGGCAATGCTGTAGGGCGAGGCGTTCGGCGCGGCGGAGCGCTTCGCAATCGGCCCCAGATAGACGATGGTCGCGCCCAGATCGGCCACCTGCTGCAGCCGCGGAATCGCGCCGCGCAGATTGCCTTCCTTGCTGAACGCGTCGAGCCAGACTTCGTAGATACTCGCCTTGTGCAGCCAGTCAGGAACCGGACGCGCCGGCTGGAACCCGAAGGACAAGTTCTGCGCCGGTGCCGCCGCGGCAAAAACAAACAGCAGCGCTGCGCATACCGTCGCGCGAAAAGGAAGACGGCCACGCCGGCCCGCGTGCGCCGCCCGTGACAACCCCGAACCAGACATTTATTGGCCCTGCACCACGGCCACAGCGAACGGCGCGAGCGTCACCTGCTGCCCGCTCGCCTTCTCTTTGCGCGGATGCTGCTCGCCGGATTTCTGATCGACCACCTGCACGCGCAGCCTCCCGGACGCATACGCGCCGGCGAGGTTGACGGGTACGTCGTGGTCGGTGGTGTTGATGAGCAGAAGCTTCTTGCCCGCAGACGTGATCGAGGCCTGCGCCACCACATCGTCGGTTGAGGACTTGGTCGCGACCAGCTGATCGCCAGGGCCGAAGTTATGCGTAATCAGCCACAGCGCCCAGTAGTGCGCGTTCGGCCGGCGCGTCTCGCCATCCATCATCGAGATCGACGGGCACTGCGTCGGATAGCCGTCCATCTGCGACATGCTGATTAGCGGCACGCCCAGGTTCTCCGCGGTGATGAACGTGTCGGCCCAGTTCGCGCCGTTCGCGTTCCAGTAGAGCGGGTTGTAGTTGTGGTAAGGTTCGTCGGCGCGGCACGACTCTTCCGTCGGCACCACGATGTCGAAGATGCCCAGCTCATCGAGCATGATGGTGGTCTTCGGTGACAGGTCGTCGCGAATCTTCATCACCTGGCGCACGCGGCCGCCAAACGCATTGGCCGAAGCGCCGTTGCTCACGTCCATGTCGGGATGGACGAAGTAGCTGTCATGCCAGGTAGAAGGCTCATTGGTGCCGTTTGTGTAGTTATGGATGCAGAAGTATTCGACCGGCGGCGCGTCGGCCGCGTGGTTCTTCGCATCGAGAAAATACTTCGCCCAGGGAACTTCGGCGCCGGAGACTTCAGCGCTGAAGAAACGCACGTTCGGATCGACTTTGTGGATCGCCGTCGCGACCGAGTCCCAGATCTTCGTGTACTGCTCCACCGTGATGTGGTTTTCGAAGTCGGGCTCGTTGAGAATGCCCCAGTAATCGACCTTGTAATGGTGGCCTTTGTGGAACTTGCCCAGCTCATCGGTGAATCCGCCCTGCGTCAGCCACTCGTAGAGCCGCACCTGGTAATCGGCAAACTGCTTGCCGCTGGGATCCTTCAGCAGGTCGCCGGTGGTGCCGTCGGTGTATTTGTAGAAGCTCGCCGCGGGATCGTCGGGCACCTGCTCCTCCGGCACATTGAACATCCAGCGCGGAATCGTGCCCATGTTGATGTGGTGCGCGCCCTTCGTGTTCTTGTAGTAGTCCTCGACCAGCGGATCGATGTAGGTGAAGTCCCAGAACGTCTCCGTGGCCGTGGGCGGCTTCAGTTCGGCGACGGCCTGGCGCGTCACGCTGAACCACAGCTGCAGGCGCGTGTCGTTGGTATGCAGATCTTTCAGCGCCTTGAACTCCGGATTGTGCATCGGATTGTTGCGCAGCGTGAAGGAGTGCGCCAGGATCTGCGTGGTCGGCACGGTGTTCGAGGTGCGCTCCACGCTCGACCAGTTGGCCGTCACATTGGCCGCGTCCGCGGACTGGGAGCGGGCGAGAAGCGGGTGCGCGGCCATGGCCGCCAACCCCGCAAGCAGAAATCCTGTCGCGTAGCGCATCGACTGACCTGACTTTCTCTCCGCCACTCGCATGGCAAGCGAGGAGGCGTTGGCAATTCCCTGCTGTTGGGCGACGGGCGCAGCGGCCGCAGGACCTAGCGAGCTTCGCTGGGAAGATAGACGACGCCCTTCTTGATGAGCAGGCAGCCGTAGGTGCGGCGTTCGCTGGTGTGAATCACCACAAAGGCCTTGCGGGCGCGCTCGTAAAATTCCTCGCGGCAAATTCCGGCCAGGGGTAGGTGCTTGCCTTCCGCCTTGTCGATGACCTTCTGGCAGAGTTGCTGCACTTCCGGGATTTCGTCGGGAGCATGCACCTGCATCATGCGGTGCGCGGCATGGTCGACGAAGGTGTCAAGGGGAACGAGTTGCAGGATGGCCTCAAGCGCCGAGGGCAGATCGGAGCCGTCGAGGCGGACCAGCCGCTGCGCGTTGGAGGTCGACGGAAAGTTTGCATCGACCAGCGCGAGCTCATCCCCATGGCCCATGGAAGCCAGGGCGTGGAGCAGTTCGGGCGTATGCAGGACCGAGAGTGTTTTCAGCATAAAGTCACTTCCCTGGTTTCGACGAAACCGTGAGGATATAATCCGTTTGCCGCGTTCGGGAGACCCGTTCGCGTCTTGCGTTGAATGGTTTCAAAGGACACTGTGAGCAACGTTACTGCGCCGCGATTCTATCTGTCAACGACATTCTGGTGCGGCTGCGTGCCCGCGGTGCGCGAAGTGAGGACGAAGTGACCTTGGACCGGAAATTCCTGCTCCTGCTCAGCTGCGCATTCCTCGGTTGCGCCGCATACGCGCAGACCACGGATCTGCACTGGGCCTTTGCGCGCAGCGAGAACGCAGCGGCGGTGGACAGTGCGAGCGGCGTCAAGGCAAAGCTGGGCGGCGAATACGATTACGTTCCTGGCGTCCGCGGCGATGGACTGCGCTTCGACGGCTACACCACCAGCATGACCGTGCCGGTGCACGAGGGCGAAGCGCGCGGACGCGATGGATTCACGCTCGAGGCCTGGGTCGCGCTCAACACCTATCCGTGGAACTGGGTTCCGATCGTGGATCAGGAAGTCGATCGCCAGGAGGGATATTTCTTCGGCATCGATGCCATGGGCCACGTGGGGCTGGGCGCGTCGATCAACGGCCAGTGGCAAATGGTGGTCTCGACGGAGAAACTGCCGCTCAAAAAGTGGGCCCACGTGGCGGGAACCTACGCCACGAGCGGCGGCGACGGGAAGCTGACGATTTTTCTCGATGGCAAGCCGGTCGGGCAACTGCCGGTGCACGGCGTCCTGACCACGGCCCGCGCGGACATCCTCATCGGACGCGTGCGCGAGGCGGTGCTGCCGTTCCCCGAAGCGGTCGTGAAGCCGCAATACCCCATCTGGTATTCGCTCGACGGCATCCTCGACGAGCTGTCCATCGAAGAGCACGCGGAGACCCCGGCGGAGATCGCGAGCGATTACGCTGCGGTCCAGCCTCCGGCGGGTGAAGTTCTGCCCTGGCCGAAGATGCCTTCCGGTTGTCCCGGAGCAGGTCGGTTCGGCGC
This sequence comes from Acidobacteriaceae bacterium, assembly GCA_049802575.1. Classification (GTDB taxonomy): domain Bacteria; phylum Acidobacteriota; class Terriglobia; order Terriglobales; family Acidobacteriaceae; genus Palsa-343. The sequence continues at coordinate 28,565 of JBARMS010000100.1, read as the reverse complement.
CTTCTACGCCACGCTGCGCTATCAGGACACCTGGGACCGGCTGCGCCGCATCGGCCCGGATTCCGACGTGGTGGTCCGCTTCGATGAGTCGCCCATCCGCCTCGTGTTCTGGCAAGGGACGAACTACATCCCGGCCTGGGTGACCGAGAACGATAAGTGGTACACCGACGAGTTTGTCGAAACGTGGGGCGACGATGCCTGCGCGCCCGGCTGGGACTGCGAGCCCATGTCCGACAAGCAGAGCCGCTACTCGCACGTGAACATTGTGGAGAGCAACGACGCGCGCGCTGTGGTGCACTGGCGCTATGCCGACGCCGAAGTGGAGCAGTTGAACGGTGCGTTCCCCGATCCGCTGACCGGCTGGTTCCACTGGATCGATGAGTACTGGACGGTCTACCCCGACGGCATCGCGATTCGCAAGCAGGTGCTGCACGAGGGCGACGTGAGCCGTCCGCACGAGTGGCAGGAGACCATCATCCTGCACCAGCCCGGCATGCGCCCGGAAGACGACATCAACTGGGACGCCCTGACCTTCGAAAACATGCAGGGCGAGACGAAGACCTACACTTGGCGTCCGAAGACGACGGGAGAATTCAGCCCCGCAACCGGGCCGGCGGGATTCTCAGGACCAGACCACCCCAACATGCAGCTCGTCAACTTGAAATCGGAGTGGAAGCCCTTCCAGATCACGACCGGCCAGGATGCAGGCGCGGACATCTACGGCAACGAGGACACGTACTCTGCTTTCGAGTGCTGGAACCACTGGCCGGTGGCGCAGATCGCCTCGAGCGACCGCCCCTGCGTCGTCGCCGATCGCGCCTCGCACAGCTCGCTCTCGCACCTGTATTGGAAGCTGTACAGCAGCGAACCCAACGCCGAAACCAAGATCCTGATGGACGGATTAACAACGAAGACCCCGGCCGGCCTGTTGGCGCTGGCGAAGTCGTGGCTGCATGCGCCGGTGCAGGAGCTTGAGGGCTCGAGTTATCGAAGCGATGGCTACGATGAAACGCAGCGAGCGTATGTGCTCGCCAGGACCGGCAGCGCAGCGGCTCCGCTCCAGCTAACGCTCGCAGCCAGCGAGGAATCGCCGCTTTTTGATCCGGCCCTTGTGATCCACGGCTGGGGCGACGGCGGCGCGCAATTGAAGCTCGACGGCAAGCCGGTGGCGTGGGGCAAGAGCAATCGCATGGGCCACGTGGAGCATCTCGACGGAACCGATCTGGTGATCTGGATCGAGAAGCAGACCACGCAGCCGCTGCGCGTCGAGGTCATTCCAGGCAGGTAGCGCCCCAGGAAGGCTGCTGCGCGCTAAGAAACCGCGGCGCGCGCCTTCTTCACGGGCATCAGCGGGGCAACGGCTGGCGCATTCGGCGGCGGCGCGACGGATTCGCGAATCCTCAGCTCGGTGCGCAGCACAATGTGCTTCACCGGGCTGTTCTTCTGGGCGACGCGGTCGAGCGCCAGTTGCGCAGCCTCCGCTCCCAGCTGATAGGGCGACTGATAGACCGACGATAACTGTGGTGTAGTGGTCTCGGTCAGGTCAAGCCCGTCAAATCCTATCAGGGAGATATCTTCGGGACAACGCAGCTTCTCTTCCCGGATAGCCAGCAGCGCTCCCAGCGCGATCAGGTCGTTGCACGCCAGGATCGCCGTCGGACGCGGCAGCATCTTCAGCAGGATTTTGGTCTTGGCGTAGCCGCCGGCACGGTCGAAGGTCGTTTCCTGAATGTAGCTCGGGGATATTTCGAGACCGGCGCGCCGCAGTGCGCGCTTGAAGCCGCGCACGCGATCCTGCGCGTTCGTCAGGTGCAGCGGACCCGTGATCGCTGCGAGATCGCGGTGCCCCAGGCCGATCAGATACGAGGTCGCGTTGAACGCGCCATCGACATTGTTGATCGTGACGCTGTCGCCGTCCCAGTTGCGCGGCAGCCGGTCGATGCACACCACCGCGGAGCCGGCCTGGCGGTACGACTCGGTCTGTGCGGTCAGGTCGCTGAAGTCGGAAGGAATGACAATGAGGCCCGACGGCAGATACGTGCGCAGCGCGTTCAGGTGCATCACTTCCTTACCGTGATCGTTGTCGGTGTTACACAGAACCAGGCGGTAACCTTTCGCGAATGCCACATCTTCGGCGCCGCGCACCACCCCCGGAAAGAAAGGGTTGAGGATATCCGGGATAATCATCGCCAGGATATTCGTCTTATCGCGGCGGAGGCCGCGGGCCAGCTGGCTGGGCTGGTACCCGGTCACGCGAACGGCATCGAGCACGCGCTGGCGGAGCGGCTCGCGAACACCGGCCGTACCGTTCAGGACATGAGAGACCGTGCCGAGAGAGACACCGGCGAGCTCGGCGATCTGCTTCATGTTGGCCATGGCGTGGGTCGTCCTCCGAGGTTTGGCCCAGGGCAACAGCAACTGAATGTTCAGGTGCCCTATTAAATGCTTTCAGCAAGCATAGCAGAGCCACCGGCAGCGCCTCGGCCAACCGGGCCGGGGCATGCAACGGAGAAGATAGTCGCCGCTCTTCGCGGCACGCAGGGACGCGAAACAGTCTCTCCTTGACAACGCCAGGAAGCGGAACATACACTTCAGGCGATCTCACTTGAAAGCTTTCAGTTCCGCGGGGTGCCACGCATGCGCAGACCGATCACCATTGAAGCGTCGGTGGCGTGCGCCAATTTCACCGCCCTCGGCGCCGACCTGCGCCAGTTGCGCGAAGCGGAAGTCGATTACCTCCACATCGACATCATGGATGGCCAGTTCGTCGACAACTTCTGCCTCGATTTCTCTCTGATGAAAACGATCCAAAAGGTCACCGACACGCCGATGGACTGCCACCTGATGATCGAGAACCCCGAGCGCTACATCGGCCGCGCGGTTGAGTCCGGCGCATCGATTGTGTCGATCCACTGCGAGGCGACCCGCCATGCGCAGAAGGCGCTGCGGCAAATTCGCGATGCAGGCGCGAAACCCGGCATCGCTCTCAATCCGGCAACGCCTGTCGCGGCCCTCGACTACATCCTCGACGACATCGACATGGTCACGGTGATGACGGTCAATCCAGGCGCCGTGGGGCAGCGGCTGATTCCAGCCATGCTGAAGAAGATTGGCGACGTGCGCAAGCTGCTGGATGAGACCGGCCACGAAAGCGTCGAGGTGCAGGTCGACGGGAACGTGAGCTTCGAACATATTCCGGCCATGGTCGCGGCCGGCGCGACCATGCTGGTCGGCGGCACTTCGAGTATCTTCCACAAAGATTACTCGATTGGTGATGCCGTTACAAAAATGCGGGACATTGTGAACGAACGCGAGCGGGTGCCATGATCACTGTTCATTCTTATCCGATAGCCGTAGCGCTGTGTGTGCTCACGATGTTTTGCTGGGGATCGTGGGCCAACACGCTCAAAATGGAACCCCGCTCCTATGGGTTCGGGCTTTTCTACTGGGATCAGGCCATCGGCTATCTGCTGCTGCCGCTACTGCTCGGCCTGACCTTTGGCTCGATGGGGACCGAGGGCCGCAGCCTGATTGCCGATCTGCGACAGGCCAATGCGAACAGCTATGCGTGGGCCATCTTCGGCGGCGTCGTCTTCAATCTCGCCAACATCCTCTTCATGGCCGCGCTCGATTTGGCCGGCATGGCGGTCGCCTACCCCATCGCCATCGGCATCGCGCTCGTTGAGGGCGTGCTGGTCAACTACATCGCGCAGCCCCGCGGCAATCCGCTGCTCATCTTCGGCGGAGTCGCCCTCATCATGCTGGCCATCATCCTCGATGGGTTTGCGTATCGCGCCTGCCAGGGCAAGACGGCCGGCCCCGGCGAGATGCGCAAGGGCATCTTCCTCGCCGTGAGCGGCGGCATCCTGATGGGGCTGTTCTACTTCCTCGTGCAGCGCTCCGTCTCCATGGACTTCACACATCTGGCGCCGGGCAAATTTGGCCCCTATGCCGCCGTGCTGATCTATTCGGCCGGGTCCTGCGTTTCGAACCTGGTCTTCAACACCTGGTTCATGGCGCATCCAGTGAAGGGGCAGAAGGTCACCTACTCCGACTATTTCTCCAGCGGGACCATGAAATATCACCTCATCGGCATGCTGGGCGGCGTGATCAACGGCATCGGCGTCACGTCGAATTTTGTGGCGTCGAAGGCGGCGAGCCCAGCGATTGCCTACGGGCTCGGCCAGGGCGGGACGATGATCGCGGCCATCTGGGGCGTCTGTGTCTGGAAGGAAACGAAGGGCGCGACGCGCGGCACCCAGGTGATGATCGGCGCGATGTTCCTGTTCTTCCTTAGCGGGCTCATCCTGCTGGTGACCTCGATGCTGCACTAAGGCGCGGCTCAAAGGGAGGAGGAGAAGCGATGATCGCCATCGGATCGGACCACGCGGCGTTCGAATTCAAGGAAGCCATCAAGGCCTGGCTCGTCGAGCGCGGCGAGCAGGTGCAGGACTTCGGCACCTGCGGCCCGGAGCGCGTGGACTACTGCGACTTTGGCTTTCGCGTCGGCGAAGCGGTGGCGGGCGGCGTCTGCGACAAAGGTCTCGCCTTCTGCGGATCGGGTGTTGGCATCGCCATCAGCGCCAACAAGGTGAGGGGCGTGCGCGCCGTCGTCTGCAGCGAGCCGTATTCCGCGAAGCTCTCGCGCGAGCACAACGATACGAATGTGCTGGCGCTGGGCGCCCGCGTGGTTGGCATTGAGCTGGCCAAGATGATCATCGACGAGTGGCTGACGGCAAAGTTCGAAGGAGGCCGCCACGCCGAGCGCCTGAAGAAGATCGCGGAGTACGAATCGCAGCCTGCCCAGGATGCAGTGCCGGCGCGAGGCCGCTGATTCCTGAGAAGCGCGCTGCGCAGGGAGAGACGATGAAGGCTCAGGGAGTCCAGGTCGGCGTCGACGTTGGCGGAACGAACATCAAGTTCGGCATCGTCGATGACGAAGGCCGCATTCTCTTTCGCAGAAAGACGGCCACCGATCCGCAGCGCGGAAGCGATGCGATCCTTGCCTCCATCATCGACCAGATCGAAGAATTGCTGCGCGAGGCAGGCCGCCGGCCCGAAGACGTCAGCGGCATCGGCTTGGGCGTGCCCGGCACCGCGGACTCCGACACCGGCACCGTGGTCTACGCGCCCAACATCTTTTGGACCAACGTCGCGGTCGCGCCCGCGATGCACAAAGTGTTTTCGGCTCCCGTGTGCGTCGCGCAGGATACGCGCGCGGCCGCGTGGGGCGAGTATCAGGCAGGCGCGGCGCGGCGTGCGCGCAGCATCGCCGCGGTCACGCTGGGCACCGGCATCGGCTGCGGCATGGTGATCGACGGCAAAATCTTCCACGGCTCACTGAACACCGCCGGCGAGTTCGGCCACCAGATCGTCGAGATCGACGGAGAGCCCTGCAACTGCGGCCGCTTCGGCTGTCTCGAAGCGCATGCCGGAGGCCTGGCCATCGTGCGCGAGGCGAAGCGGCGGATTCCCGGCCTCGCGCAGAAGTGCGGCAAGAGCGAGGCAGCCATTGGCGTCGACGACGTGTACGCGCTCGCGCTCAGAGGCGATCCGCAGGCGCAGGCAATCGCGGAGAGCGTCGTGCGCTATATCGGCGTCGGCCTCGTGAACCTGCTCAACCTCACCAGCGTGGAGATGATCTGCATCAGCGGCGGCATCAGCAACGCGCCCGCGGAATTGCTCCAGGAGCCGCTGTTCGCGTTCGTGCGCAAGCGCGCCTACACGACGGCGGCCGCGAAGGTGCAGTTGTGCCGCTCGGCTCTGGGCGAGGACGCTCCGCTCATCGGCGCGGCCCTGCTGTATCGTGGGGTTGCGCACGCCGCCAACAACGGCGCGGGTGTGGGAACCGCCGCGGCCGCGCACCAGACGGTATAACCAGGGGAAACCGACGTGAGACGTACACCGCAGAACGCGGAAGCCGAACTGACCCGGAGAGATTTCGTCCGCTTCGCGCTGATGAGCTCAGCCATGGTGATGGGATCGCGCTCGCTCTTCGCCGATACACAGGAAGCAAAAGAAGGCGTGCAGTATTTCGGTGCGCTGCGTGCTCTGCCGCCGGGCGCGGTGCACCCCGCAGGATGGCTGCGCGCGTATCTCGAGAAGCAGGCAGCGCAGCTCGGCTCGCACTTGCCGGAGGTTTCCTGGCCCTTCACGCAGGCCTACTGGGGCGAGCAGCAGGAAGGCGAGTTTCTCACTCAGGAGCAGGAATACGAGGCGTGGTGGCCGTGGGAGCAGCGCGCCTACTGGATCGACGGAGCCACGCGGCTCGCGCTGATCCTCGGCGACGATGCGCTGCTGGCCAAAGCGACGAACCCCATCGCCTACACGCTGACCCATGCCGACATGGAAGGCTACCTCGGCCCGGAGCTGTTTCAGGATCCGCTCGGCGATTATCACCGCTGGCCCCACGCCGTTTTCTTCCGCAGCGTGCGCGCAGTTTCCGACGCGCAGTCTCCGCTGCCGGGCCTCACCAGCCGCCAAATCGCCGAGGCCATCCAGCGCCATTACCTCTCCGACACCGCGTCCTACGGCAAGCCGAAGCGCAACGTGAACAACATCGAAGATATCCTGTGGTGCTACGCGCAGACCCGCGATCCGCATCTGTTGGGCATGGCGGAGAAGGCGTGGCATGAGTACATGCAGTACTCCGACGACCCCGAGAACGCCGACCTCGGCGCGATGCGCGTCTTCGGCGACACGCCGATTGATACTCACGGCGAGACCTACGCTGAAACCTCGAAGCAGCCCGCCATCCTTTATCTGTACACGGGCAAGCAGGACTATCTGAAGTTCGGCGTGGCCGCCCAGCGCCGCATTTTCGATCACCACATGCTCATCGACGGCGTCCCTTCGACGTCGGAGTGGTTTTCGACGGTCACCTCGCTCGATTCCCACGAGACCTGCGACATCACGGATCACACGTGGTCCTGGGGCTACTACCTGATGGCCACCGGCGACGCCGTCTGGGCCGATCGCGTGGAGCGCGCCTGCTTCAACGCAGCGCCCGGCGCGATCCGCAACGACTGGAAGGCGCTGCAGTATTTCTCCTGCCCCAACCAGTTCCTGGCCACGCTGAACTCCGACCACAACTGGCCGAAGTTCAAGGAGCACGGCGGCTCCATGATGGCCTATCAGCCGAATCCCGGGCATCGCACGGCGTGCTGCGGCGGCAACGTGCATCGCGTCTTCCCCAATTATGTCATCCGCATGTGGATGAGAAGCAGCGACGGCGGCCTCGCCGCGGTGTTCTACGGGCCATCGACGGTCAAGGCCACGGTGGGCGCACAGAACGAGCCCATCGAGATCGAGCAGACCACGCAGTACCCCTTCGACGAGGAGATTCGCTTCCGCATTCAGGCACAGCATCCGGTCGCGTTTCCCCTTTCGCTGCGCATTCCCGGCTGGTGCGAGGCCCCGCGCGTCGCGGTCAATGGCAAGCCCATCGACGTGAAACCCGCGGACCTCGCGGCGCAAAAGGGATTTGTCACCCTGCGCCGCACATTTCATCCCGGCGACGAAGTGACGCTGACGCTGCCCATGAAGCTCGCCGTCACACGCTGGCCGCAGAACGGTATCGGCGTCGAGCGCGGCCCGCTCGTCTATTCGCTGCCCATTGAGGCGAAATGGACGACCACCGTCGTGCCGAAGTATTCGACCGAGGAGTTTCCCGCGTGGGAGGCCACGCCCGCGAGCGACTGGAACTACGGCCTGGCCGTCGATGAGGCGAAGCTCGAAACCGCCGTCGAGGTGAAGAAGCATCCGGCTGCGGGAGAGGCAGCGCTCGATCCCTGGGCGAATCCGCCGCTGACCCTGGTAGCTCCCGCAAAAAAAATTGCCGGATGGGAGCTGCAGGCGAATCCCGACGACGCCGCGCAGAAGTTCACGCCCTGCCTGCCCGACCTGAACGCCTGCAAGGTGAGCGAAACCGTCGAGAACATCACCCTCGCCCCCTACGGATCGACTAAGCTGCGCGTCACCATCTTTCCCGACCTGCAAACATAACCTGACGTATCTGCACTCTCTGGATTGTTGTCATCCCGAATGCGAAGCGGAGGGATCCGCGGTTGCTTTTCGCTGCTTCCTCCGTGTACCTCCAGACCGATAGCGGCCGCGCGCGCATAGGGCACAGCTTCTCGATACAATCCTCGCCGAGAGGTGAATGCTTGAGACGCAGAAGCCTGTGCTTTGCGATCATGTGCGCTTGCGCAGCATGTTTGTGCGGGCTGCCGAACCGCAACTGCGCCGCCCAGACGCCGGTGGCGCACATCGCTATCCAGTGGGACAAGCCGGTCATCGTCTCGCGTTCCACGCCGACCTTTCAGGTCGTGGTCAATCCCATGCTGCGGGCGGACTCGCCCATCCACGACAGCGCCTTCGCCGCGATCCACGCTCTGGGCGCGGACTACGAGCGCTACGTGCCCTGGCTGCCCTATCCCAAATTAGCCGTCCCGGAGCTGGAGCCGCCCACGCCCGGCAAAACGTCATGGGATTTTTCGCTGATCGATCCCATGATGCTCGACTTCTTTCATGCGACCGACGGCCACTCGACCATCGTGAACTTCAGCACCATCCCGGCATGGCTGTTTGCCACGCCAAAGCCCATTCCCTACCCCGCCGATCCCAATCAGGTCGACTGGAACTACACCCAGGGCACCGAGCTGAACGATCCCACCGGCCGGCAACTCGGCGCCTACTACGCGCGCCTGGTCAGCTGGTACACCCGCGGCGGCTTCACCGATGAGAATGGCAAGACCCACACCTCGGGCTACCACTTTGCGATCCCTTACTGGGAGGTGCTGAACGAAGTCGAGGCCGAGCACAGCATGACGCCCGAGAAGTACACAGCGCGCTACGACGCCATCGTCAGCGCCATTCACGCGGTCAGCCCCGCGACAAAGTTTGTGGCGCTCGCGCTCGCCGACCCCTCCGGCAACCCGCAGTACTTTGAGTATTTCCTCAATCCCGCGCACCATAAGCCCGGCATTCCGCTCGATTTAATCTCGTACCACTTCTACGCCACGCCGACGCGCGAGCAAACCGCAGAAGACTGGCAGTACACCTTCTTCGATCAGGCGGACCGCTTCCTCGCGACGGTCCGCTACATCGAAGCAATTCGCAAGCGTCTGTCTCCGGCAACGAAAACCGACACCGACGAGCTGGGCGTCATTCTGCCCACCGACAACACGCCCAACGACGCGCAGATCGCGATTCCCGGCATCTACTGGAACGCCGCCGGCGCGCTTTACGCCTATCTCTACCTCGAGCTCGCGCCGCAGGGCATCGAGGCCATCGGCGAGTCGCAACTGGTCGGTTATCCATCGCAGTATCCCAGCGTCACGATGATCGACTGGAAGAACGGCAAGCCCAATGCGCGCTACTGGGTGCTGAAGCTGATCGTCGATAATTTCCGCCCAGGCGACACGCTGGCAACGACCGACGCCGACAATGGAGATTGCGCCGCGCAGGCCTTCGCAACAGCAAGCGGGCGCAAACTTCTGCTGGTCAACAAGCGCAACCGCAGCCTCCGCATTGCTCTGCCGCAGGGGCTCACGGTCAGTGAGTTATCGATCGTCGACGAGGCAACCGGCGAAGGCCCGGCGCGCAGCTCGCAACCCACAGGCGGCACGCTCGATCTCGCTCCGTTTGCCGTCGCCGTAGCGAAGCTGCAGTGATCCGATTGTCACCGCAGTCATACCGGTTAGTTATTTCCGTGCCGATCCAACCAGTTACCAATGACGCGGCATTTTGCGCCTGCAACCTCACCTGCGTACAGTAGAATTGGCTGACCTTGAGGAAGGGCACGAATGGGCGAAGTATTGTTCGGCCTCGCTCTGTTCTTTTGTGTGCTGTGGGGAGTGCCCACCGTGCGCCGCATGCTGGAGGCGCGTGAAACAGCATCCCTTGAAGCAGAACGCGAGCGGCAGGAGAAAAAGTGGGCGGACGAGGTTGCGCGCGCCGCCGGCAGCGCTGCCGCCGAACGGAACGCCTCTTTGCGTGCCAGCGTCATCAAAGAAGCGGCTGGACCTGAAGGCGACCGCCCTTAGCTCGCGCCGATTCCGCTCCGAGAAACGCGAAAACAATCTGTCTCAGATCTTCTCCGCAACCCGTCAAAAGACCGGCGCCAGCGCCACCGCTGTGAGCCCGCAAACAAACAAGACAAACATCCAGGCCAGCAGCGTCTTCGCTTTTCGCGGCGCCGACGCGAATTCGTGCCACACGAAGACGCCCCAGCTCGCGGAAATCATCGTGGCGCCCTGCCCGATCGAATAAGACACGGCCGGCCCCACGATGTGGGCGCGCGACGCGACGAAGTTCATGATGGTGCCCGTGCACCAGATGGCCCCGCCGATCACGCCCCACAGATGCCACGACGCGCGCGCCTGCGCCCATCCGCGAAACGCCACCGGCGCGCTCCCGTCGAGCGGCTTCCGCATCAGCAGCGTATTGAAGACCAGCGAGCACACCGCAACACCGACGACAAACCAGAACGTGGCGGCATAAGGCCCGGGAGCATGCGTGCCCGTCATCGAGCGCGACACAAAAGGATAGAAGCTGCCCATCAGCACGCCGGAGATCAGGCTGATGACGACGCCGCGCGTGGTCACGCTTCTCTGTTGCTCGCGCAGCCGATAGGCAGCAGCATCGAGAATGATGGCCAGAATGACGATGGCGATTCCGCCGAAAAGCAGCAGCGGATTGCCGGTGGGCGAAAGGATGTAGTTGCTCACCGCGCCCACCACGAGGGCAACGCCAATCCCCACCGGAAACGCAACCGCAAGGCCGGCGATGTCGATCGCCGCCACCAGCAGCAGGTTCGCGACGTTGAACACCACGCCGCCGGCGAACGCCAGCCCCGCGTGATGCGCATCGGCCTGCACCAGATCGGCGAAGAACGAGTACCCCGATGACCCCATGCTCCCGAGCGTGAGACCGAACGCCAGCGCGCCGACGAAGAGCCCGATCACGTAGTCCCAGTAAAAAAGCTGGAAGCGGTGACCGGGAGTGAGTTTCAGCGTGTTGGCCCACGAGCCCCAGCAGCACATGCTGACGATCATGAAGAACAGCGCCACTCCGTACACCTGCGGCTGATACATGATCCCTCCCGCAGTTACAATCAAGCCGGAAACCGGCAAGCGATCAGTCTAGCCGGTTTTTCCGCGCCCGCACGGTGGCGAAGTGGATGCGCCCACGCGCTACGGCAGCGCCTTCTTTCCCACAATGCGAACGGTGACGATCGCGTGCGGACGAATCGCCACCCGGAAACTATGCGCGCTGTCCGGAACAATCACCTGCCCGTCGCGCTCCACCGCATCCGTGCTCATGACCTTGTCGATAGCCAGCAGCGGCGTCTTCACCGTCACAGTCCGCGCCGCCCCGCCCAGGTCGATCAGCCGCACGATCGTGCCGTCGCCGTCCTCCGCAGGCTTCCACGTGTCCAGCAGCACATCGGGATCGTCCACAGTAAGAAAGCTGCCCTGCTTGCCGTCCAGCGGACGCGGCAGATCGAGCGCTTTGTCCTGCGACTGGATCTGGTCCTCCTCGAGCGGTGTCGCTTCTTCCCAGCCCATGCGGCTCAGCGCGGGCGCGTCGGTCTGCGCGGCGCTGGTGATCACGTAGCGGAAGCGAAACTTCCCGCCCTGCTCCGCCACGTAATTCGTGTGCCAGTAATTGTTCATCGCGTACGAGAAGATCGACCCCGGCCGCTCGCCAAACTCCGTCGGCCATGCGCCGCGATTGATGTCGCCCAGCGTCACCAGCGAAGCGTCCAGCGGCATCACCGTCGCCGACACGCCATCCTGCTGCACCGACACCCAGTGCTGCACAGAGAACCACTCGCGGCCCGCGCCCGGATACATGTCCTTCGCCGGATCGACAACGCCATTCTGAATCTCATATTGAAACTGCGGATGCGTCATCGCGAAAGGAAACGCGAAGTAGACCGCCTCCTTCCTCAGCTCCGGCTTCTTGTCGATCTCTTCCGTCAGCTCGATCTTCTTCTCATCGTTATAAAGGCGAATCTCCGTCTGAATCGACGGCGTGTTCACGGTCGACGACTCCATGTGCGCGCGCCATCCAAACGGCGTGCGCGTGACGGAAAGGATCCGGCCGTTCTGCGCGCCATGAATGTCGAGCGTTGCCTTCGGCGAGACCGCGCGGTACTGCATCAGGCTGTTCGGCTCCTGGTCCCCGCCGCTTACGTAGAGATACTGCCCAAAGCGCCACGAGTTCTGCGTGTCCACCAGCTCCTTGTTCAGCTGCTTGTCGATAATGCTGCGAATGCTACCCGTCTCCGGATCGAGCACAACGTGGTAGAACGGGCTTTCCAGCGTAGTGTCCGTCGTTCCTGCCGGCGCGGACCCCGTCGCCTGCGCCGCGCGCAGCTCATACACCTTGTAGCCTACCGCCGGCACGGTTTTCGCGGTGAATTCCACGCGGTTGAAGTTCGGCCCCTCGCTCAGCACCAGATACGGCACGCTCTGCCCGGCGCTGCGATCGGCGATTTCCATCCCGTGATCCAAATCGATCGTCACTTCGCCGTCGCGTTGCCAGTTCAGCGGATTGAAAACGATCAGGCTGTTCACCCCGGCGGCAATCGAATCCGCCAGGCTCGCCATTCTGCTGCGCAGAAGATCGTCGCGCAACGCGGCCGCCGTCGTCGCGCGTGAATCCTTCACCCTCAACTGCTCCCGCGCCTCCTGGCTCGTCGGATCGGAAACGCTGTCCCACGAAGTCCACGTGTGCTCGTCCATCAGCACCATGCTGGCCCACATGGCGTCCAGGCTTTTCATGTCGATGGCCAGCCGCGGATTCACCAGCGTGCTGATCGTGGCCAGCTTTTCGGCCGAAGGAGCGCGGCTCTCGTTCTCGCGCTCGATCGCCGCGTACAGCGCATCCGACCCGATCCCGTCCTCCCAGTACGGCCCGCCGTCGCCGCGCACCGTCGGGATATCCCCTCCGAATTGCCGCGCAATCGCATCCAGCGCATCGTGAAGTCCCGAGTATTCAATGTGCGGAAACGCATGCTGCGCGTTCCATTGGTCAGCGAGCTCCGCCTGCTGCGGAAACAAATCGGTGTTCTCCACCTGCGTCCCGAAAAGAATCGCCGCGCTCGCGTGATAGCTCGGGTGATCGTACATCTGCAGGAACACCGGCAGCATTTCCTCGCCCGTCTCCGTCACCGGAGGCAGCCCAAACAAGAATTCCATCTGCTCGTAGTGCCGCGAATACCACATCAGCACCTTGCCGCCGTCGGGGCCCTCCCACCAGAAGGGCGCTTTCTCATTCAAATGTCCCAGCAGCAGCACCGGCGCGCGATCGTTATTGCTCGCCGCAAAAAAGTACGGAATCCCCGCCGCCGCCAGCACCGACGCATACGACCATGAGTACGACGGAACATCGGTGATGTTCGCGTAGTTATACGGAGTTCGGTGCTCGCGGCTGAAATCGGCGCTGGGATACAGCGACCGGATCAGCGTCTCCGCCGTCGGGAAACCGGTGAGCAGGTTGCTGGACTCAGCCGGAACATAAAGCTGCTGCTTGCGAATCGTCGTGATCACGCGCTGCTGCTCTTCCGGCGTGCGCGTCGCGAGAAACTGCTCCAGGTTCCACTCGCCATCGGTGCTGAAGCGAAACGCCGGATGCTGCGCAGTCAGATCCATCGCCTCATCGAGAATGCGGCTCTGAATCGCCGACACCTTCGCCTGGTAGTCCGTGTAGCCCACATCGAGATGCACGTGCGGGACAAGATAGAGCGTCCACTTCTTCGCCGGCGTGAGCGCCTCGCTGGAGTAGGCCTGATGCCCGTCCACCGTGACGGTCACCTTCGCCTGCGTCTCCGCCGTAAACTCCGGAACCAGAAACTCCAGCCGCTGCTCGCCAAAATCTTCCGCCCCGTGCATGGTCTGCGACCACTCTCGTCCGCCCATCGCCAGCTCAACAGACCCTCCCCGCAACGGCGCCGTCGAGCGCACCAACACGTCCACCCGCTCCTCCAGAACCGCTCCCTTCTGCTCATAGAAGATCGTGGGTTCCACCCGCGTCACTCCGGTGTCCGGCTGCGGCTGGGTCTCCATATCCACCGCATCGTAGTTGAACCCCGCATCCGGCACGCCTGCATCGCCCACCGCGACGGCCTGCAGCGTGATCTCGTTCCGCCCGCTCTTCAGCCACGAGCCTGGAAAGTCGTATTCGACTTCCGCGCGCGAATACGCCGGATCGAACGCAGCCGTCATGTCCCCCATCGCGTAGTCGAGCTTCGGATGCAGATAGAAAATCCCCGTCCGCCCGTTGATCCCTACGCGCAGCGCCGGCACGCTCGAGTGCTCGATCAGCAGCGACACCCGCATGCGGTATTCCGGTTCCGGCGAGCCGTCCAGCGTAAAAACAATCGTCCGCGGAGCCGTCGCCGCTGTCGTTGCCTTGCCGGCGAACGCCGATGCCGCATACGCATACCACGCCGCTCCCGCCTGCGATTGCCCCACCGTGAACGTCACCGGCCCACTCGGCTCGCCCTGCGCAAACTCCGCCGACGATCCATCGAATGTCCCCAGCTGCCACACAGTTTTCGGAACTCCCGGCCCCGCCTTCGCCTGCGCACCCGCCAGGCAGCACCACGCCGCCAGCGCCAGCGCCGCCGCACCTCTCCGCAGTCCCATCGGCTCTCTCCGCAAAGCACTCCCATACTATGCTTTCGGAATCGCCAAATCCTTCCGCGCCACCAGCACCGCCAGGGTTCCGTGGCGTCCTGCGGACCGCTCCGCCGCTACGGCACCACCACCGGCAGCACGATGTGTGACGGCATCTGCGGCGTCGCATACACCCGCTGCGTCGCCTTCACATAATCCGCCGCCGTCGCCTGGTAAATGCTCGGCACGAATTTCTGCGGATTCCGGTCGATCACCGGAAACCACGTCGACTGCACCTGCACCATGATCCTGTGCCCCGTCAAAAACACATGATCGTGATCCCGCAGCGGTACGTCCCATTCCTCCGGATGATTCGCCACCAGCGCCTGCGGCCTCTCATAGCTGTGCAGAAACCGCCCGCGCCGCACCTCCATCGCGATGGGCAGCTCGTAACCGTTCAGCGAATCCGCATAGTGCTCCGGCGTCTCTTTGTCCAGCGCATCCGCCGCTTTCTGCCCCTTCTCCGGATACACATCGATGAGCTTCACCACGAAATCCGCATCCGTGCCTGAAGTCGACGCGAACAGCACCGCCTCCAGCGGCCCGGCTACCGTCACATCGTGATCGAGCGGCGCGCTCTCCCACGTCAGTACGTCTGGGCGATTCTCCACGAACCGCTGATCGGCCGCCTCCCACGTCTTCCACTCCGGCTGCGGGTACGTCGGCGAAATCGGCCGCACCCGGTACGGCACAGGATTCGCCGGATCCGACACATACTCGCGATACGCCTTCCCGCCCGCCGCCTCCGGCTCAAATCCGAGCGTGCCGTCGCTATGCAGATACAGATTCGTCGCCTTCGCATTCTGCGGCGGCCAGCTCGCATAATGTCGCCACGTGTTCGATCCAGTCTCGAACATCGTCGCCTTCCACTCCGGCTTCGTGCCCTCGCCGTGCAGATAGTAGCGAAAGAACGGCGCCTCCACGTCCCTGCGGAATTCGAGCGACGTCTTATGCCCGCCAAACGGAATCAGCCCGATGCTGTCGCCCACCGGGTACTGCCATTCGCCGTGGAACCACGGCCCCGCCACCATCAGGTCCGCGCCGTCCGGATCGCTCTCCGCTTCGTGCCGGAAAATCTGCCACGGTCCCCACGGATCCTCCTGGTCCCAGAACCCCGCCACATTCAGCGTCGGCACCGATGTGCTGTGCAGCTGATCCACCCACGCTTCCTTCTTCCAGAACTCGTCGTCGTTCGGGTGCTCCATCGTTTCGTTCCAAAAAGGAATCTTTCCGTGCAGATACTCCGCGTTCGCCTGCGACAGCGGCCCCAGCTTCAGATACCAGGAATAGGTGTCGTAATCGTCGAAATCAAAATGCGTGTTGGTATTCTTGTCCGCCTCCTCCATCACCGAGTACTCAAACGCGTAGCTCTCGCGCAGCGCGCCGTAGCGATGCATATCGTCGTTCATCCACTGGTCCACCGGCGCCGCCTGCTCGCTCACTGCCTTGAGCGCGGCATGGGGATGCAGCAGCGTCAACCCCGCTGTCAGCCCGTCGTACGACACGCCGTAGATGCCCACCCTGCCGTTGTTATCCGGCACGTTCTTCACCAGCCAGTCGATTGTGTCGTACGCATCGTTCGTCTCGTTGGCCTGCTTCGGATCGTTCGCGTCGTACCGCGACGTCAGTTCGAACACACCCTCTGACTTGAACCGCCCGCGCAAATTCTGGATGACGAAGATGTATCCGTCCGCCGCCAGTTCCTTCCATTCGTCCGGCGCCCAGTCCGCGCCGTACTCCGTGGCCGCCGCGTCCAGTTCCTCCTGCGTCCACACTCCGTACGGCGTCCGCTCCAGCAAGATCGGCAGCGGCCCCTTCTGATCGCTGCGCCGGATGATCACCGTCTGCAGATGCACGCCATCCCGCACCGGAATCATCGCCTCCTGCACCCGCCACACGCTCTCCACTTTCGGCGCTGGGCTCTGTGCTCCTGCGCTCGACAACAAGATCGCCGCGAACATCGCCGCGCCAGCATGCTGCATCCTTTTCATCAGGTCTCACCTCGTCTGGATCGTTTCCAATCGAATCGTGCGCCAGTATATAAGGGTGCTCGTATTTTCGGAGGCCCTCCTTGCTGCAGCGTCGCGCCGTTCTCCAAACCTTTCTCAAAAGCGCCGCCCTCTTCGCCCTGCGTCCCTTCGCCGGCGCTTCCCTGCCGGATGAAAGCCAGCTCATCGCGCTGCGTCCAGGCGCGGGTGCTCCGGTGGAGATTCCCGACGAGTTCATCGGACTCGGCTACGAGATGTCTTCCGTTGCTACTCCCGCCCTGCTCAGCGCCGCCAATCGCGAATACGTCGCGCTCGTCAAAGGCCTCGGCGCTAAGGGCGTCCTCCGCGTCGGCGGAATCGTCGCCGATTACACGCGCTTCGATCCGCAGGCAGCGGCCCAAACGGACCCCCACAACACCGTCATCGACCAGGCGAGTCTGCGCCAGTTCGCCGGCTTCCTCGAAGCCACCGGCTGGCGGGCCCTCTGGAGCCTCAACCTCGCCCAGGGCTCGCTCGCCGATGCCATGACCGAAGCCCAGGCCGTCGATGCGGCTCTCGGAGCGCATCTTCTAGCCTTCGAGCTGGGTAATGAAGTCGAGAATTATGCGCGTGGCTCCCATCCCTTCCGCCCCGCTTCCTGGAGCTATGCCGCCTGGCGCAGCCAGTTCCGCGAGTGGAGCGCCGCCATCCGCAGAGCTCTGCCCCGCGCCCGCTTCGCCGCGCCCGATACCGCCAGTTCCGTGGAGTGGGTCGAGAGCCTCGCGAAAGACGCTGACGGAGAGGTGCATCTGCTCACCACCCACTATTACCGCACCGATCAGCGGCACGGCAGCGCCGACCAGTTGCTCACGCCCGATCCCCGCCTGCATGACGTTCTCACGCGGCTGCGTGCCGCTTCTCAGCACAGCCGGATTCCCTGGCGCATGTGCGAAGCGAATTCCTTTCCCGGAGGTGGCCTGCCCGGCGTGAGCGACACCATCGTCGGCGCGCTCTGGACGCTTGACTTCATGCTCCGCCTCGCCGCGCAGGGCTGCGCCGGCGTCAACATCGAAACCGGCGTCAACCAGCTCGGCTTCCTCAGTTCCTACTCGCCCATTCGCACCGACGCCCCGCACCCATTCGCGGGAATTCCTTACTACGGCATGCTCGCCTTTGCCTGGGCTGGCAAAGGGTGCACCCAGGTATTGCCGGTTGACGTCGATCTGCGAGCCATGAATGTTTCCGCCTGGGGACTGGGCGCGTCCGGTAAGCCGCGCTCGGTGGTCGTCGTCAATCGGGAACGCAGCCAGGAAGTGCGCGTCGGCCTTCGCGGTCTTGCCATGGGCAAGGCGACGGTGCTCCGGCTCACCGCGCCTGCGCCCGAGAGCACCAGCGGCGCCACCTTCGGCGGTTCCCCCATCGGCCCCGACGGCCACTGGTCGCCTTCATCGAAGGAAGAACCGCGCGGCGAAATCCTCACAGTCCCGCCGCTAAGCGCCGCAGTGGTCCGCGCGATGGAGGAGCGCAGATAGCTGAGAATGGATACCTGAAAGCCAGGAATCCGTTTTGCCGCCATCACTGCCGCTGCCCCGGCATGAGGAGATCGAAGCCAGCCGCACCGTCCGGAATTTGTCCTTGCCGGAGACAGCCGAGCGAATCCGACGCCTGCAAAGCCAAAACGGAAGGCCCTCCATCCGGAGGGCCTTCCGTCTCTACACGCTACACGCTACACGCTTAAGTTAGATATCCAAATTCTTCACATCCAGCGCATTATCCTCGATGAACTTCCGCCGCGCCTCGACATCCTCGCCCATCAGCGTCGTGAAGATCGTCTCCGTCTCCGCGATGTCTTCGAGGCGCACCTGCAGCAGCGTCCGCCGATCGGGATCCATCGTCGTCTCCCACAGTTGCGTCGCCGTCATCTCGCCCAACCCCTTGTAGCGCTGCACCTGGTAGTCGCGCCGCCCCTGCTCGATCACGTACTCAAACAGCTCCCGCGGCGTCTGCTTTTCCACCGGCTCCTGCGGACCTTTCCCGCCCCGCTCCCGTTTCCCCGGCGCGCCCGCTTTGCCCACCTGCGCATCGCCTTCCGGCGCTGACTCCACGCCCTCCGGCTCGTCCGCCTCCGTGGCGCTCGCCTTTCCCGCCGCCTCCACGATGAACGGCGGCTCCAGCATTTCCTTAATCTGCCCGTGCTTCGCCATCATCTGCCGGTACTCCGGCGACGACGCCAGCAGCCAGTCGATCCGCCGCTCCGCCCCCTGCGCATCCACAAAGCTCAGCGACCACGTCTGGTGCTCCTCGTCCTTCACCGGCTTGCCCAGACCCTTGAACTGATACTTCTTCTCGATCTTTTCGAGGTCCTTGTAGAGCGCAGTCAGCTTCGCCTCGTTCTCGAAATCCGCCCGCTTCGCCAGCTCGTGATGCGCCAGCAGATTCGTCACTTCCTCATTGCGCAGCCGCTTGTTCACCTTGTCGAAGAACCCGAGATACTCGTTCAGCTGCCCCATGAACCGCGTCAGCGCCGCGCCTTCCAGCTTCGCAGCGCCCTCGCCGTAGCGCACGACAATTCCCTCGGCCGCGTGCTTCACCATCACCCGCACAAAGTCGCGCTCGTCCTTGATGTACTCCTCGCGCTTGCCCTTCTTGATCTTGAACAGCGGCGGCTGCGCGATATACACGTGGTTGCGCCGGATCAGCTCGTTCATGTGCCGGAAGAAAAACGTCAGCAGCAGCGTCCGGATATGGGATCCGTCCACGTCCGCGTCCGTCATCAGAATCACTTTGCCGTAGCGCAGCTTCGTCGCGTCAAAGTCGTCCTTGCCGATCCCCGTCCCCAGCGCCGTAATCATGGCGCGGATTTCCTCGTGCCCCAGCATCTTGTCGTAGCGTGCCTTCTCCACATTCAGAATCTTGCCCTTCAGCGGCAGAATCGCCTGGAACTTGCGATCCCGTCCCTGCTTCGCCGTCCCGCCTGCGCTCTCGCCCTCCACCAGATACAGCTCGCACCGGTCCGGATCACGCTCCGAGCAGTCGGCCAGCTTGCCCGGCAGCCCGCCGCCATCCAGCGCCCCCTTGCGTCGCGTCAGATCCCTGGCTTTTCTGGCCGCCTCGCGCGCCCGCGCCGCCTCAATCGCCTTGTTGATAATCTTCTTCGCCACCGGCGGGTTCGTCTCCAGATACCCGCCCAGCCGCTCGTTCACCAGCGCCTGTACCGTGCCCGCGATGTCCGAGTTGAGCTTGCCCTTCGTCTGCCCTTCAAACTGCGGCTGCGACAGCTTCACGCTGATCACCGCCACCAGTCCCTCGCGCACATCATCGCCCGTCAGGTTCTCCTTCACGTCCTTAAACAGCCCCAGCGACTGCCCAATCGCGTTCACCGTCCGCGTCAGCGCCGTCCTGAACCCCGACAGATGCGTCCCGCCATCCACCGTGTTGATGTTGTTCGCGAAGCAGAACACCGTCTCCGAGTAGCCATCGTTGTACTGCAGCGCGATGTCCATATCCACGCCATCGCGCAGCCCCTCCATCACAATCGGCTTGTCGTGCAGCACGCTCTTGCCGCGGTTCAGATGCTTGATGAACTCCGCAATCCCGCCCGCATACTTAAATTCGTTGCGCTTCGCTTCGCCGGTCTTGGGATCGGTCGTCCGCTCGTCGGTCAGCGTAATGGTCAGCCCCTTATTCAGGAACGCCAGTTCCCTCAGCCGCTGCGCCAGCGTGTCGTAGTTGTAGTCGGTGACGGTAAAGATCGAGCGGTCCGGCAGAAAATGCACCTTCGTCCCGCGCCGCTTGCTCGTTCCCGTCTGCTGCAGCGTCGTTGTCGGAATCCCCTTCGCGTAGTCCTGCTCCCACGTGTGCCCGTCGCGCCAAATCTCCACGTTCAGCGCTTCGCTCAGCGCGTTCACGCAGCTCACGCCCACGCCATGCAGCCCTCCGCTCACCTTGTAGTTCGACGCGTCGAACTTCCCCCCCGCATGCAGCTTCGTCAGCACCACCTGCGTCGCGGACATCTTCTCGCCGTTATCCAGCGTCATCTCGTCCACCGGAATCCCGCGCCCGTCGTCCACCACCGTGATCGAGTTATCGTCGTGGATCGTCACTTCGACCTTCGTCGCGTGCCCCGCCAGCGCCTCGTCCACCGAGTTGTCCACCACCTCGTACACCAGATGGTGCAAGCCCATCTCGCCCGTCGACCCGATATACATCGCCGGCCGCAGACGCACCGCCTCCAGCCCCTCCAGCACCTTGATGTTCTCGCCGGTGTAGGAGCCGTTCCCGTTCGCCTGCTTCCCGTTCTTCTCGTTCGTCTCTTCCATGCCGGGCAGGATTGCCTTTTCCGTGGGGGTCACTTCCTTGGTAGCCATGCAACTCCAGTGATCGTGCGGTTCAATGCGTGAATTGCTTCCGTGCGAGCCTCGCGAAACTCTGCGGCTAAGAAATTCTCGGAATGAAAACTACGCTGTCATCATGAAAACTGCGCTGCCATCATTAAAGCTGCGCTGTCATCCTTAAAACTCCGCTGTCATCCTGAGCGTAGCGCCCAGCAAATCTCCTGGCCGATCGTGCGCTCGAGCGCGGAGTCGAAGGACCTGCATTTCTCCCCAGCGGCAATCTCGAGCGCGCCCTTTCTCGAACGCCGTACAGACACCGGACCCCGAGCCCAATCGGCCCAAAAATCCCAAACAAATCAACGATTTTCCGAGGATCGCCGACACCTTTATTTTACCACTGGACACACCCCTCCCGCCGCCCCCTTCCGGTCTAAAAACAGGTTCATTTTTCAGCAAGATACGGGCCTCGCCCGTGGCCTTCCCCGCCGCCGCCTTCGCCTATACCTCATGCACCAGTTTCTGCCGGCTGATCGAGAGCCCATCCCGCCGCCGCAAACTCCGGAACACCACGGTGGAGACCACGGTCAGCACGCCAAGCGCGACGAACGCCTCATGAATTCCGTGGATGAAGACCGTGGGCGTCGACCAGACCTGCGACGGCAGAAAGAACGCGGTCGCAAGGCCCGCAATCGCCACGCCGAAGCTGAGGGCCATCTGCTGCATGGTGGCAAAGATGGTGCTCGTGGCGCTGGTCTCCTCTTCGCTGACGTCTGCGTACACCAGCGTATTCATGCTCGTGTATTGCAGCGTGCTGAAGGCTCCGTAGAGGAACGCGAGCACCACGATGGCCCACAGCGGCGTGCGCAATCCAATGGTGGCGAACAGCACCAGCAGCACCCCGATGATGAACGTGTTCGAGATCAGAATGGACCGGTACCCGAACCGATTCAGCAGTCGCGTCATGCTCAGGTTCATCACCATGGCAGCGATGGCCTGCGGCATGATCAGCAGCCCCGACTGCACCGGCGTATACCCCAGCCCGATCTGATACAGCAGCGGCAGCAGAAACGGCACGCCGCCAATCCCCAGCCGCGTGATGAAGCCCCCTCCCACGGCGGCCCGAAACGTGCGCAGCCGGAACAGCGCGAGCCGCAGCAGCGGAAAGCGCGTCTCCTTCGCATGCAGCCAGTAGCCGGCCAGGAGCGCGACCGAGATCGCGAGAAAGCTCGCGATTTCCCGCACGCTCAGCGTGTGATCGCCGAAAACCTCCAGCACATACGACAGCAGCGCCACCCTCGACCCGAACAGGATCAGCCCCAGCAAATCCAGAGGCGGCGTATCCTGCTCGCGGTAATCCGGCAGATGCAGGTAGACCATCACCAGCCCCAGCAGCCCAATCGGAATATTGAGGAAGAAGATAATCCGCCAGTGCAGGTAGTCGACGATCAGCCCGCCCGCCACCGGGCCGAGCATCGGGCCGATCAGCGCCGGGATCGACACGAAGCTCATCACCCGCACCAGCTCATGTTTGGGAAAGGCGCGCACCAGCGTGAGCCGTCCCACCGGAACCATCATCGCGCCCCCGCAGCCCTGCAGCACCCGGCAGAACACCAGCTCGTGGATGTTCGTCGAGATGCCGCACAGCAGCGAGCCCAGGATGAAGATGCCGATCGCCGCGGAGAAGACGTGACGCGTCCCGAATCGGTCGGCCATCCACCCGCTGATGGGGATGAAGATCGCCAGCGCCAGCGTATAGCTGGCCAGCACCGCCTTCATCGCCAGCGGAGTGACCTTGAGCGCTGTGGCGATCACCGGCACCGCCGTGTTCAGAATCGTCGTGTCCAGCGACTCCATGAAGAAGGCCACCGCGACCAGCCACGGCAGCAGCTTGCGCGCCGAATCCGTCAGGACGGCGGCGCGAGACGCTGGCGGAGTTGGCTGCGAAGGGTCCATGTTTCTGTCCTGTCCCGGTTTCTAGTGTCCTGTCTCGGAAGTTCGCCACATAAGCCGATTTGTCACGCAGAGCGAACGGAGCCCCGAACGTATTCGAGTTCGGGGGTGGTGAGCGAAGAATCCGCCCTGCATATTCCTGGTCCACCCCTCCCATGTCATCCCGAAGCACAGCGAGGGATCCGCGGTTGCTTCTATTCTCACGGTCTTCGGGTGACGCGAAGCGCCATCCATGACTGCGGTTGCTTTCCGCCTCACCTGGGCTCGACCTTCCGGGACGCCACACGAGTTCTCTGACCGCATGATGCTGGTTCTCAAAGCGAAGCGGCCCCGCCTCAGCGGGACGGCGGTAGAAGCCCCGGCCTTCAGGCCGGGGAAATCAGAGCTCCAAATATCAGGGCCTTCAGGCCCGGATAACTTCCGTCGATCACGGTACGAGTGTCTCGCCCCGGAAGTCCGTTGCGAGACGATCCTTTAGTTTTTGTATCAGGGCGCGTAGTTTTTGTATCAGGGCCCGGCTTCGCCGGGTGCCCCACTTCTGCGCGCTGCTCGCAGAAGTGGAATCCCACCGACTGGGCGACCTCTGAATCGCGTTCCTGTTTTTGTATCAGAGCACCGATATTCAGCTGGTGAAAAACTCGCGCCGTCCTTGCCTTTGTATCAGGGCGTATCTTCAGCCGGGTGCCCCGCTTCTGCGCGGTGTTCGCAAAAGTGGGATCCCACCGAGCCGAGAGCCGAATTGCTGAACGGGGGCGTTATCAGCGCAACGAACAGGTTCCCTACGGGTAGCCGCACGGGCGCTCGGAGCCTACCCACAGTTGGGCCAGGTCTCTGAGGTTGTGTTTGTAGGTGCGCGTTACCAGGTATTCCTTCCCGCCTTTGACACGCAGCCTGTATTCTCCCGTCGGTAAGGGGTGGACCTCCTCCACCGCCAAAATATTGACGAGGACTGAGCGGTGAATGCGAATAAAACCGTAGGGTTTGAGCTTCTGGGCAATGGACGAGAGCGACTCATGCACCAAATAGGCATTCGGTCGATGCCGCAGCGAGACGTAATTCCCTTCGGCCTGTACAGCGAGGATGTCGGCTAAATCCAAAAGTCGGATTCTCCCCTTTGCCTTGAAAGCGATGCGCGGGGCCATCCGATCAGCCTCTCCCGCGGTTGCCCGGCACGCGCAGAGACCTCAGCCATCCCACGATATTTCTGCGCCCCACGTCCCACGCTTTCGCATCCTGAGCAACCTTCGCTAGCGACGCGTTGCCCTCGACCATCGCGATCAGAAAGCTGGCAGTGTCATCAGGATTCAGGTCGCGGCGCACCGTCCCCTGAGACTGCCCCTTCCGCAACAGCGCGGAAACTCCTTTCTGCCAGGCAAGGAAGAGCATCTCCAGGCGCTTGCGAAACGGCTCGTCCAGAGGAGACATTTCCTGTGCCAGGTTGAGCAGCGGGCAACTGTTTCGAATGTCCAGAGGCCGGCCTGGCAGACTCCGGACAATGCCGATCAGAATGTCGATGGGTTGCCCGTCGCCGAGCATAGGGATCAGCCACCTGTCCTGAAAAAGCTTTGCGATGATTTCTTCGACGATGGCATATCCCAGGGCTTCCTTGCTCTCGAAGTGGTGATAGAGCGCCCCCTTGGTGACGTTGGCCGCGGCGAGAATCGTATCGATGCCGGCACTCTGGAAGCCCGATCGGTGAACCTCCCGAAAAGCCGCCTGCAGCAGGCGTTTCCGTGTGCGCTCCGGATCACGCGACCGCGTCTTCTTCTCGCGGGTCCTTAACATACCGACTAGTTTGTACGTTCAGCATTGGAAAGTCAAATCACAACGACCTCGCCTGCGCGGTGTTCTCGAATTGCGTAGCCTCCTCTCCGTTTGGATATGGAGAGTTGGAGAAACACTCGTACGACGCCATTGGGGATCGCCTCAGGACATTGTTGACCCGACCCTCTGCGTCGCAGGCTGAAATGTTGCGCCTGTTGTGTCACGGAATTGATGGGATCGTGGAAGCCCGCGTGCTCCTGCGAACTGCACATTTTCGGCACGCAGACTTTGATCGGAGGAAAGGAAGTTATGAGCACATTGAGACGGTTGCGGAATTTCTGGATACCGGGAGTCGCGACGATGGTTCTGGGCAGCTTCAGCTATGCGTTCGCTCAACAGAGCTACAAGATTACCGACCTGGGCGTTGACAACACGAAGGACAACTTCAGCATGGCCATGGGCCTCAACAATCAGGGGTGGGCCGAGAACATGGATGGGACCGTGAACCCTCCCGAGACGAGCACATCCACGACAGTTGCACGGGGCCGCGCGGTGATCAGCATCTACGGATTCAACATCGACCTGGGCACGCTGGGAAAACCCGACGGAAACAGCTGGATTAACTGGGGCGGGATCAACAACCGCGGCGAAGCAGCTGGTGACTCAGAAACAGCGGAACCGGATCCAAACGGCGAGGACATTTGCGGCTTCGGCACACACCTTATCTGCGTTCCGTTTCTCTGGCGAGACGGCCACATGAGCGCTCTTCCGACGCTGGGCGGAAATAATCGGCAGGCCAGCGCCATCAACAACCGCGGAGAAGTCGTTGGATTTGCCGAAGACGGCGCCATAGACTCCACCTGCCCAGCCGGCACAACGAACAATCGAATTGCGTTGCCGGCGTTGTGGGAAAGAGGCAACGCTGAAGCGCTTCCTCTGCTGCCTGACGATGTGGACGGTTTCGCCTACGGGTCGAACGATCAGGGCGACGCCGTCGGCTACTCGGGAAACTGCATCGCTGCGACTCACGCCGTAATGTGGAAAGACAACACGGCCTTTGTGCTTCAGGATCTCGGAGGCGCCGGGTCCAATTTCGCCTACGCCATCAACAACCGCGGACAAATCGTCGGGCAAGTCGGCGAGGGGAATGGCGTTCCCTTCTATGCTGCGGTTTGGCAGCACGGCGCAGACGGCGCAGCCACGAAAATCAACCTTCTGCCGGGAGATTTTTCCGCCTTTGCCACCGGCATCAACAACCGGGGCCAGGTGGTGGGCAACGACTTTGACTCCACGTTCAGCTGGGCCCACGGTTTCATCTGGCAGGACGGTGTGACGACCGACCTGAACACCCTCATTCCCGGGGATGCCAACCTCTTCATCATCTCGGCCAGCAATATCAATGACCGCGGACAAATCTCGGGAATGGCAACGGTGCAAACCGGGCCCCAGGCGGGCACCATTCACGCCTATCTTTTGACCCCGGCAGACGGTCGCATCAGCTTCTCGATGGCAGATTTCACACGGACACACCCGCATTCCATTTTGTCCGCGCATGCCTGCAACCACTCTGCGCAGAGATTCGGCCCCGGCCGGCTCCAGCGGTAAAGGCAGTCGTTCCCCTGCGCAGGTGCCTGACCTCTGCTCGGTTCCATTGACCAGCCGCGACCGCACGCACGGTTGCGAACACGACCCCGTGAGGCGCGATCAACGGCACGCCTCACGGGTTTTCAATGACCGCGCAGCCGATGCCCGCGTGCCATGACGACTGCAAAAGCAATGCGGCTTCAGCCGCTGAGGGATGCTGCTTCATGCCGTGCAGCAGGCCACACGAGTAGGGCTGTGCGCGGCGACGGTCAGGAGGGCCGGCAGCAAAGGAAAAAGGTCGACGCAGGCAGAGAAGGCCATCCCCCCGCCCTCGCCGACGACCTCGTCCAGCCACGATGCGCGGAGAGCTCGGCGCAGCCGATCCGCGAGCGACAGTCCACCCAGCATCCACCCACAGGGGATGCGGTCTTGCGGTACAAATCCCGTCCCGATGAGCGCTTTGGCGATTTTGCACTCATTGAGACTTCGACGACTCAGATTACCGGGAACGCCTGGGGCCAGCGGCCACTTCGGAGGCCCGCGCCAGGGCTTGCGTGTCGATATACTCGCGGATCTTCGTTACCTTGCCATTTCGAACGGTGATGTCGAAGACCCAGTGGTCCTCAAACGCCTTGTTGGTAGCTTTGATTTTCCCCGTAGCGACGCCGACGACCAGCACCCGGTCTCCCTGCGCTATGAACTCGGGGGGCTCTGGGTACGAAGTTTCCACCGTCTCGTTAGCCTCCTGAAGTAAATTCTCCAATCCCGCGTGCCCGCGGTGCGTGCCGGCCAGGGGCCAGTCCTCGCCCGGAACGATCCACTCAATACCTGCGGCAGACAACGCCAGCAGACTTTGCTTATTGCGGCTGCCGAGTGCCGCAAGAAAATTCTTCACAACCTCGACATTCTCTTCGATGCTCATCGAAATCTCTCCATTTCCTTCGGGATCGTGTCCGATCGAATCGGACGTCCTGGAATCGTACTTCTCGGGTCAGATCACCCCGTCGCAGGTTCGATTACTGCTGCTTCCTGAACAAATCCTGGAAGATGAGCGGTCCCCAGGTGCGGCCGCGTGCGTGCACCAGCGCGCCGCCCTCGCTGAACTTTCCCAGCTTGACGGGTGCGAACCCAAGTTGCCTGGCCAAATCCGCCACGGGAGCGATCGCTTCCTCGTCGTCGCTCGACAGAAACACGACCCGGTGGCGGCCATCGACGATCGGATCGGTAGCCAGGGTGGCAGCAACCAGGTGATTGAAACCCTTCACGAGCTTGGCGCCAGTGAACGACTTCGCGACGAAGGCGGAGGACAGGAGGCCGTCCAGTACTTCGGGGAGAACTCCAAACGCGTTGGTCGCGTCGATGACCGTCTTGCCTTTCCAGCTCGGCAGGCCCTTTGCAATCTCGCGATGCTCGCCAAACGGGACCGCCAGGATGATTGTGTCGGCCTCGAGTGCATCCCGCAGCGACTTGGCGACCACCGTGGGTCCAATCGCCCGAGCCTGCGGCGCCAACTCCTCGGGTGACCGGCGACTCGCGACGGTGACTTCGATGTTCCTACGAGCAAAGGCGCGGGCGAGTGCCTGGCCTATCTTGCCGAATCCTACAATTGCGTAGCTCATCATGTTCCTCCGATCTCGTGTAAGAACTAAGGTTCGAGAAGCGACCGCACCGGGGTCAAACCTGCGCCATTCCTCCATCGACGGCGAGATCCACGCCGGTGATGAAAGAACTTTCCTCGGAGGCGAGGAACGTGACGGCGGCCGCGATTTCCTCAGGCTTGCCCCTGCGACCCATTGGGATCTGCGTGGCGAACTGTGCGGCCGCTTGCTCGGCCTGTTCAGCGGTAAGGCCCGTCGTTGTCTCTAAGGCGGGGGTCTCGATTGGCCCGGGGCTCATCGAGTTCACGCGGATCTTGCGGTCTTTCAGCTCCATAGTCCAGGCGCGCGCGAAGTTGCGCACAGCCGCCTTACTCGCGGCGTAGGCGCTAAACCCTGGCAGCCCCAACACGTTCGAGATCGAAGAGTTGAGGATGATCGAACCGCCGTCTTTGAAGAGAGGAAGGGCCTTCTGCACCGTAAAGAACAGCCCTTTCACGTTCACGTCGAAGGTCTGATCAAAATGTGCCTCAGTAGCCACCGCGAGCGGTGCGATTGTACCCGCGCCCGCGTTCGCGAAGAGTACGTCGATGTGACCATGTTTCTCTTTCACGACGGCATAGAGCCGGTCCAGATCTTCCAGGCGCGACACGTCGCCCACCACCGTCGTAACGTTTCTCTTGA
>JBARMS010000099.1:0-3168 GCA_049802575.1 Acidobacteriaceae bacterium | reverse complement strand
GGCAGAAGCAGTTCTTCGCGGTCCGCTCGCCGCATTCCCCGATGAACCACTGTTCATCTCGCTTGACGGCATGCTCCATGCTCTGCGCGGCGAGCCGGAGCCGGCACTCGACTGCGCAAAGCGCGCGTGCGATTCGCATCGCTCTTTCGGCCACACGCATCACACTTTGTATCAGGTGGCGTGCATCTACGCCATACTAGGCGAGAGCCAAAAAGCACTTGGATGGATTGACCAGGCTGTGAATACCGGCTTTCGTTGCTGGCCATTCTTTCGGGTTGACCCCTGCTTGAGTAACATACGGAAATTGCCTGAGTTTCAAGATTACATTGCGGAAATAGAAAAGGATTGCAGCCATATTACTATTCGTCGCTTCTGACTCCTTCGAATTACGACCCATTGCCGAGTATCACCACACGAGGGACTTGCGGGAAGCGATGTCCGCGACTGACAACAATCGACAGTGGAGCCAGGCGATTCTGTGAGCTGAGGTCGAATGCTGCGAACAGGGCAAGGCGCCCATCGATCTGGGTCGCGGTGCTTTCTGGCATTCTGGGCGGTTTGTAGCTATCCAAGATCGGAAGCGCGTCGCGGAGAGGGGCTGATTGTGAGGTGCTATCTACTCCGCGAGGCGCTTTCGATTTGGACACGAGAAGGAAGCCGCAGGTGTACTTAGGGGCCGCGGTGAGTGATGCTGGGATTATGGATATTGAATGCCATTTCCTGGTTGAGCAAGTAGTTTTTAAGTCCTTCATCGTGGCCGCAGGTGCTCGGAACAGTTGCGCAGTTGCATAGACTGTATTGGATCCGCCGTTGAGATAAGCCGGTTAGGGTGGTTTTGAAGCGTTGCTGGATCAAGTCGGCACACGTTTGCGGAAGCATGCGTGGAGCAAGCCGACAGAGCGGATTGGCGGCGACGGTCATGAAGAATCTAATCCTGCGAAATAGAGTTGTGCGGCGGTGAAGCGCTGGACGACGCGCATGGGTGCGCCGCAACGGGGACAGTGCCAGAGATCGCAGTCGGGCGGCGGCGGCAGAGGCAGCGGCTCCCGGCCCTGAGCGGTGAGCAGGGTGCGCGCCAGTGGCAGCAGCTGTTTTCGGAAGCGGTTCGACAGCAGGCCATAGTGGCGGATGCGCACGAAGCCCCTGGGCAAGACATGCAGGAAGAAGCGGCGCAGGAACTCGACGGCCCCGAGGGGCATGACACGCTGGATTCCGCCGTGCCGGTGGTCGCGCCAGCGGAAGTGGACTTCTTCGCCGTCGAAGGCGGTGATGCGGTGGTTGGATATGGCCATGCGGTGGGTATAACGGCCGAGATAACCGAGGACACGATCCGGTCCGCCGAAAGGCGGCTTGGCATAGACGTACCAGTCCTTCTTGCCCAGCTTCTGGATCAGTTGTTCGAACCACGCGGGATCATGGAAATCCGTGGCGGCCCCGCGGCAATCGAGCAGGTTTTTGCGGTAGAGGTGGCGGAGTCCGGCAAGGAACTTCTTACGGAAGACGTTGTGCAGTACCGCAATGGGCAGGAGGAATCGTGGGTGGTTGGTTGAAATCCAGCGGTGATGATCTGGGGACAGTCCGCCGCCGGGGACCACGCAATGGACGTGGTAATGGCCCAGCAGGGTCTGACTCCAGGTGTGCAGGATGGAGAGAAATCCAATCTCTGCGCCGAGCCATTTAGGATCTCGAGCGACTTCGAGCAGGGCCTGGGAACTGGCGTCGAAGAGCAAATCGAGAAATGGCCGGGGAGAAGTCAGGGCCAGCG
The DNA here is from genome assembly GCA_049802575.1 of Acidobacteriaceae bacterium. Lineage (GTDB taxonomy): Bacteria > Acidobacteriota > Terriglobia > Terriglobales > Acidobacteriaceae > Palsa-343. The sequence continues at coordinate 1,403 of JBARMS010000099.1, read as the reverse complement.
GGTTCAGTTCGTGCGGCACGGTGAACACGACGTGGAAGTAGTTGGTGTTGAGTAGATCTCGCTGCTGCACCTGGAGCCATCGCCGGCGTTCCTGCGCCTGGCACTTGGGACAGCATCGTGATCGGCAGGAGTTGTAAGAGTGAGGCGCTTCGTACGCGCAGTCGACACACTTGTCCTTATGTCCGCCAAGAGCAGCGGTGCGACAGCGCTCCACAGCCCGATATGCCTTCAGCTGCTGATAGCTGACACTGAACTGTTCGAGATACTTCCTGCCCTTTGCGCGGACGATGTCGGCCACTTCGATGGCCGGCCGCATCATGAGCGACGCGGACGATGATAAGACCGGCGGCTCTGGTCGACGTTGCTGAGCTTCAGTTCTTCGATCGGGTTGGCGACCTGGTGAAGGTGATGCTCGGACAGATGCAGATACCTCGCCGTAACTTCCAGATCCTCATGACCGAGTAGAAGCTGGATGGTGCGCAAGTCAGTACCTGCTTCCAGCAGATGCGTTGCCCAGCTGTGGCGAACCAGGTGAGGCGTAACTCTTTTACGGATGCCGGCCCGCCTGGCCGCTTCGCTGCAGGTGCGCCACACGGTCTTGTCGGTGATCGGTTGCTCTGAGTCGCGATGCATGCGCGAGGGAAACAGGTATGTCTGCGGCTTGAGCCACAGCCAGTAGGCCCGCAGCGTCTCCAGCAACTTCGGACTCAGCGGCAAATCGCGATCCTTGCCTCCCTTGCCGTTCACCACGTGAAGAACCATGCGCTGGCTGTCGATGTCGTCGATCTTCAGCCGTGCGATCTCGGCGCGGCGCATGCCCGTGCCATACAGAACCATCAGCAGCGTGCGCTCGAACAGGCCGCTGCTGGCATCGATCAGACGTGCCACTTCCTCCAGGCTCAGGATCTTGGGTAGCTTCCGGCGAACCTTGGGATAGGGCAGGAACTGCCGGAACTCATGACGATGCAGTGTGCGTATGAATAAGAACCGAAGCGCAGACACGTGGCACTCGACTGTTCCCGGATCCAACTTCCTCACCTTGAGCAGGTAAGACTGATAGGTGCGAAGATGATCGGGAGACAGCTTGTCTGGCGACTTGCCGAAGTGTTGTGCGAACCGCTCGACGAAACGCAGATAGCGCCGTGTCGTGCCGGCAGAGTAGTTGCGACGCTCGAGCTCTTCGAGCATCATTTTGCGAAGACGAGTCACAGTGTGTTACCTCCTGTGACTCACACGCTATCCCGGCCACAAAACTACACGCCAGCCACAGCCGTAGCGGCCGCGGCGCCTGCGGCTTCGTTCTGGTGGGCAACTCGTCAATTTGACGTTTCTTCGCCCCGGCTCCGACAGGCCGGGAAGGTTGGGGGCGAGTAGACGGTGACACGCTAAGAACATGTCGTGGC
>JBARMS010000098.1:0-31330 GCA_049802575.1 Acidobacteriaceae bacterium | reverse complement strand
CCCAGGGCCAGCTGGAGCCCTGGTTCCTCAACGTGTTGAATACACATCCCGAAGAGAATGGGATCGAGACGATTCGGCGCGGCAATGAGCGCGTGCTCCGCGCGCGCTTCAGCGATGCGCGATTTTTCTGGACGGTGGATCAGAAGACGCCTCTGGAAGACCGCGTGGAGTCGCTTAAGTCGGTCACCTTCCATAAGGAGCTGGGCAGCTATTGGGACAAAGCCCAGGCCAACCTGCGCCTCGCGGAGAGCCTCGCGTCGCTCTTGTCCGAGCGTGGCATCCATCTCGACCGCGAAGCGCTGCTGCAGGCCGTCAGGCTTGCCAAATGCGACCTCACCACCGAACTGGTCAAGGAGTTCACCGAACTCCAGGGCGTTGTCGGCGGCCTTTACGCCCGGGCGCAGGGATTGGGGGAAACCGTAGCCCAGGCCATCTACTGGCAATATTCTCCAGCGGGAATCGAAGACCCGATTCCGCCAACGGTGGAGGGGCAGCTCCTCGGCATCGCCGATCGCTCGCAGACCATCGCAGCCATGTTTGGGATCGGTCTCGAGCCCACGGGATCGAAGGATCCCTACGCCTTGCGCCGCGCGGCGAACGCCATCGTGAAAATCCTGGCGGAGTCAGGCCTGCCCCTCAGCATTTCCGATTTGCTCTCCACAGCTCCCGAGCCGGCGAGAGCAGACATTCGGGAAAAGCTGCGCGGCTTCTTCCGCGAGCGCCTGGAATTCTATCTGCGCGAAGTGCGCGGCTTCGCCTACGACGTGGTGAATGCCGTGCTGGCTGCGGACGCGGACGACGTTCGCGATGCCATCGCTCGCGCCGAGGCTCTGACTTCCGTGCGCGGATCGGAAGACCTCGCCGCCATCGCGGCCGCGTTCAGGCGGATCAAGAACATCCTGCGCCAGGCGCGGGAAAAAGGCATCGCCTTCGATGGCAAGCTCGATCAGAATGCTTTCGCCGAGCCTGCCGAGCAGCAGCTCTTTGCGTCTGCAAGCGATCTTGCGTACGTGGTCGAGCGCTTTCGTTCCCGGCGCGAGTATCGCCAGGCTCTCGAACAAATCGCTGCCCTCCGTCCCCACGTCGATCTCTTCTTCGACAAAGTGATGGTCATGGCAGAGGACGAATCGGTGCGGCGCAATCGACTGGGTTTGATTGCCTGGGTCCAGGGGGGCTTCTCTTCCATTGCCGACTTCTCCGAGCTGGTCTCCGCTTAGCTCCCCGTGCCGGCCTGCGGCACACAAGTGTGCATTTGTGATCGCGCCGGTATCATAAATCTGGCCGCAGCTGCGGCCCGGAGTGTCCGTGTCTGAAGAAATCTGGGCTGGCGTTGAAACCTACGTCGATGGCCTTCTGATCCTATCCGACCCTGTACTGGAAGCTGCTCTCGCCGCCAGCGAAGCCGCTGGATTGCCCGAAATTGCGGTGACCGCGAGCCAGGGAAAGCTGCTCCATCTGCTGGCGCGCATGCTGGGAGCGCGACGCGTTCTGGAAATCGGCGCGCTGGGCGGATACAGCACGATCTGGCTGGCCCGAGCTCTGCCGCCGGACGGCATGCTGGTCAGCCTCGAGTCGAATCGGAAACACTGCGAGGTCGCGAGAGCCAATATCGCGCGTGCCGACTTGTCCGAGATCGTCGAATTCCGCGAGGGACCCGCGCTCGATACGCTGCCCGAACTGGCCGCGGAAGGCCTCGAGCCGTTCGACCTGGTTTTCATCGATGCGGACAAAGAGAACACGGCCGCGTATTTCTCCTGGGCGATGCGCCTCACGCGGACGGGTGCCGCGATCATTGTCGACAATGTCATTCGCGAGGGCGAAGTGACAAATGCTCAATCGCAGGACGAGCGCGTGCAGGGAATTCGGAGCTTTTTTGACGCCCTGGCCGCGGAGCCGCGCGCCACTGCCGCGACCATCCAAACCGTGGGCAGCAAAGGATACGACGGATTCACCCTGGCCCTCGTGACCAGCTAATCCGCCATCAAGGCACGATGACGGCCGCGCCATCAATGGCGTCGTTAGCAACGGCCAGCAGAGCATCATTCGCCTCTTCAAGCCGGAATACCGTCGTGCGGGGGCGCATGCCGATCTCCGCGGCCAGGGCCATAAAGTCTCGGCCGTCCTGGCGGGTCATGTTGGCGACACTGCGCATTTGCCGCTCGCCCCACAGCAGCGAGTCGTAATCAAACTGGGGAATGCGGTCAAGGTGGATCGCATTGATCGCGACGATGCCGCCTTTGCGCAGGGACGCGAGCGCGGCCACCACCACATCGCCGCTGGGCGCAAAGGTCACCGCGCAGTCCAGCCGGACGGGCGGCCGCTCCGTGGCGTCGCCCACCCACGTTGCACCCAGCGTCCGCGCCAGTTGCTGATGCGAGGCGCCCCGGGTGGAGACGTACACTTCGCAATTCCAGTGCTTGAGCACCTCGATCGCCAGGTGCGCCGAGGCTCCAAAGCCGAACAGGCCCACATGGTCGCCGGGCTGCACCTCCGCCACGCGCAAACTGCGAAAACCGATGATGCCCGCACAGAGCAGCGGCGCAAGATCGGTCGCGGTCGGTTCTTCCGGGAGAGGGATAAGAAAGTCAGCTCGGGCAACGGCGTATTCGGCATATCCGCCATCGATCGAATAGCCCGTGTAGGTGGGATGGTCGCAGAGATTCTCGCGTCCTTTGCGGCACAGCGGACACGTCCCATCGACCCCGCCCAGCCACGACACGCCGAAGCGCGCACCGTGATGCAGATCCGTTCCCTCCCCCGCTTTTGCGACGCGCCCCACAATCTGATGCCCAGGCGTGACCGCATCGCGCAGCGGTTTCAGTTCCCCTGCGGTGATATGCAGATCAGTGCGGCAAACGCCGCAAGCTTCCACTTTGAGCAAAACCTGGCCTGGGCCGGGCTCAGGGATGGGCAACTCCTCGATGGCCAGAGGACGACCGGCGATGGGACCCGGCTGGTGCAGTCGAGCGGCGCGCATAACCCTTCAGATTAGCCTGTGCGGCCCGTGGGCTGCTCTCCGATTAGGGGTGCTGGCTGATGGAGAGGATGTTGCCGTCAGGATCCTTAAACCAGCCGATAACGGCACCGCCGGGCGCATGCCACAGAGCATGCTCGTCCTGCTCGATCCCGGGAAACCGCTCAAACCCAATCCCTGCAGCCGCGAGTTCCTGAGCGGCGGCTGCCGCGTCACTCACCTGCCAGCCCAGGACCGTGAACGGCTGCGGCATAAAATCGCGCACCAGCGTCACGCGAAGCATGATGCCCCCGCTGTCAAACACCAGGGCAAAGCCGTCTTCATAGACGAGGCGGAGATCGAGCGTGTCGCGATAAAAGGCGCGGGCGCGGTCGGCGTTCGTGACCGGCACGAAGGCAACCAGCTTCTGGCTTTCAAGCATGGCATGGGCTCCTGTGACCGCGAGTATACGCGGGCGCTGCAGCCCGTAAAATAAAAGCAGGGCCGTATGGATTTACACGAGAAGATGCGCACGCTGCCGCCGCGGCCCGGCGTGTATCTGTACAAGAACGCCGACGGCGAGGTCATCTACGTAGGCAAGGCCAGGAACCTGCGGTCGCGCGTGCGCTCCTACCTGCTGGAGGCATCCCAGGCCAACGCCAAGACCGGCTCGCTCATGCGCGACGCCGTCGACATCGACTACATCCTGGTCGACAACGAGCATGAGGCGCTGGCTCTTGAAAATAACCTCATCAAGCAGCGCAAGCCGCGCTTCAACATTCTGCTGCGCGACGACAAGACCTACCCGTATGTGAAGCTCACGCTCGCCGATCGCTATCCCAAAGTGTTTGTCACGCGCCGCCTGCGCAAGGACGGCAGCGCCTATTACGGCCCGTATTTTCCGGGCAATCTGGCGTATCGCGTCGCCGACGTGATCCAGCGCAGCTTTCTGCTGCCCAGCTGCAAAGTCGACCTCGAGCGCGATCATCCGCGGCCCTGCCTGCAGTACTACATCCACCGCTGTCTCGGACCCTGCGTGAAGGGCCTCACCACGCCCGAGGCCTATGCAGAGGCCGTGCGCGACGCGCAGTTGTTTCTCGAAGGCCGAACCGCAGACCTGGACAAATCGCTGCATCAGCGCATGGCAGCCGCCGCGGCCACGGAGCAGTTCGAGATGGCAGCCAAATATCGCGATCTGCTCATCACCGTGGACCAAATGCAGGAGAAGCAGCGCATCGCCTCGGCAGAAGACGACGATGCAGATGTCTTCGGCTTCCACTATGAGACCGGCATGATTGCTGTCAACCTGTTCCACATACGCGGCGGCAAAATCGTCGACCGGCGCGAGTTCTTCTGGGAAGACTTGCCGGAATTCGTCGTCGCCGAAATCGCCGAGGACCCGTCGCCCCAGCCCAGGACCGAATCAGCCGAGGCGGCCTTCGATCCCGGAGCCTTCTTCTCTGCCCTGCTCAAGCAGCTCTACATCGATCAGCAATATGTCCCCGCGCAGATCTATGTCCCGGTGGACTTCAGCGACCGCGCATCGCTGGCCGGACTGCTTGCCGAGCAGACGAAGCATCGGGTCGAAATCGCTGTGCCGCTGCGTGGCGAAAAACGCTCGCTGGTCGATCTGGCCGGCCAGAATGCGAAGCAAAGCTATGATCAGCGCTTCCGCGTGCTGCAGCCCAGCCAGAAAGCGATGCAGGCTGCCCTGCAGGACGCTCTGATGCTGGAGAATCCTCCCAGGCGCATCGAGTGCTTCGACATCTCGCACATTCAGGGTGCGGAGACTGTCGCGTCGATGGTGGTGTGGGAAGACGGCCAGATGAAGAAGTCTGCCTATCGCAAATTCAAGATCAAATCGGTTGAGGGCGTCGACGATTTTGCCGCGATGCGCGAAGTGGTGACCCGCCGCTATCGCCGCGTGGTTGAGGAACAACAGGAGGCCCCCAGCCTGGTCCTCATCGACGGCGGACTGGGCCAGTTGCACGCGGCGGCCGCGGCGCTGGAAGAGCTGGGCCTGACCACGCAGCCGCTGGCTTCCATCGCGAAGCGCGAGGAGATTATTTACCTCTACGGGCAGGAAGATGACCCGGTCGTTCTCGATCGCCGCTCGCCGGTGCTGCACGTGATCCAGATGATTCGCGACGAGTCGCACCGCTTTGCGATCACCTACCATCGCAAGCGCCGCGAAATGCGCGACCGCGATTCGGAGCTGCTCGAGATTCCAGGCGTCGGTGCGCGCACGCGCCAGCGGCTGCTGGAGCACTTCGGCAGCCAGCGCAGCGTAGCCGCCGCCAGCCTCGAAGCCTTAGCGGCTGTCGTCCCCCCGCGCACCGCTGAGGCGATTCACACGCATTTCCACCCGACGCCTGCGCCCGCTCCTCTGCCCATCCTGAATCATCTTTCCTGACCCAGCGCACCTGCAATAATCCCACTGAGGCGGTTGAGCCGACATGAGAACTATCCTGATGGCAGATCCCGTGCGGTATCCCCGGATGACGACGGCGGAGCTCCGGGAGACATTTCTTCTGGAGCGCTTGTGCAAGCCGGGCATGCTGCACCTGGCTTATATCGATCTGGATCGCGCCGTGGCGGGCTTTGCTGCGCCGACGAAAAATACCCTCGCCCTGCCGGCGTATCCCGAGCTGCGTGCCGAGTACTTTACGGAACGGCGCGAGCTGGGAATTCTGAATATCGGCGGCGAAGGTGCGGTCCAGGTGGGCAGCCACAACTTCATGCTGGGCAATCTGGATGTTCTCTACGTCGGGCGCGGCCATCCTGAGGTCCGCTTCGAATCAAAAGCGACGGACAACCCCGCTGTCTTCTATCTTCTCAGCTATCCGGCGCACGCCATCCACCCCGTGACGCTGGTGAAAAAGGCCGAGGCGACCCCCACACAGCTGGGCAGCGCGGAGACCTGCAACTTGCGCACCGTCTGCAAATACATTCATCTCCAGGGCGCGCGCAGCTGTCAGCTCGTGATGGGTGTAACGCATCTGCACTCAGGCAGCGCATGGAACACCATGCCCCCGCACACGCACATGCGCCGGTCGGAGATCTACCTTTACTTCAACGTCGCTGAAGATGCGCGGGTCTTCCACCTGATGGGCCCTCCTGAAGAAACACGTCACCTCGTGCTGGCCGATCGCGATATTGTGGTGTCACCGGGCTGGTCCGTCCACTCCGGAATGGGCACGCGCGCCTACAGTTTCTGCTGGGGCATGGGCGGCGAAAACCAGGACTACGCCGATATGGATCCAGTTCAGGTCACCAGCCTGCGCTGAAAATCCGGATGCCCCGCTAGGCTGGATTTGGGAGGAATGCACCGATGAAGAAAGCGATGGTTTCCGCGATTGCAGGGCTGCTCGCTCTTTCTGTCTCCGCGCAAACGAGGAAGCCCGCTCCCGCGGCACAAAACGGGGCGGGAGCGCTCCAGGGCGAGCCAGCAACACCCGCGGACCAGGCGTTTTCGGTTCTCGTGCACAAAAGCGCAGGCCTCCAGTTTCGCCTGCAGAATCTGATTCCCGAAGCACAATCCAAAGGAAGCGCCGGAACGACGCTTTTCAATTACGGCCGCTACAACATGCAGCTCTCCGTGCGCACAATCAGCGGGGGAGCGGAGGTCCATGCGCACTGGGACGACGTGATGATCGTGGAACAGGGTGCCGCCACGCTGCTCACAGGCGGAACGGTCGTCGGCGGTCAAACCGATGCGGCGGGGGAAACAAAGGGCGTGAAGATTGAGGGCGGACAATCGCAGACGATTGCGCCCGGGGACATCGTCACCGTGCCTGCCGGTACGCCGCATCAGATCCTTCTCGGTCCCAATGTCATCTATGGCGCCGTAGTGATCAAGATCTACACGCGGTAGAGCCAGGGGAGGGGGCGTCGCCGCTCCTTCCCTTTCTCCGGTTTTTCCTATCGCGACAACCAGCCGCCATCTACCGCCAGGACGGTGCCCGTGACGTAATCGCTGGCGGACGAAGCCAGAAAGACGGCGGCGCCGTCAAGATCCTCGGGCTCGCCCCATCGCCCGGCCGGAATCCGCTCGAGGATTTGCCGGTTGCGCGTCTCGTCTTTTCGCAGCGCCGCGGTATTCTCCGTAGCGAAGTAGCCGGGCGCGATCGCATTCACCTGCACATTCTGCGGGGCCCATTCGTTGGCGAGGGCTTTGGTCATTTGCGCGATGCCGCCCTTCGAGGCGACATAGGCGGCGATGCGAATGCCCCCCTGAAACGACATCATCGAGGCAATATTGATGATCTTGCCGCGCTTCCGGTCCAGCATGGCCCGTCCGGCCAGCTGGCACAGCCGAAAGGCGCTCGTCAGGTTGACCTGCAACACCTGCGCCCAGGCCTCCATTGCGTGGTCTTCAGCGGCAGAGCGGTGAATCGTACCGGCGTTGTTGACGAGAATATCCGGGGCGCCCATGGCGGCGGCCACGTCGGCATAGAGGCGCTCGGCGCCGTCCGGTTGGCTGAGGTCGGCGGCAAAGCTCTGCGAACCCCGCCCCAGCGCGCGAATTCGCGATGCGGTTTCCTCGGCGGGACGGCGGTTGCCGTGGCAGGCGACCGACGCGCCCGCCTCGGCCAAGGCCAGAGCAATCGCTGCGCCCAGCCCGCTGGCAGCGCCGGTAACCAGAGCAGTCTTCCCGTCAAGCCGAAATCGATCTGTCATAGGGGAATCAACCGACATCGCTACCCGGTATATCATCCCGCGCCGCAAACCACGAAACCTCTCCCGGAGCAGGCTTTGCGAAAGGAAGTCCCCGTAAGCCGGCCCGCAAGGGACAGCCGGCAGAAACACAAAGGCCGGAAGCGAATTCTCTTCCGGCCCTGCATGTTGATCGTGAAGCGCTGCTTTATGTCGTGCCGTTGGGAATGAGCCTCACGCGCGTGAGTGAAGATGCAATGGAGTGGAAGATTTCCACGAGCGAATTGACGCTGTTGTTGGCGGAATTCGCCTGGCAATCGGGATCGCCGCCGGTGACGGTGTAGTCGGAGTAGAAGTAATTCGACGGCGTTGCCGACGAATTTCCGGGAGTTCCTCCAGTCGCCATCCACTGCATCGTCTGGCATGGTGTGACGTCCTCATATTTCGCCGTGCTGGTTCTGTCATAACCGCAGTTGGAGCTGGACGAAGTGGAGGGAGAGCCGTAAGCGACCGTATAGACCGCCGTGGAACGCGGCGTATAGGTCTTGATCGCAGTTGCCGCCACCACGGCCTGGCTGCACGTGGCCACCCAGGAGGGATAGGTGCCATTGCTTGAGCCCCCCTGAACCCAGCTGGACGGATACGTGTAGGCAGCCGTGTTTCCGGCCTTAGCGAACGTAAGCTGTGTGCTCGACTTATACGTCGAGGTCACCTCGCTGACAGTAGCCGAATTGAAGACCGAGGGACTGTCGTTATCGTAGGACTGCGTGTCGCCCGGGCCGTTGTTATTGCCGTCGCCCAGGATGATCATCACATTCGGATAGCCGTTGATTTTTTGTTCTGCGACCAGGGCCGCCTGCGCTGCGTAGAGAGCGCCGGAATAATAGGTGCCGTAGTTGCCGTCGTAGTTGGAAGGCGCCAGGCCGCCGCAGCCGCTGACAAATCCCGTAGCCTTCACCAGGTTCGAGCTGGAGTTCAGCGTCGTCGCCCCATCGGAGGTGCGGTAGTCGTTCGAGAACGGCACGATCTCATAGGTTGCTCCATTGCTGGGCGGCGAATAGCTGGCGGACGATCCGCTGGGAACCGCGGGGAAGGTATACGGCATGCCCCATGCCACGCCGGAATAGGGAACCATGTTCGTCCCTGACCAGCCGGTGCTGCTGGACCACTTGGCCTGCAGGGTCGAAGTGTATCCGTAGCCTCCCGAACTCGGGCTCCCCCCGTTGTAGTAGCTGTCGGTGTTGCCGGTAACCGGGTCTTTGTAAGTGGAAGGGAAGCTGCTCGTGCACTCCCAGCTGCCGCCGCTCACAATGCCGGCTGTCGAAAATCCGCTCGGCACGCTGGTCAGCACGTTGGGGAAAGTAAATAAAGCCACGTTGTCGACCGAGGGAGCGAGGCCGTAGCTGCCGCTGCCTCCGGAACCGAGCAGCGCCTGAACGCCCTGCAAAGCGCATTGCTCCTGCGATAATCCCGTGCAGTAGGTGCTCCCGTCGTCAGTGGCCATCGACAGCGTGGAGTCGACGAGGATCGCCACGTTGTAGGGCAACGGCGTGGACCCCTGCACCGTCGCCGTCGAGATGACGCTCGGCGTGAAACTCGTCCACCCCAGCAGCGCGGCAAAATAGGTCGGAATGGTAGCCGCCTGCGTCACTCGCATCGCATTGGGGCTGCTGCCGGTAGAACATGTCTGCTTGCTCCAGCCAGCTACGGTGGTCAGGCACAAAGGAGTAACCGTATTGGTGGAGAGAGTGACGCCCGTGTAAGCGTTCTTGTCGCCGTTGCCCGCGCTGAAGGCGCCGGCATTGTTCGTAGAGGAAGTCGAGCTCAGCTGGTAGGCCGTCCCCACCGTTGGATAATTGCTCGGATCTTCCGCTGCGGCCAGCGCCGCTGCGTCAGCCGAGGCCTGCAGCTGCTGCTCAACCACCATGGCATGCACCAGATCGATGGCGAAGGCCGAGATGCACAGCAGGGTCAGCATCACGCAGCATACCCACAGGATCACGTTGCCGTCTTCGTCGACGAGGAACCGCCGCAGAATAGAATTTCTGCCCGTTTTGGATCTGCGATTTGTTTTTTCTCTTGCTTCAGTTTTCGCCATCGGTAACTCTCCTTGCCAGGTACCGCAAATTTCCTTCTCTTCCAAATGCTTTTCAGGCGTCCGCGGCTATGCTGCGCACTACTGAATCTGCTGCGCCGTGGTCGCCGTTAGGTTCAAACTCATACTTCTTCCCCACAAAACCGGTGTGACCGGATAGGTCGTTGTGATTGAAACGACCCCGTTGATGTCGGTTCCATCCAGAGAAAAACTGGAACAACCGGAGCTGGCCGTGACGTTGTTCCACGGCCCTCCCGAATTGTCGGCGCCGGTCGGCGGCGTAAACGTGATCTGCATTGTCAGGTTCGAAGTGTTCAGCGTGGGCATCGCCGCCGTGGCGATGTCGTACGCATACTCGCAGATGTCACTGGCTGCCGTCGGCGACCAGCTCGCCTGGCTCCGCGCCAGCGCAAACGCTCTTGCTCCGCTCGCCGTCCCGTAGGTCAGCAGCTCGTACTCATTCAGGGCGATTCCGAAGGAACAGATTCCGGTCAGAATAAGCAGAATCACAGGAGCCACGAACGCCATCTCCGCCATTGCCTGTCCGGATTGACCGTGTCCGCGGCCCGCCCACATCCGTCTCACGAGGGAACGGCTCTTTGCGCTCGCGGTGCGAATCGCTGCGCGCGCGACCTTCCAACTGCTGCCGATCACTTCATGGGTCACGATGTGCCTCTCACTTCGCTGCATCCGATCCGCGTCGGGCGGGTTGCGACCCTCCCGAATCGTCTGGACTGCGTTTCTCTGCGAACCGGGGGAGGGGGCGGCACGCGGTTCGGGGACGCAGTCCCGAGAAATTGCTGGGGGAGAAACTCATTCATTATATTCGGCGGGGCCGGCCCGCCGGTCGATACCACGGACAGGAACCCCGGATACCACTTTGCGGGGAATGGGATGACCCAAACGGGTGATTAACTGAAACGCTAATACATGACAGGATACCTATTGGACTGCGGCAATCGCGGGGCTCCCGCCTCTCGAAAACCCCCGGCTCCCGGCGAATTGCCGATCTGTACCGGAAAGTACCAACCCCTAACACTTAATGGTCATTGCGAATCCGGGACGAAGGTCGCAATGTGAATACACAACGCGGGGCGACCCAAGGGGTGCGCAAACGGATGGACGCTCTGCGAATCATTGAGGAGAACAGGATAATGAAACAGCTTCTGAAGAACCTTCTGAACGACGAATCCGGCCAGGATCTGATCGAGTATGCTCTGATCGCGGCTCTGATCGCGCTCGTCGCCATCACCGGCCTGAACGGCCTTGCCAGCAGCATCAACTCCGAGTTCAACAAGATCGGCAGCGATATCTAACCCATCGCTGGCGCCGGCCTGCCGCAGCACAACGCGGCGAGTTCGGTCCAGAGGATGTTGCTTCACTCCATTCGGAAGGGTTCCGGCCGCCACGCGGCGGCCGAGTCCGGAAGAAGCCTTGTTGATTGCGCCCAGACCGCCGTTCCCGCTCGCACGCAGAGCAGCGGCATGGGGTTCCCAGGAATGCTCTTTTCCGGGCGCACTCAACAGGGTCAACGCCTAAATTTGCCCTTTACCGGTCGCACACGCTGTGTATACTCGATTACCAAATCCGGTAATCAAAAGACGACGGAAAGGAATGTTCGAAGCTCCTGGCCAAAACAGTGCAGGATGCGCTGCGGCCGGGGTTTGTTTTGTCTTGCCTGGTTGCGAGCATAATGCCCGGTGGAGGCATGGCAGTACCCCCCGGGCAGGTTCCTTCCGGGACTGGCGTGGTTTGCAGTCGTGGGCTCGGCTTTCTGGCCCCCCCAGCCGGCTGACCGGGTAACTCGATCTGTAACCATCCTTGCTTTCTCTGCCGAAGGCTCGGGGAAAGCGATTTTCGGGGATCTTGGGAATGTCGAATCCACATGCCGACCTTGTGTACCCGATTGCTTCCCTTGCCTGCGCGTTGGCGGGAGCGGCTTTTGATCTTCGCGACCGCCGCATTCCCAATCTGCTGACACTGCCGGCAATCTTGTTCGGAATCCTTCTGCATTTGTTCCTGAATGGGTGGCGCGGCATGGGGAATTCCGCCGCGGCCGGCCTCATCGCCGGCGTGATTTTCCTGGTTTTCTGGCTCGCCGGCGGCATGGGCGCGGGCGATGTGAAGCTGATCACTGCGGTGGCCAGCATTGCAGGACTAAACCATGTGACATGGCTGCTGATTCTCACCGCGCTGGCGGGCGGCGTCATGGCAATTGGGCTGGCGCTGTGGCGAGGCCGCCTGAAAGACACGCTCTTAAATATGATCGCGCTGGCTGTTCACCATCGTTTTGAGGGCCTCAAGCCTCACCCTCATTTGAATGTCGGTAACGCGCGAACCCTGCGCCTGCCCTACGCGCTGGCGATTGCCGCCGGCAGCGCTATGACACTCTGCATGACGGTGGTCCAAAGGTAAACGCTATGGCTCGCCGATTTCTCGTCGCTCTCGTTGTGGCTCTTCTTATTTCCACTGCCGCTGTCCTCGTCCTTTACAAAAAGATCGCTCACTCCGGCCCGACCGTTCAGCCTCCCGTCCAGTATGTCGCTGTGGCCCACGTCGTCAATCCCGGCGACATTCTCAAGCGCGAGGATCTCAAACTGATTGACTGGCCGAGAAATAATCCTCTGGCCGGTTCCTTCACCCGGATTGATGACGTGGTCGGACGCGTGGTTCTGTTTCCGCTGGCTGTCGACCAGCCGGTTATCGATCAGCAGCTTGCTTCCGCTGGCGCCGGACTTGGCGTGACCGGGAGAATTCCTACCGGCATGCGCGCCATCGCCCTCCACTCTGACGAGGTGATCGGGGTCGCCGGATTCCTGATGCCCGCCACGCACGTGGATGTCCTTGTGACCTATCGAGCTCAAAACAATCAGGATCCGATCACGGCGACAGTCCTCCAGGACGCCGAAGTGCTCGCTGTGGGGCACGAGTTACAGCCGGATCCGGCTGGCAAACCCGCTTCGGTCGATGTGATAACCCTGTTGCTGACGCCCCAGGACGCCGAAAAAGCAGTGTTGGCCTCGCAGCAGGGCTCCATTCACTTTGTCCTGCGCAACGGCCGGGACAACGCTGCGGCCGCCACAGTTCCGGTGAATCTCGACGAGCTGGCCAGCCTGCCGTCCACGAAGCACGGAGTCGCGGTCCCAGCCCACCGCATCGCTCCCAGGCCGAAGCCCTGGGTTGTCGAAACCATGCTGGGGGACAAGAAGTCCACCGACAGCTTTAACTGAGGCACGAGATGATAAGGCGAGACAGCACAATCCGGAAAAGCACCAGCGCCCTTCTTGGGGCGATGATCTGCGCGATTGCGCTTCCCGGTGCCGAGGCTCAGAACAGTGTTTCAGCGGCCGTTCCGGTCCCCGCAGCAGCGGGCGCCGCCGAAGGCCGTCCTTCCGTCGTCGGCAATACCCTGCACCTGGTTGTGGGTCAGTCCATGTTTGTGAATACGGTCGACCGCCTGCGCCGGGTTTATATCAGCAATCCCGAAGTCCTGGATTCCATTACCTCAAGCCCCCACCAAATTGTCGTCACCGCGAAAACTGCCGGCGTCAGCAGCCTGATTCTCTGGGACGAAACCGGCCAGGCCCAGGCCTATGAGGTCGCATCGGACCTCGACGTGGCAGGGCTGCGCACCTCGCTCCACGATGCGCTCCCCTATGACAACATCAGCGTCGACGCCCGCCAGGATCAGGTCTCCTTATCCGGCACCGTGGCGAATCCTGCGGCCGCAGACGCAGCGGTGAAGCTCGCCGGTCAATTCTCCAAATCAGTCGTCAGTTCCCTGTTGGTAGCGCCGCAGCATACGCCGCAGGTGCGGCTGAAGGTCCGCGTGGTCGAGATCGACCGCTCCCGGGCCGAGCAGCTCGGCTTCAACTTCTTCACCACCGGCAAGAACACCTCGAATGTGGGTACCGGCCAGTTCCCCGCCATTACGGTTGGTCAGAGTTCGTCGGGGGAGGCGTCGCTCGCACTGGAGAGCGTTCTGAGCCTCTTCTACTACAACCAAAGCCTGGGAGTAGGAGCCGCGATTCAGGCCCTGCTCAACAAACAGATCATCCAGATTCTGGCAGAGCCCACCCTGTCCGCCATGAGCGGCGAAAAGGCGTCCTTCCTGTCCGGCGGCGAGTTTCCCTTCCCGGTGGTTCAGCCGTCGAGCGGCGGATTTACCTCCGTGACGATTCAGTTTCGCCCCTACGGCGTGCGGCTTGACTTCACCCCGAACGTACTGCCCGACGGAACGATTCAGTTGAAGGTCAGTCCCGAAGTGAGCGCGCTCGACTACACCAATGAGGTCGATATTGCGGGGTACGTCATCCCGGCTATCAGCACTCGCCGCGCCGACACCCAGGTCGAGCTGAAAAGCGGCCAGAGCTTCGCGATTTCCGGCCTGCTGGACAATCGCACGACCGATCAGCTGGAGAAAATCCCCGGGATCGGCGACATTCCGGTTCTGGGCAAATTGTTCCAGACCAAGAGCTCGACGCATTCGACGGTGGAACTGGCAGTGATCGTGACGCCCACTTTGGTTGATCCGCTGTCGGACAACCCAACGACGATGCAACCCAGGATGGTCGTCCCGTTCGTTGATCCTCCGAAATTCGACCGGGATATGACCCCGAAAACGCCGCCGGCGCAGCCGCAGCCTCAACCCACGCCGAAGGATGTGCCTGTGGTTGAGCCAGAGGAATAAGAATCATGATCCAGCCGGCTGCAAATTCGCAGGCTCTTACGGTGGCGCTGGTGACCGTAGCCGTCGACCGTGACCTCACGGAAAGGATTGTCCAGGCCGCTACACAACTTCCCTGGACACTCACCCATGAGCCGTTCGAAGACTACATTTCGGCGACGCGGCGCGCAGCCATCTCGCAGGAAACCAAGGGCGCCGATGCTGTGTTTGTCGTCATCGATTTCGATCGTGACCCCCGCGGCGCGATCGAATCGGCGGGTTACCTGCATCAGATTTTCTTCGGCAAGATCTTTGTCGCCGCGCTGTCCGGCCGCAACGATCCGGACCTGCTTCTGGCCGCCATGCGCGCCGGCTGCAACGAGTTTCTCCGCAAGCCCCTCGATCCCCGCCAGCTCGCCGATGCGCTGGATCGCCAGGAGAGGCACTGGTCGGCCACCATGGGGCGCACCCGCGCCACCGGCCAGATCATCTCCTTCTTTGGCGCCAAGGGCGGAGTCGGCACCACCACGATCGCCGTCAATCTGGCTTATTTCCTAGTTCACCAGCACAGCAAGCGTGTTTTGCTGATCGATAATCACGCCGAATTTGGACACGTTTGCCTGTATCTGGGGCTGGACGGCGCCCGCTATCACTTCGACGAGCTGATTCGCAACGTGAACCGGCTCGACACCGCCCTGCTCCGCGGCTTCATCGCCAAGCACTCGAGCGGCCTTGAAGTGCTGGCCTCCCCGGAGTCCCACGATCCTTCGCGGACCGTCGATCCGGACGCCCTCGAGCGCACGCTCGAATTCCTGCGCGGCGAATACGATTATGTGGTCCTCGACTGCCAAACCTCCCTCGAGGAAGCCAATCTTGCCGTGATGGATCGTTCCGACCAGATTTATCTGGTGGCCACGCCCGATATCGGAGCCATTCGCGATCTGTCTCGGTACATCGACGGTCTCAGCCGCAATGAGTCGACCTCTGCGCGTCTGCACGTCATCATCAACCGCTATTCTTCCCACGGCGCCATCGCTATCGAGCAGATCGAAAAGGCCATCCGCGTGCCCGTGGAAGTCCGCCTCTGCAACGCGTATTTCGAGTGCCTGCGGTCGATCAATGTCGGCGAGCCCATCTCGCCCGAGAAGAAGACCGAATATACTTCGCAGTTTTCCCGCTGGGCCGCGATTCTTACCGGCTCCGGCGAGCTGAAAACCCAGAACGGCCGCAAGAGCCTCTTCGCCTGGGGCAAGAAAAGGACTGAGTAATCATGGCAGACCTGAGCCTCAATCTCGTCTCAAGACCCGATAATTCGCTGCGCAGCACCGGTCAGGGCCTGCGTACCGGGGCCGGTAATTCGAGACCCCTGCGGGAAAAGGAACAGCAGGAGCTCAAGTCGGCAGTCCACCAGGAGCTGATCAACCGGCTCGATCTGGAAAAGCTGGGCGAGGCCCAGGAAACCCGCGCCGGCCAGCAGCAGCTCTTTGCCGTCATTCAGCAGGTCATCGCCGAGCAGGGCGTCCCGCTCAGTTCCACCGAGCGCGACCGCGTGGCCCACGAGGTTCTCGATGAGCTGTTCGGCCTCGGTCCGCTCGAGCCGCTGCTCCAGGATGACACCATCAACGACATCCTGGTCAACACCTGCAACAGCGTGTATGTGGAGCGTAGGGGCGTGCTGCAGCGCACCAACGTCACCTTCAAGGACAATCGCCACCTGCTGCAGATTATCGACAAGATCGTGTCGGCGGTCGGCCGTCGCGTCGATGAGTCCACTCCCATGGTCGACGCCCGCCTGAAGGACGGCTCCCGCGTCAACGCAATTATTCCTCCGCTGGCCATCGACGGCCCGATTCTTTCCATTCGCCGTTTTGGCTCCTCGCCTCTCACCGCCGAGAAACTTCTCCAGAACAAAGCGCTCACCCAGCCGATGCTCGATGTTCTCCGCGCTGCCGTTCAGGCTCGCCTCAACATCGTCATCTCCGGAGGCACCGGCGCCGGCAAAACCACGCTGCTCAACATGCTTTCCACTTTCATTTCCGAAAAAGAGCGCATTGTCACCATCGAAGACTCCGCCGAGCTCCAGCTGCGCCAGGAACATGTGGTGCGTCTGGAAACCCGCCCGCCCAACGTGGAAGGCAAAGGCGCAATCCGCCAGCGCGAGCTGGTAATCAATGCCCTGCGTATGCGTCCCGACCGCATTGTCCTCGGCGAGGTCCGCGGCGAAGAAGCCCTCGACATGCTCCAGGCCATGAACACCGGCCACGAAGGTTCCATCACCACGATTCACGCGAACACGCCGCGCGACGGTCTGGCCCGTATGGAAACCATGTGCATGATGGGCGATATTCGCCTTCCGGAGAAAGCCATCCGGCTGCAGATCGCTGCTGCGATTCACCTCATCGTGCAGGTCGCCCGCATGAGCGACGGTTCTCGCCGCATCACGCATATTTCTGAACTCACCGGAGCGTACAGCGACGTCATCAGCATGCAGGATCTCTTCGTTTTCGAGAAGGATGGCATCGGTGAAAACGGCAAAGTGAAAGGCAGGTTCCGTTCAACCGGCATTACTCCAAAATTCGGAGAGCGCCTGAAAGCGGCCGGCGTTCCTCTTCCACCGGGTCTGATGGAACACTCGATGGAAGTCTGACGGAGGCATCCCCCAATGTTGGTTCTGCTTACAACCGTTTTTTGTCTGATCCTGGTGTTCACGCTCGCCATCGTCATGGTGGCGACGAATCCTACGCGCGAAACAAAACTCATCGAGCAGAGAGTCACCGCGGTCGCGACGCATTCCCCCATCGGCGGCCAGGCCAATATCGAAGCTCTGCAATTGCTGCGCAAGACAGCGACCAGCCGCTTCGGCTGGATCGACAAATCCCTCACCGTCTATAAGCCGGCTCAGCGTATCGGCCGCTACGTGAGCCAGTCGGGAGCAAAAACCACCCCGGCTGCCATCCTCGTGCAGGCTGCCATCCTCGCGGTTATTGGCTACGGTATCGCCTTTCTTGTGTATCCGTGGTTGCTGGTGGAGGCCGCCGCCGCGATCGTTGTCGGCATGCTCCCCTGGCTCAGGATCGTGTGGCTGCGCGGTCGCAGAATGCGTGCCTTCGATACTTCCCTCGCTCACGGCATCGACATGATGGCTCGCGCGCTGCGTGCCGGGCACTCCATCGCCGGTTCCATTGAAATCGTCTCCCAGGGCTCCCCTGAGCCCGCCGCATCCGAATTCGCCGAAGTCTTTCGCCAGCAGAATTTCGGTATGCCGCTCCGCGACGCGATGATGCAAATGCTCGACCGCGTACCCTCCCAGGACCTTCGCGTGCTCGTCACCGCGATCCTGGTGCAGAGAGAAACCGGCGGCAACCTCGTCGAAATTCTCGACCGCACTGTGCAGGTCATTCGCGAGCGGCAGCGCATCCACGGCGAAATCCGCACGCAAACCGCGCAGGGCAGGCTGACCGGGTGGATCCTGACCTCCTTACCCGTCGTCATGCTGATCCTCATCAATTTTGTTGATCCGGGCTACTCCAAAGTACTATTCACAGATCCCACCGGCCGCGATCTTATCTATGCAGGCGTCGTTTTCATTGCGATTGGAGCCTTCTGGATCCGGCGCATTATTAACCGCATCGAGGTGTAGCTGGAGTCCCTTATGAGCATCATCTTCTACATCGCCGTTGCGCTGTGCGTTTTCTGCATCGTCACGCTGATCGGCGCGCCGTGGTTCTTTCGGCCCTCCATCGAAGCGCGGCGCATCCTCGACCGGGTCCGCAGCGACCGGCCGGACAAGAGACCCATTCGCACCAAGGAAATGGCGCGCGAAAAACTCCTTGATGTCGCGCGCGCCTTTCGCGCCCGGCTCGGCCTTTCCCAGGATGAAAAGCTGCGCCAGCGTTTTGTCAGCGCCGGCATGAAAGGCAGCAGCAAGCTCGATGTCTATTTCACCGCCCGGTTCCTCGGACCCATCGCCGGCGTCATCGGAGGAAGCTTTATCCACGGGAATACCGCCTTCTGGTGCCTCTGCCTGGGGGCCGGCGGCTATCTGTTGCCCGATATCTGGCTGACCCAGGCAGTCCGGAAAAGGAAGAAGCGCATTCAGAAAGGAATCCCGGACGCTATTGATTTACTGGTTATCTGCGTGGAAGCAGGCTTAGGTCTTGACCAGGCGATGTTGCGGGTAGGAGTCGAACTCGCAGTCAGCTATCCGGAACTCAACGAGGAATTTAACCAGATTAATCTCGAGCAGCGCGCCGGTAAGCCGCGGCTCGAAGCATGGCAAGGCCTGGCTGACAGGACGAAGCTCCCTGAATTTATCGCCCTTGTCGCTATGTTGACCCAGACCGACCGGTTCGGCACCCCCATCGTTCGCGCGCTCAGCCGTTATGCCGAGGAGATTCGCACCGCGCGCCGCCAGCGTGCCGAAGAAGCAGCCGCAAAAACCAAGATTCATATTCTGTTTCCTCTGGTGTTGTTCATTTTTCCCTGTATTTTTATCGTGTTACTCGGCCCCGCAGTGCTGAATCTTTCCAAGGGATTCAAGTAGATGCGGAGCTTCGCAACATAAGGAAGGAGAATCTATGTCAAACACTATCTTGCTGCGCGTTGTCGCCGGTGTTCTGGCCGCGATCGTATTGGCTGTGATCATGTTTCGCAGAAAGAAAAGCGCCTAAGTTTACGGGTTTTGCAGGATTGAAAGCTCAATAACGGCTCGTGCCGGGAAAGGGGAAAAAAGATGACCTCGACACTTGCAGTTCGCGTGATCGCCGGCGCATTTGCTGTTATTGTGCTTGCCATCATCGTCTTCCGCAGAAAGAAAACCGCCTAGTGCGAGCGAGGGCGGGATACAGGTCCAGCCGTGTCCCCAATTCGCAGGCAAAGTGGAAGCGATACATCAACCGCGCGTCTCGCTCGGCCGCGGCCGGAAGATTCTGTTGCTTCGCACCGGCTTGCTGAATAGAAGGACAGGCCCCCTTTGTATCGACCGGGGCACGGGGGCTCATGAAGCTGATGACTGTCACCATTCCGGAGAAGGCTGTAACCATCGGATCGCGAATCGGTCTCGCCGACACCTCCCTGTCGCGATTGTTCGGCCTTCTCGGAAAACGCAGCCTCGACCCCGGCGCAGGCATTCTCATCCGCCCGTCCACCGGCGTCCACACCTTCGGGATGCTCTTTCCCATCGACGTCGTGGCTCTCGATCGCGACTTGCGCGTTCTCAGCCTGTGGCGGCAGCTCCCTCCTTTTCGCGTCACCACCATCAGCACGAAGTTCCACAGTGTTCTCGAGCTGGCTCCCGGCCAGATCGATCTCTGCGGCATCTGCGTCGGTGATCAGCTCGCCATCGTTTCTTGACCGGCGGAGGTTGCAACAGAACGTCGCACCCGCTATAGTCCCTCGCTATGCCTCAACCCGCGCGCGGCCGCCATCGCCCCTCAAATTGTCCGGAAGAGACCCTTTTCGTCGAGCTTATGCGCACCGCAGACCGCCTGTCGCGCGGGCCGGCTCGGCTGCTGAAAAGCGAAGAACTGTCGGCCACCCAGTACAACGTTCTGCGCATTCTGCGCGGAGCGCCTGAAGGCCTGCTCTGCGGCCAAATCGCCAGCCGCATGATCAGCCGCCAGCCTGATGTCACCCGCCTCGTCGACCGCATGCAACGTTGCGGGCTTCTCTCTCGCATCCGGCCAGCCGGCGATCGCCGCCGCGTCGTCGTGCGCATCGCCGCGAAGGGCCTCGATCTTCTTGAGCGGCTCGATGAGCCGATCTGCCGCATGCACCGCGAGCAGTTAGGCCACCTCCAGGCCCATCAAATCGACCAGCTGCTCGAGCTGCTGCGCGCCGGCCGCCTCCAGGTTGACCCTCACCCCTGAATATTTGTTGCAACAAGTAAGTTGGCCCTGAATCCAATCCTGCAGGAGGACCCCAACCTATGACCATCCCTGCCGTTTCATCTCCAGCCACAACCACCTGGAACATCGACCCTGTCCATTCCATTGCCGAATTCAAGGTCCGACACCTGATGATTTCCCACGTACGCGGCCGCTTCACCGGAATCACCGGTACGCTGACCTACGACGAGAGCAATCCGGCCCAGTCACGTGTCCAAGCTTCCATCGACGTCGCCACGGTCAATACAAACGACCCCCAGCGCGACACGCACCTCAAGAGCCCCGATTTCTTCGATGTCGAGCGCTTCCCTACCCTCACGTTCGTGTCCTCGCGCGTCACGCGTGGCGCGGATGGGAACATCGTCCTCGCCGGTCCGCTGACCATCCACGGAGTCACGCACGAAGTGGAATTCGCCGTTGAAGGCCCGACCCCTCCTGTGAAGGATCCCTGGGGCAACACCCGTATCGGCGTTTCGGCGACAACAAAGATCAACCGCACCGATTTTGGGCTCACCTTCAACGCCACGCTCGAAACCGGCGGCGTCATGGTTGGTGAAGACGTCTCCATCACGCTCGAGCTGGAGTTCGTCAAGGCCGCCTGAGTCGAACCAAGCTTTCTCACATTTCCACCTTGATTGCCTCACCGATAATGGTCGGCGGAACCGTTCCAGGAAAGGTGCGAGACCCCATCTCTGCCGACAGCACAATTCGAGCGCGGTTCCGCGTTCAAGGCGTCGTCCAGGGCGTCGGATTCCGCCCCTGGATCTTCAATCTTGCTCGTCGCCACCGGCTCGCCGGTTTTGTTCTCAACTCGCCCCGTGGCGTTTTCATCGAGGCCGAGGGGACGCCGGAAAAGCTGGAATCGTTCCTCGCCGCGATCCTTAGCGAGGCGCCTCCGTTGGTGCGCATCGCCTCTATCGATCGCGAAGAGATCGCCCCGCTCTACGAGACCACCTTCGTCATCCGCCACAGCGAAGGAGGCGAGTCGGCTTTTGCCCTCATCCCTCCCGATATCTGCGTCTGCGATGCGTGCCTCGCCGATACGCGCACGCCCGGCAACCGGCGCTTCGAATACCCATTCACCAACTGCACGAACTGCGGCCCGCGCTACAGCATCATCCTCGATGTTCCCTACGACCGGCCCCTGACCACCATGGCCGAGTTCGCGATGTGCGACGATTGCCGCCGCGAATACGAAAACCCCGAGGACCGCCGCTTTCACGCCCAGCCCAACGCCTGCCCCGTTTGCGGTCCGCGCCTCAGCCTGGCCGGTTCCGCAGCCTCGCCCACTCATGAAGTGCCAGCCCGTGCCATCCTCGAACAGGTCGCCGAAGTCCTGCGCGAGGGCGGCATCGTCGCATGGAAAGGCCTCGGTGGCTACCAGCTCGCCTGCGATGCGCGGAATCCAGCCGCCGTCGCGGAACTCAGGCGGCGCAAGCACCGCAGCGAGAAGCCCTTCGCCATTATGGTGGGCGATCTCGAGACGGCGGAGAGCCTGTGCCATATTTCCAATCCCGAGCGCGTCGCCCTGCTCAGCCCCGAGCGTCCCATCGTCCTGCTCCGTCGCCGTCCCGAATCGGGGCTTGCCGAAGGCGTGTCGCCCGGCAATCCCGCGACGGGCGTCATGCTTCCATGCACGCCAATGCATGACCTCCTCTATCGCATCCTGCGCGAGCGCTGGAGCGCCCCGCCGGCACTGGTGATGACCAGCGGCAATCTCAGCGAAGAGCCCATCGCGATCGACAATCGCGAAGCGGAAGAGCAGCTCTCCGGGGTCGCCGATCTTTTCGCCCGCCACGATCGCCGCATCCATACGCGCGTCGACGACTCGGTCGTTCGCATCGTAGCTGGCGTGCCTATGCTGCTGCGCCGCGCCCGCGGATATGCTCCGCAGCCGGTTTGGCTGGGCCTCGGCGAAGCCCAAGTCCTCGCCTGCGGCGCGCAGCAGAAAAGCACGCTGTGCCTCACACGCGCCGGCTACGCCTTGCCCAGCCAGCATCTCGGCGACCTCGAGAATTTTGAAACGCTGCGTTTCTTCGAGGAAACCCTGGAGCGCATGACACGGCTCTTCCACGTCACGCCTAAAAGTGCTGTGCATGACCTGCACCCCAGTTATCTCAGCACGCAATTCGCCCTCAAACTCGAAGGACTGCGCCCGATCGGCGTTCAGCATCATCACGCCCACATCGCCAGCTGCATGGCGGAGCACAGGCTCGATGGCCGCGTCATCGGCGTCGCGTGGGATGGAACCGGCTTCGGCACGGATGGCACCATCTGGGGCGGCGAATTCCTCGCGGCGGATCTTGCCGGCTTCGAGCGCTACGGCCGCCTGCGCCCTGTACTGCTCGCAGGCGGCGACTCCGGAGTGCGCGAACCGTGGCGGGTGGCGAGAAGCTATCTGCTCGACACCTTCGATGGAACCATCCCCTCACACTTCCCGTGGGATCAGATGGCGCCCCCGGAACGCGTCCGCGTCATCGACACCATGCTGCTGCGGCGCGTGAATACGATCCCCACATCTTCGGCTGGTCGGCTCTTCGACGCCGTCGCCTCCCTCATCAGCTTGCGCCACACCGTCTCTTTCGAGGGCCAGGCCGCGATGATGCTCGAGGCCGCCGCCGATGCATGGACCGGCGCGCCGCCCGAGCCTTACGAATATGCCCTCTGGGGCGCCACGCCCCTCGCAGTCGACCTCCGCCCCATGATCCGCCAGATCGCAGACGCGGTGCAGCGCGGCGAAGAGCCATCCCGCATCGCCGCCCGCTTCCACGCTACCCTGGTCGCCGTCATCGTGGAAGTCTCCCGCCGCATGCGCAATGACCTCGCGCTCACCCGAGTCTGCCTGAGCGGCGGCTGCTTCCAGAACGCCCGTCTGCTCGAAGGCTGTATCCACAATCTGCGAGCAGACGGCTTCGAAGTCTTCTTTCAGCAGGCCATGCCGGCCAACGACGGCGGCATCTCCCTCGGTCAGGCGGCAATCGCCTGCGAGATCCTCCGCCGCGAGGGATAGCCGCCCCTCCCACAGCCGCGCTACGCCGTTTTCGCGTGTTGCTCCTTCAGGTCCCTCAGCAGCGCGTCAATCTGCTCCTCGCGCTCCAGCGCGGCGAACTTGTCGTCGAGCGAATCCCCATCCATCAATTCGCGCGAAGCCACGTTGCGCGCCTCCGCTCCGGCAATGCGGTTCTTCATGCGATCGATGCTGGTCGAGCGATCCGTCCTGTCCATCGCCTCCCGCGCCTGCTGAGCGCGGCCCACCACGCGCGCGCGACGATGCTCCGCGATGAGCACTTCGCACCGGCTGCGCGTCTCCTGCAGCTTTTGCTCCAGGCGGCGCAGAGCATTTTTGAGCGTTTCGACTTCAGTCTTCTGGTCGTCCAGCTGCTGCACAAAGCTGGCGGCCATCTGCTTGTGGCTGAGGGAGCGTTCCAGAGCCGCGCGCGCCAGGCCGTCATCGGCTTTGCGCACCGCCAGTTCCGCCTTCCGCTTCCATTCGCCTTCGGAGCTATCGTGCTCGGCACGTTTCTTTGCGAGCAGGTGTTCGTCGGCAATCGCAATCGCCACCTGCGTCTTTACCTGCATCAGCTGATTCTCCATGTCGAGCACCAGCTGTTTCAGCATTTTTTCCGGATCCTCCGCTTTGTCGATCAGATCGTTCAGGTTCGCACGAAGCAATGTGCTGACGCGTTCGAGGAGTGCCATGACATTTCTCCCTTCAAAATGTAAGGCGGAGAGTCGCAGCTCCCCGCCCGTTGAGTTACTTCCCGTCCACGATGGGCGCGATTGTCGTGGTTCCGTGACCGTTGCCATCGCCGCGCTGGCGCATCGCCTTCACGTTCGACATCAAGTCGCGCATATCCATCCCCGAGAGCGCTTCGAAGAGCGCCGGCACCTGGGCCGCAATCTTTGTCATATCGCCGGTCAGCTTAAAAGATCCGGCGGCGCCATCGTTGCCGGTCGAGACGATGGTGACCTTGTCGATTTTGCCCAGCGGCTCTGACATGGCCCGCACCACCTCGGGCAGGTTCGAGATCAGGCGATCGACCACAGCCGCCTGGCTCCATTCCTGGTAGGCCTCCGCCTTCACGTTCATCGCCTTCGCTTCCGCCTCGCCCTTCTGGAAGATGATCGAGGCTTCGGCTTCGCCCTGCGTCCGGATCGCCGACGCGCGGCCCTCGGCTTCCATCGTCAGCCGCGTCTTCTCTGCCGCCGCCAGCACTTCCACGCGCTGCCGGTTGATCTCCGCTTCCTTCAGCACGGTGGCAATCAGTTCCTTCTCATGGCGCAGAATTTCCGCTTCCTGTACCTTGATCTGCTGCTCTTTCTCGATCTGCTGCACCTTCACCTGTTCCGCGATCACTTGCTGCTGCGTGATGTTGGTCTGCAGTTCGTAGGACTTATCGGCCTGCGCCTGCTGCTTGCGGCTCTGTTCGGCGTATTGCGCTTTTGAGATATCCAGATCGCGCTGCGCCTGCGCCTGTTTGGCCAGCGACTGCGTTTCCGCCAGCACGCGGTCCTGATCGGCCGCTGCTTTGGCGACGGCCGCTTCACGGGTTGCATTGGCGCGGCGAATGGCCGTATCGCGCTCTGCTTCAGCCGTAGCAATCTCGGCATCGCGCTTAATCCGCACGATGTCCGGACGTCCCATGTTGGTGATGTAATCGTTCTTGTCGCGCACCTCTTTAATCGTGAACGAGACCACTTCCAGTCCCATCTTGCTCATGTCATCCGCGCACGTGCCGCGCATGCGGTCGGCCACCATTTCCGGTTCTTTCACGATCTGTTCCACCGTGAGCTGGCCGATGATGCCGCGCAAGTGACCCTCCATCACCAGCCGGATCAGGCCTTCCCGCTGCGGCGGCGTCTTGGTCAGGAACTGCTCCGCCGCCGTCAGGATCGATTCCTGATCGCTGCGCACCTTGATCTGCGCCACCGCTTCCACCGTCACCGCGACGCCCTGTTTGGTGTAAAGGTCCTGCTGCGGCGCCACATCGAACGACATCAGTTCCAGCGACAGTTCGCGGCAGCTTTCCACCATGGGGAAGATGATCGTGCCATGGCCCTTGATCACGCGCGGTCCGCGGAATCCGAAGACGACCAGCGCCTCGTTCGGGCCGGCCTTGCGAAACATCCTGGCCAGCATGCCGGTCAGGATGATGATGGCCAGCAGCGAAAGTCCGACAACAACAATGTAAGTGTTCGTCATAACGCCTGATCCTTTCCATCAGGATCGTTACCGTTGAGAGGTTGGAGTGGCCGCAGCCGAGGACGATGCCTCTCCGGCAACTTCGTCCCATGGCCGCACATACGCGATGCCCTGCTCGTAGCGCATGACCACGACTTCCGTGCCCCGCGCCAGCATCCCGCCCGCATCGCTCCGGGCAGGGGCAAAATGGCGGCTGCCATTTTGCGAAAACTGAATCTCGCCGACCCCGCCCTCGCGGACAGGTCCGGTCACCAGACCAAGAACCCCCACAATGTCGGTGTCTGCCGCGGTGAGTTCCCGCTCGTGCGGCAACAGCACCTTCACCAGGAACCAGAAGAGGATCGCGCCGCCGGCCAAACCGGTGATCATAGCCAAAAAAAGCACCGCGATCAGCGCAAGATCTCCGCTGCGCGTGAGCAGATAGCCGCATCCGCCAAACCAGCAAAGAAACGCTGCCAGCGTGAATCCATTCACCGGGCTCACGCTCGCCTTGCTCACCCCACCCTTCATCTGGGGCACGTGCACATGCGTGTGCGCCGTGCCATGTCCCGGATGCAGATGCAGGTGAACGTGCCCGATATGCAGATGAGTGAATGCGCCCAGAGCCGACAGCACCGTAAGCGAAAGTCCGAGCGTAAAGCAAATCAGATAAAAGGTCGTCATTTCCTGGCCCGCCTTTCCGGCCTCTGCGAACGTCCGGCCTTCTGGCCATTCTCGTCGCGAGTCCTCTTTTGAAAGGGCACCGCCTCAGCCGTGCCGTTCACCGCCGCGAACCTGGCGGGCTTCAGCCCGCCGCTTTCGCCCCCACGCAGCACATCGAAGAGCCGGTCCACCAGCCCCGGCGTATCGATCACCGCCTGCAGCAGCAGCAAGCAGCGCCGCGACGCGCTGTGCCGCGCCAGTGCCAACAGCGCCTGGCGCAGCTCCCCGTCGCGCCGGAATCGTTCCGCCCCGCCTACCAGCCAAAGATCCAGCTTGTCCTCCAGCCCTCGCGCGTCGCTCTGCAGCTCCACGTGGTAGCCCTCCGGATCATCGACCAGATACCCAGGGTGCACCTTGAAGAACTTCGCCAGCACCTGCCGCG
This sequence comes from Acidobacteriaceae bacterium, assembly GCA_049802575.1. Lineage (GTDB taxonomy): Bacteria > Acidobacteriota > Terriglobia > Terriglobales > Acidobacteriaceae > Palsa-343. The sequence goes on along the minus strand of JBARMS010000098.1, from coordinate 4,788 downwards.
TCGTGTTGGTCAGGTGTGGCCGCGCTCCGCTCTCAATCTGCGACAGGTAGCTCTGGCTGAACGCCGAGCTGGTCTCCGCCCGGATGGCGCGGATCAGTTCCTGCTGCGTCATCGCGCGGCCCATGCCTCGGAGATTGCCTTCGACTTCCCGCAAATACCGCAATTTTTCGCCGAGCTTCATAAGCCTTATTGCAAATCGCAATCAATATATCGCGATTTGCAATCAAGTCAAGCAAAATCGCAATTCACTCAAAACAGGACATTCCTCCCCTATCCACGCCTCGCCCAGCCCACCGCTCCGGTTTCCCTCCTATGATGGAAACCTGTGCGGGAACCGTCGTAGGGGTCCGCGCAGAAACGATTCAGGACAGCCGAGGTGTGAGGAATGCGAGTGATGTTGCGCAAGGAACCGGTCTGGCCCGCGTTGGGCTTGTTGCAGATTCTTCTTGTGGCATCGGCTCTCGCCCAGCAGCCACGGCCTCCTGCTGTGCCCCTCATCGTCCACAATCCCTACTTCAGCATCTGGTCGATGAACGATCGTCTGACCGACGGACCAACGCGCCACTGGACCGGCGCACCACAACCTCTCCTCGGCCTCGTGCGCATTGACGGCTCCACGTATCGCTATATGGGCAACGATCCCGACGACGTGCCTGCCCTCGATCAGGTCTCCCTCCGCGTCGCGCCCACGCACACCATCTATCAGTTCCAGGGCGCTGGCATTCATCTAACCCTTTCCTTCTTCACGCCCGCATTTCCGCAGGACCTCGACATCCTGTCGCGTCCCGTCACCTACCTCACCTGGACCGTTGCCAGCGCCGACGGCAAACCCCACAGCGTCGATCTGCTGCTCAGCGTCAGCGCGCGCATCGCCGTCGATCAGGACAATCAGCAGGTCACCTGGGGCCGATCCTATGTCGCCGGACTCACCGTGCTGAACGTTGGCTCGCGCGACCAGCAGCCGCTCAACCGTTCCGGCGATAATCTCCGCATCGACTGGGGCTATTTCCATCTCGCGGTGCCCAACGACGAAAATTCGTCGACGGCGCTCGCTGCCAATTCCATCGACGAATTTCTCCGATCCGGATCGCTGCCCCAGGCGGACGACATGGAGATGCCGCAGACTCCCCACGACGGAGCGGCCGGACCCGCCGTCGCCTTCCACATCAACTGCAACGGCTCCCAGCCCGAACAGCGCCACGTCCTGCTCGCCTACACGCAGGGCTTCGCCATCGAATATCTTGAGCGCAAGCTGCGCCCCTACTGGCAGCGCAACGGCGAAACCGTTGCGGCCATGCTGCAGCAGGCCGCAGCCGATTACTCCTCGCTCGAAACCCGTGGCGAGGCTTACGACCGTGAGCTCACCGCGGACTTAACCCTTGCCGGCGGCGATGGTTACGCCGAGCTGGCGACCCTCGCCTATCGTCAAACCTTCGGCGCCCACGCGCTCGTCGCCGACCTCAACGGCGCTCCGCTGCTATTCGCCAAGGAGAATTTCTCGAACGGCGACATCGGCACGGTAGACGTCCTCTACCCATCGTCACCGTTTTTCCTCTTCTTCAATCCGGCACTGCTCGAGGCGCAGGTACGGCCGGTGCTCGAATACGCGGCCCTGCCCCGTTGGAAATTCCCCTTCGCTCCCCACGATCTCGGCCGCTATCCGCTGGCGAACGGCCAGGAATACGGCGGCGGCGAACAGACCGAAGAAGACCAGATGCCCATCGAGGAAAGCGGCAACCTGCTGATCCTCGGCGCGGCCCTCGGCCAGACGCAAGGGGACTGGCACGTTGCTCGCGAGTTCTGGCCGCAGTTCACCAAATGGGCTGAGTATGTGCGCGCCAAAGGGCTCGACCCGGAAAACCAGCTCTGCACCGACGACTTCGCCGGACATCTCGCCCACAACGCAAACCTGTCCATTAAAGCCATTGAAGGGCTCGGCGCCTATTCCCTCATGGCCCGCGGTCTCGGCAAATCCGATGTCGCGAATGACTACCTCGCAGCCGCGCACGACATGGCTTCGAAATGGGAGCAGATGGATCGCGACGGCGACCACTACAAGCTGGCCTTCGACCGTCCCGGCACATGGAGCCAGAAGTACAACCTGGTGTGGGACCAGCTCCTCGGCCTGCACCTTTTCGACCCGCAGATTCGCCAGACAGAATTAGCGTTCTACCAGAGCCACCTGAATCGCTATGGCCTTCCCCTCGACAGCCGCGCCGACTACACCAAGCTCGACTGGGAATTGTGGACTGCGACGCTCGCCGGCGATCCCGCCCAGTTCCACGCCCTGCTCGATCCCGTTGTGAAGTGGATCAGCGAAACGCCATCCCGGGTTCCGCTCACGGACTGGTACGACACCAAAACCGGAAAGCAGGTCGGCTTCCAGGCTCGCTCCGTCGTCGGCGGGGTCTACATCAAGGCTCTCAGCGATGAGTCCCTGGCGCGCAAGTGGCGCTCCCGGAGCGCAGGCTCGCAGCAGCCTGCCGCGCCCTCCGCGAACTGAGCTGGCTCGGCGCGCCTGCGCCGCGGGCTTTGGATGTGAGCTCGAACGGCTGCCGCGCCCTCAGGGCTGCTGCTGGGCTGGCTTCACGTCCTGCGCGGTCTGCACGGCGTTCTGCATTTGTTTGATTTCGCGCGGATAATAACCCGACCGCGTCTTCACGATGAACGCGCCCCGCTTGCCTTCTGCCGCCACCACGCGCACCCGTCGGTATCCCCCATTGCTGGGCGGATTGCTCGAATGATACCCGACCGTGTACTGGTTCCGAATCACATGCGCCACTTCGGTCGCGATCCAGTTCACATCGCGCAGGGAATTCGGGAAGTAGGCAAAGCCACCCGTATCGTTCGACAGTTCCTGCAGCGCGTCCCTCGCGTTCTGCGCCTCCTGCTTGCTGTCTGCGTCATAGAGCAGCCCGATCGTGTAGACTACCGGCCCGTTGAGCTGCTGGACGCGCCGGATAGCCTGCGCCAGGCTCATCCGCGACGCATTGTCGGCGCCGTCCGTAATCACCAGCAGCACCTGCTTCGGCGATTTCGCGTGGTGCGACAACTCGTCAGCCGATGCAACCACTGCGTCGTAGATCGCCGTCTCGCCGCGTGCGTCGTAGTGCGAAAGCCCGCGCTCCAGATAAGAGATATTCGACGTGATTCCCTGATCGAGATACGCCTTCTCATTGAAGTTCACAACAAACGCCGTGTCCCCGGGATTCGATTCGCGCACCAGTTCCAGCGCCGCGGCATCCACGGCATCGCGCTTGTCCCGCATCGATCCGGAATTGTCCACCAGAATACCCAGCGAAACCGGCACATCCCGATGATCGAACGAAGTGATCGTCTGCGGAACGTTGTCTTCCCAAACCCGAAAGTCCCTCTGCGTCAGGTCCGTGATCAGATTTCCATTTTGATCGATCACCGTGCACGGCAGCAGAACTTCATCGACGTTTTCATGCAGCGTGTAGACGTTGCTTCCCTGCGCCTTGGTCGCGGTCACCGCCGACGTCGCTGTGACCGGACCGTTATCAGCCGCATCCGGCGAGAGCACCGGGTCCCGATCGACGCCCAGGTTCGGCTGGATCTCGCGCCGTGTGTAATCTTCGTTCGCCGGAGAATTTCCCGGTGTCGCCTGTGCCGTGGACGCAGGCGTTGTTTGGCCGCCGGCGCTTGCCGCACTAAAACACAGCGGAAGAAGGAAGAGGACCGTCAGGGTCCGCCGGAGGATCTGCAATCGTACAGGTACCATTTCGAACATAGGACGTCGGCAGGAGCCGAAAACTCCTCAGAGCTATGCCCCCTCAGATGCAGAGTAAGGGCGGAAAGGAAGCAATCGACCGGCCCGAATTCACCCTGACCACAAAAAACAGCGGAGCCACGAAGGCCCCGCCGCTTTGAATCGAGATGGCCCAGTCTCAGTACAGATGAAAATCCACGTCCACCACCAGCCGCACCGGAACCGGATGGCCCTGATACATGGCCGGATGGAATTTATACTGCTGCACGGCCTCGACTGCTTTCTGATCCAGACCCATGCCCAGGTGCTTGACCACCTCAATGCTCTGCGGATTGCCATACGAGTCGACGATGAGCTGAATTTCGACAACGCCGGTGTACTTGGCCTGCCTCGCCGCATCAGTGAACTCAGGCTGCACGGAGTGAATCAACTGCGGCGCGCTCACGCCTCCGCCCACGCTCATGACTCCACCGCCGTAGCCTCCGCCGATGCCTGCGCCCAGTCCACCGCCGTGTCCGGAGCCGATGCCACCGCCCATGCCCTGTCCGAATCCGGAGTTGCTGCCGCTGCCCTGCGACGCCAGTGCGATCTGTGGCGAGTTCGGCGCGCCTACATTAGGCATCGCCGCGTTATCGGGCAGCTTCACCGCCTGCGGCATCTGTATGGCCGCCGGAGCCGGCATCTTTGGATTATCGATCTTCAGGATCTGCGGCGCCACCGTCGGCGTTTTTACCATAGGCGGCAGATGACCCTTCGTCGGTTCCACAACCTGATGCGCGCCGCCTCCGCCGCCCCCGCCCATGGCCTTGGGCGCCGGGATCGCCGGTGGAATATAAGGCCGAATGAACGTGATCGGCGTGATCACCTGGGCCTTCTGAACCACCACATGATTGCGCATGCTCAGCGTGAACCACAGGATGGCCGTAATCACCATCACGTGCATAATGAACGAAATCGTGCTCGACGTAGGATCGCGCCGAACCGCCAGTGGATCAGCTACCGCCACCGGGTGCGACGTCAGGTGCAGAGGCGGCTGCTTCTGCGGAAAGAGCGTGTCC
>JBARMS010000097.1:0-2703 GCA_049802575.1 Acidobacteriaceae bacterium | reverse complement strand
GTGGCCCTGCTGCAAAAGCTGGTGACGGCCCCGAATTCTCTGCGCTCTTTGCCCCAGCCGGGCCCGCAAACTAACCGGACGGCGCCGCCGGCAAAGTAGTGAGCGCACGGGCAGATTTGCCCCTGGCGGCGGTTTCCCCTAACCTAAAGGCGAATGGATGTTCAGCTCACCCCCGACCAAAGAGCTTTCGCCCGCCGCGCCATTGAGAGTGGACGCCTGCACTCAGAACAGGATGCGGTGCAGGAGGCGCTCGCATTGTGGGAAGAACGCGAGCGGCAGCGGGTGGAATTTCTTCTCACACTCGATGACGCCAGGGCTTCGCTTGCTCGTGGAGAGGGCCGCGCGATCACGCAGCAATCCATGGAGCAGCTCGCGCAGGAAGTGAAGGAGCGAGGACGCGCCCGCCTTCTGGCCGAACTGAACACCACGCCTCGTTGAATGGCGCATCGTGTAGCGCTTCGTGCCGAAGCCGACCTTGACGACATCTGGTTTTACACGGCGAAGGAAAGCGGGAGCATTGAGATTGCTAACCGCCTCATCGACACCATCACAAACCGTTTCCTACTTCTCGCCGGTTTCGTTTACATCGGACGTTCGCGGGATGAAGATTTTGCCCCCGGATGCCGCAGCATGGCCGTGGGTGAATATGTTCATCGTTTACCGTGTTGAGAACGAGGACGTGCTTATCCTCCGTGTCGTGCAAGGCCGGCGCGACCTTGATCTGCTTTTCGGCCATTCATAAAGATTGATTTTTCACTCACGAAAACGCAGTCGTTCAAAGTTGCAGCAGTCTTTCGAAGATCAAGCGGAAGTAGCCTTCGGCATCGATACTGCGCAAGACCAGCGCATTCGCGGGTTTTCTGCTAACGCTCCACCAATCGATTACGCTGGCGCCCAAGGTCAGAGGGCTTTGGCATTCGATGTCCACACGAACGCGGCGGCCGGTGAACAATTGCGGTTGCAGAAGATAGGCGGTGACGGTTGCATCGTGCAGCGGACCGCCGGCCCAGCCGTATTTGGCACGGTCGAAGCGCTTGTTCCATTCCAATAGATGATAGAAGGCTGTGCCTACCGGTGTTCCCGCAGCGCGCAGCATCTCCAGGCGTTCATCGGTGATCAGCGCCTGGTGGGTGCAGTCCAACGGGATCATGGTGATGGCGGCACCGCTGGAGAGGACTCGCGCCGCGGCCTCCGGATCGACGTAGAAATTGAACTCCGCGGCGGCGGTGATGTTACCTCCCTCGGACATGGCGCCGCCCATCAGAACGATGCCGGCCAGATGGGTGGCCAGGCGCGGTTCACGTGCCATGGCTAACGCCACATTGGTTAATGGCGCCAGGCAACAAAGCGTTACGTCTTGGGGCGGCCGCGACATGACGAGCTCGACGATAGCCTCGGGAGCAAAGCCAGGCCGCAGCGGTGTTTTGGGTTCGGGCAAGTCATAGCCATCGAAACCGGTGCGCCCGTGGACATGCTCTGCTGTCACCAGCGGGCGCACGAACGGCGCGGCGGCTCCAGCATAGACAGGAATGTCGGTCCGTTTCGCGAGCTCCAGTGCTTTGCGCGCGTTCTTCGAGGTCAGTTCCAGGGGAACGTTTCCGGCGACCGTGGTGATGGCCAGCACCCGCAGGTCTTGAGGAGAAGCAAGGGCGGCCAAGAAGGCCACCGCATCATCGGGCGATGGGTCGGTGTCGAAGATGACGTTCATCGCCATCTCAGCGGAGAGCCCGAAGCAGCGCCTGCTTCCATCCGGGAATATCCATTTCCCAAATGACTTTTTGCCTGCGTCCCTGGGCGATGACATCGCTCCAGACGGCACGATTTCTGTCATCCGGAGCCACGCCGAGGCGATCGATCACGCTCATCCCGCGGGTGATGCCGCTGTCGACCTGCACGTCCATGTAGTGATCGGAGGAAACACGCGCTAACGACGGGTCGAGCAGAATGGCCATCGCGGTGGGATCGGGCAAGGCGATGCCGTCTTCTCCTGTCTGGATTTTGAAGGCGGTAACGGCGGTCCTGTTCGATTGGATGGCGAAGTCGGCGAAGCTGGTCCCCAGGGCGAGGATCTCTTTCATTTCGGCGGCGTTGACCACGGCTGCGCCGCGCGAGAGCTGCCAGCCAACCAGTTCGATGGGCAACTGGGAGCGAAGGACGACACGCGCTGCCTCGGGATCAACCCAGAAATTGAATTCGGCCGCGGGCGTGACGTTGCCTTCGCAACAGGGCGCTCCGCCCATGACCACGCACCGGCTCACGTTGTCCGCCAGTTGCGGTGATTGCCGCAGCGCCAGAGCCAGGTTGGTCAATGGCCCCAGGGTGATGATCTCTATGCCTGGGTTGGCTTCTACCGTGCGCACGATGGCGTCCACGGCAAAGCCCGCTGCGGCGGTGCGCGCGGCCGGTTTGTATCCGTGATCGCCGAGTCCGTCGCGCCCGTGGAACCAGACAGCATCTTCGAATGGGCGGGTTAGCGGTGCGGCTGCTCCGATGAAGACGGGAACGGTGGAACCGCAAAGCTCGGCGGCGTAGAGGGCATTCTGCGTTGCCTGCTCGATATCGACGTTGCCGGCGACGGTAGTGATCGCGAGCACGTGAACGTCCGGCGAGCGCAGCGCCATGATCAGCGCCACAGCATCATCGGACGCGGTATCGGTATCGATCAGGAGTTTTCGCGTGGTCTGAGGACGCATTGCCTTTGAG
>JBARMS010000096.1:0-43758 GCA_049802575.1 Acidobacteriaceae bacterium | reverse complement strand
AGGAGGCGCCCCTGCCGGCCTCCCTGCTCGAATCGCAGATTCTTCCCGCGCGTCTCGCCCGCTATGCTCCCGCAGACCTCGACACGCTCATCGCTGCTGGCGAAGTCGTCTGGTCCGGCATCGATTCCCTGGGCGAACGGGACGGCCGCATTGCGCTCTATCTCGCCGATCAGATGGGCGTCCTCCTGCCGCCGACCGTGCAGCCTGCGGAGCCGCCGAGCCCGCGCGAAGGGGCGATCCTCGCCACGCTCGCCAGCGGAGGCGCGCTCTTCTTTGCTCAACTCCACGAGGCGATCGGGGATGGTTATCCCGGCGAAACGGTTGATGCGCTCTGGGAGCTGGTCTGGCGCGGCCTGGTGACTAACGATACGCTCCACGCGTTGCGCGCGTATACCGCCAAACCGGAGAGCACGCGTCCTTCGAAACGCGCGCACAACCAGCCCTCCTTCCGTTCGCGCCGCACCACGCCTCCCAGTGCGCAGGGGCGATGGACGCTGGTCCCGGCCATCAGCCGCGACACTTCCTCGGCGCAAACCGCATGGAGCCACGCGACAGCGCTCCAATTGCTCAGGCGGCACGGTATCGTGACGCGAGAAACCGCCGAGCAGGAGAACCTTCCCGGCGGCTTCAGCGCTGTCTATCAGGTTTTGAAGGCGATGGAGGCCGCAGGGCGCGTGCGACGGGGATACTTCGTCGCTGGCCTGGGAGCAGCGCAGTTTGCGTTGCCGGCCGCCGTCGAGCTGCTGCGTTCCCTGCGCACCACCACTCCCGAAAGCGCCGAGATGGTGATGCTGGCCGCGGCCGATCCGGCCAATCCCTGGGGCAGTATTCTTCGCTGGCCGCAGCCGGATTCGCTCTCCAGCGACGGTGCGATCTCACTCACGCGCTCCGTCGGCGCCAGCGTAGTGTTGCGCAACGGCGATCTGGTGGCGTACCTGCGCCGCAACAACCCCAGCCTGCAGGTCTTTCTGCCCCTCGACGAACCGGACCGCTCGGCGACGGCTCGCGGTCTCGCCGCATTCCTTGCGGAATACGCGCAACAGCTGTTACAGAATCCCGAAACGCGGCACCACGGCGGTCTCCTGATCTCGACCATCAACGGAGAGCCCGCACACCAGCATTTTCTCGCCAAATCTTTGCGCGAAGCCGGTTTCCATCCGTCGCCGCGCGGCTTCCAGGTGCGTTTCATTGCGCAACCCGCGTGAAGCGGCGCGAAGCGCGTCCGCCTGGACCGCTAGTCCCTAGTGGATCGTCTTCATCCGCCGCTGCATGTAATCCATCAGCAAATATTCACCCAGGGTCTCGGGCGTGGTGAAGTATGCCTTGCCTTTGCACATCTGCGTCACCTTCTGCACAAACTGCACCAGACCGAAGTCCGAGGCGAGCATGAACGTGTTGATCATGATGTTCTGCCGCTTGCAGCGCGACACTTCCTGAAGGGTCTCGCTCACCACCAGCGGATCCAGCCCGAAGGCGTTTTTGTAGATGCGGCCGTCGGGCAGGGTGAGCGCCGACGGTTTTCCATCGGTGATCATCACAATCTGCTTCATGTCCTTGCGCTGCCGCTGCAGAATGCGCTGCGCCAGCCGCAGGCCCTCGCGCGTGTTCGTGTAATACGGGCCGACTTTCACGCGCGCCAGTTGCGAGACAGGCATCTCTTCCGCCGAATCGTGGAAAAGCACCAGCGAAAGCGTGTCGCCCGGGTATTGCGTCCGGATCAGGTGCGCCATGGCCATGGCGACCTTCTTCGCCGGTGTGAAGCGGTCTTCGCCATAAAGAATCATCGAGTGGGAGCAGTCGAGCATCACCACCGTCGCGCACGAGCTTTGATACTCCGACTGATGCACCTGCAAATCGCTGTATTCAATGTTCAGCGGCAGCGTCAGCCCCTCGCGCGCGATTGCTGACCGCAGCGTGGCCGGCGCGTCGAGATTGAGCGTGTCGCCGAATTCCCACGGCTGCGAGCCGCCGCTGGTCTCCACGCCCGTCGCCCAGTGGCGCGTATCGTGGCGGCCGAAATTGGATTTCCCCAGCGACCCAAGCAGATCTCGCAGCGTCTTGTAGCCGAGAAAATCCAGGCTCTTGTCCGTCACTTCGAAACGCGCATCCGTCTGCGCGCTGCCGGTTTGTCCGGCCGACTGCGACGTCTGAGCATCGTTCTGCGCCTGCTCGGTGGAAATATAGTTCTCGCGCTCCATGCGCTCGATGAGCTTGTCGATCAGCTCGTCGAGCCGGCCTTCCGCGGCCATTGCATCGATCTTCTGCTGGATATTCTGGTCGAATGCATCGCCCTGCTCGAGAGCGCGCCGCAGCGCCTCGCGCAGATCCTCCATCGTCTGGCTGAGATCCTGGAACTCGGCGAAGGGATTCTGAAATCCGGAATCCAGCAGATAGTCGGAGAGCGCCTTGAGCAGGTCCTCCATATCCACTTCGCTGGCCAGATCGCCCGTGAATTTTGTGTAGCGAACACTCTTCATGAATACAGCCTGTCAGCTGGTCAGCAGGTTCGCCAGTCAGCTATCAGACGCGATACAGGTCGCCACCGGCGCGCTGACTTGCTGACTTGCAGACTCGCTGACCCGCTCAGTTAAAGCTTCCTCTCCGCGACCGCCGCGTTTGCCACTGCTCGTAATCGCGTTCCGCTTCCACGCGCTCCGGGCTCTTTTCCTGCGGCTTGCGCTGCGCGGAGAAACTCCGCTCCTCGTTGCGGCTGATGCGCCGGTGCGCGCACATGCCCTCCAGCAGAAACTCCGCGGCCGCGGTGACCACTTCCGGCGGATCGTTGCTCTTCACCCCAAGCGGCGCCAGCTTCTCCACGAGCCCCTGAATCTGTTTCAGCCCGTCCATCGTCGCCCTGGCAGGCTGCTCGTCGGAAATCTTCACCGTGCCGCCCAGGTTGAACCACTGCTCAATCTGTTGCGTATTCACCTCGCCGAAGTACTTGTCGAAGACCTTGCCGATCGCCGCGCGCACAATGTCGCGCACCACTGTGTCCGCGCCTTTCATCTCGCCCTCGTATTCCAGCTCCAGTTTGCCCGTGATGCCCGGCAGCGCGGTGTAGAGATCCCCCACCCGCGGCGCAACCCGCCCTTCACCATGCAGCAGCGCACGCCGCTCGGCGTTGGAAACCGCCAGCTCCAGAGTCGAGATGGGCAGGCGCTGGCTGACCCCGCTGCGCTTGTCCACTTTCTTGTCTTCGCGCGCCGTGAAGGCAACCTGTTCGATCACTTCCCGCAGATACGCCGGAATCAGCGCCTCGCCCAGCTCGCGCTCTGTCCACGCTTCCTGCGCCGTGATCGCGATGCCCTCTTCCAGCGTCTCCGGATAATGCGTGCGAATCTCCGATCCAATGCGATCCTTCAGCGGCGTGACGATCTTGCCGCGCGCCGTGTAGTCCTCGGGATTCGCGCTGAACACCAGCGCGACGTCCAGCTCAAGCCGCACCGGGTAACCCTTAATCTGCACATCGCCTTCCTGCATGATGTTGAACAGCGCCACCTGAATCTTGCCGGCAAGGTCGGGCAATTCGTTCACGGCAAAGATGCCGCGGTTGGCCCGTGGCAGCAACCCATAGTGCATCGTCATCTCGCTGGCCAGGTCGTGCCCGCCGCGCGCCGCCTTAATGGGATCGAGATCGCCGATCAGGTCCGCCACCGTCACATCCGGCGTGGCCAGCTTCTCGACATAGCGGTCCTGGCGCGACACCCACCCCACAGGCGTGGCGTCTCCCTGCTCGGTGATCAGGTCGCGGCAGCGCCGGCACAGAGGCAGATAGGGATTATCGCGAATCTCGCACCCCGCCACATAAGGCATGCGCTCGTCGAGCAGTGCCGTCAGCGCACGAAGAATCCTGCTTTTCGCCTGGCCGCGCAGGCCGAGCAGAATAAAATTCTGCCGCGAAAGCACCGCGTTGACGATTTGCGGCACCACCGTATCTTCGTAGCCGATGATGCCGGGGAAGATCGCTTCCCGCGTCCGCAGCCGGCAAATCAGATTTTCGCGCAATTCATCCTTGACGGTGCGCGTGCGCAGGCGCGCTTCAGGGAAATCGCGGCTCGCGCGCAGTTCTCCCAGCGTCTGCGGCAAATGCGCAGCCGAATGCGGCGCCCCTGAACCGCCTGTGCGCTTCGCAGCTTCACCTAGTACAGTCTGTCGATTCCCCATCCTGGCTCCCGCTGGTTGGTCCGTCCCCGTGGACGCGGCAATTCTCTTATTGGACGCTCGAGGTGTACGGCCCGTTTCAAATGCAGTTACATCACCGGTCCGGCCGGCGCGCTCCCGGCAGCACTGCGCAGTATCGGCAAAAGATCGTTGTAGAAGTCGCGCAGCCGCGTCGTCCGGTCTGCGTCCGAGCGGCTGGCGAGCAGTTGCTGCTTGAACCCCAGATCCGATGGCAGCGCATCCGCAAGCTGAAAAGCGACGGGCGCGTTCAGATCCAGGTGAATCGCCGGCATTTCAATGCCAGCCATCTGCAGCGTGGCGAAATGCAGCGCGGCGCATTCTTCGCGCTGGGGACGCGTCGAGTTCTCGCCGGCATCATCATCGAAATGATCCACGTCCGCCTGCAGAAAACGGCGGGACTCGTCGAGCGCTTCGATTTCAAACCGCCGGCCGCCTTCGCACAAGATATCCATCCGCCCGTCGGCATAGCGCTCCAGCACGCGCACCACCTTCGCTGTGCAGCCGATCAGGGCCAGTTTCTCCCCGTCCGCCCGCACCACGCCGAACGCCAGATCCTTCGCCAGGCACTCGCCGATCATCTCGCGGTACCGCTCCTCGAAGATGTGCAGCGGGAGCGCCGTCCCGGGAAAAAGCACGGTCTCCAGGGGAAACAGGGGAATTCTCATGATGGAGACATTATGCTCGCGCCGCGGACTCCGGAGAGCAAGCCCAAAATTTTTCTAAACGCAGTTTCCTCGATGCCAGGCGTTGGCGCAGCGCGCCAACTTACGCCCGCGCGGGCCCGGCGATCTATTCCGGCACTTCCATTTCGTCGAGCATGGCCTGCATCTCGCTTTGCGCGTGCTGGTTGCCGGTTCGCCGCGCACACGCAATGCCGTCCACCAGTCGCTGTTTGGCGTCTGCGGCTCGGCCAGCCCTGGCCAGAGTTTGTGCGGACATGAAATGCCCCGCGGCATAGTCCGGATGATCGGCCAGCAGCCGGTCGAATTCCGCCAGCGCCGCCTCGGTCTGGCCCTGACCCGCCAGTTCCATCGCCAGGCCGTAACGAGCAAAGGCGTTCTTCGGATCCTGCTCCAAAATCTCTTTCAATCCTGCGATCTTGTCCATGCATTTTCTATGATTCCCTGGCGGGGCCTCCGCATGCAAAACAGGCCATCCAGGCGTTCGGCATTCCGCACGCGCTGTGACTTGTGATTCCCCGAAGCTGGGGAATATCGTAGTCCTGCGGTTCCGGCTGCCTCCCACAACCACTCCTCACCGTTCGCGGCCGAAGGGGGTCCCCGTTATTGTTTCTCGGATCTTTCGCTCCCCGTGTCCTGCATTGTCGATCTTTTGCGTCCTCACCATGCTGGCGCCGGCGCACGGGCCGTCAGCCCTGGCTCAATCGGCCAACCCGCCGGCGCAGACCGGCACACCTGCCGGAGCCAACAGCGCGACGCAGCAGTCCGGAACGCAGCCATCCCCAACGCCAACGCTGAGCACCCGGTGGACGAGGTCTCGCTGGATCTGGTGGTCCGAACGAAGAGCGGCAAACCCATCCTCGATTTGAAACCTTCCGACCTGGTGGTCACCGACAACGAGGTTCCCGTCAAGCTGTCGGATTTGCGCCTGGTTGAAGGGGGTGTCAGACTCCGAGCGGCTGATCACGCTGGTCTTCGATCGTCTCGACCCCTCGGGCATGGGTGACTGGCGGCACAAAGACACCATGGTGCAGAGGATGCGCTACCTCGATCATCAGGAGTCGCGCACCGTGCTCGAGCTGAACGGCCAGAAAACCTCCGTGGAACCTGCCGATTTGAACTTCGCCCATTCGGTGGGCGAGTTCGGCGGCATGTTCAGGCTGGTGTTCGATCCGGCGGCGCAGGCGCAGTTCACCTGGAAGGAAGCCGATGTGATCGACGGCCAGCCGGCGCAGGTGTTCGCTTTCAAGGTGGACCTGGCCCACTCGCAGCTGGATCTGACCGGGGAAAACAACCGCCAGCTGGCGGTAGCTTTTCACGGCGAAGTGTACCTCGACGCCGCCACGCACAGCATCCGGCGTATATCCATCGATGCCGACAACATCCCGAATACACTGGCCGTGCGGGCTTCGAGCATCTCGGTCGATTACAGCTGGGTGACCATCAACGGCCACGACTATCTGATGCCCGCACGAGGCGCGGTCAGCCTGCGCGAAGGCAGGCACCAGGCTGTGCTCAATGAGTTCGAGTTCCGCGGCTACCGGCGCTTCGGCTCCCAGGTGCGCATCCTCACCACGGCGGAATCGAAGGCGCTCTCGAAGGAATAGCTCGAACTTGGCGCAGCGGCTCTCCGCCCCGTACTCTAAAGAGAGACAAGGAGAACCGCATGGAGTTGAACGGCCCCGCGCTGCCCGTGCGCACTGTCGCTCAGTCGCAGTCGGAGATGACCGAGCTGGTGCTGCCCAACGACACCAACACGCTGGGCAACCTGCTGGGCGGACGCCTCATGCATTTCATCGATCTCGTCGGCGCCATGGCCGCCTATCGCCACGCCCGCACCCACGTCGTCACCGCTTCCATGGAGCACATCGACTTCATCGCTCCCGTGCACGTCGGCGATTTGCTGATCCTCAAATCGTCGGTGAATCGCGCGTTCAAAACCTCCATGGAAGTCGGCGTGAAGGTCTGGGTCGAAAACGCGCTCGCCGGCATTCATCGCCACGTCGCGTCGGCCTACCTCACCTTTGTCGCCATCGATTCGCAGAGCCGCCGCGTTCCCGTTCCGCCGCTCGGTTCGGAGACCGACGACGAAAAGCGCCGCTACCAGGACGCTGGCCGCCGCCGCGAGATGCGCGAAGCCGAAGCCAAACGCCGTCACATCCCCAAATTTGAGGCGACAACGATCTAACCCCGAACCGTGGTTGGGGCTGCAATGTCGTTTGCCCTGCCAGTTTGTACCCTGATCGCTGTACCCTGAAGATATGGCTCATCCGCACACTCCGCCTCCGCCCACCGCGCTTCCCGGCGTGCAGTCCATTGTCGCCATCGGATCCGGCAAAGGCGGCGTAGGAAAGACGACGCTCGCCGTCAATTTGGCCATTGCGCTGGCGAAGCTCGGCCACAAGGTCGGCCTCATCGACGCCGACATCTACGGTCCCAATGTTCCCCTCATGATGGGAACATCGCGCCAGCCGTCTATCCTGCCCAACAATCAGATCGAGCCCAACGTCGCACATGGCGTCAAGGTCATTTCCATCGGCTTCATCTCGCCCGGCGACAAGCCGCTGGTGATGCGCGGCCCCATGTTGCACCAGATCATCCGCCAGTTCCTCCAGCAGGTGGAGTGGGGCGAGCTCGACATCCTGCTCATCGATCTGCCTCCTGGCACCGGCGACGTGGTCATCTCCCTGGTCCAGACCGTTCCGCTCACCGGCGCCGTCGTGGTATCCACCCCGTCCGACGTCGCGCTCCAGGACGCCCGCAAGGCGCTGGAAATGTTTCATCAGGTCAATGTCGAAGTGCTGGGCATCGTCGAGAACATGAGCCACTTCACCTGCCCGCACTGCCATCACGAGATCGACATCTTCTCGCGCGGTGGCGCCGAGCGGACGGCCCGCCAGTTCAATATCCCGTTTCTTGGATCGGTGGAATTGCTCCCGGAGATCCGCCATGGTGGCGATACCGGGATGCCGGTCGCGCTGGCAGGGCCTGACTCACCTCACGCGGCGCAGTTCTACGCTGTCGCCAGCCACCTGGCAGAACGGGCGATGGCGCAGGCGCAAAAGTCCGAGAACATCTTCGAGATCAGCTAATCCCGGCGCAGTCCCGATCAGCTCACCGGAGCCGGATAATCCGTCAGCGCCGGTGTCGCAGCCGCTCGGGCAGACGACAGCAGGTCCTTCACCCGCTCCAGGATGAACGTGGGATGAATCGGCTTCGAAAGAATGTCGAAGATGAAGCCTTTTTTTGCAGCTTCTTCCAGCAGGCTGCGCGTGCTGGCGTGACCGGAAACCAGCAGGAGGTGGCATTCCGGATGATTGGCCTTCAGCACAATCGCCAGGTCGATTCCGTTCATTCCCGGCAAATTCACGTCCAGCAGCGCTAAATCGGGCACGCAAGAGGCAATGGATTCAATGGCCTGCTCGGCTGAATACGCGACTCGCGCATCGTAACCGTGCATTCGGAAGATCACGGCAAGCGTATCCGTGATCGCCTGATCGTCGTCAACGATAAGAACGGTATTGTTGGACATGCGGCCAGGCATAGGGAACCTCATCCTGGTAGATGCAACTTTAGGGCCGAGTGCACGGCCATCTCCATCATTTCATCGATGTGATCAACAGAAGCGCAAGTGCCGCTCCGCCTTCTTTCCACAGACCTGTGCTACGATGCCGCCTATCGAGGGTATTTATGACCCAGTTTTCCAGGCGAGATTTTCTCAGGACCGGAGCCGCAGCAGGCGCTCTGGCCGGACTCGGCACCCTTCCGCTGGCGGCCGAAAAGCAAACCGCAACCGACTGGGTCGCCCTCGGCAAAAGCGACGTGAAAGTCACGCGTCTCGCCTTTGGCACCGGCAGCTTCAGTGGCGCGGTGCAGCGCAACCTGGGCCAGGACGGTTTCAACCGCCTCGTGCGCCACGCCTACGATCAGGGCGTCCGCTTCTTCGAAACCTCAGATTCCTACGGCGAAATGCACTCCATGCTGGGCATCGCCCTGCGCGGCCTTCCCCGCGACAGTTATCGCCTCATGACCAAGGTGACGACCTTCGATTCGATGGACCCGCAGCAGAAAATCGACGAATTGCGCACCCAGATCAGGAGCGACTACTTCGACATCCTGCTGCTCCACTGGCAGCACGACGGCAATTGGGTAAACGAAACGCGCCACTGGCAGGACGCCGTGATCGTCGCCCAGAAACGCGGGGCTGTCATCAGCCGGGGCGCGTCCGTCCACGGCCTGCCCGCGCTCCGCCAGGTACCGGCTTTCGACTGGCTGCAGGTCGCGATGATCCGCGTGAACCACAACGGCACCCGCATGGATACGGAGATCGCTGACGGGCCCGGACGCGGCAACGTGCCGGAGGTGGTCAGCCATATTCACCAGGCGAAGGCCGCCGGCATGGGCGTCATCAGCATGAAACTCGTCGGCGAAGGCGTCTTCAGCCGCGAAGATCGCCAGAAGGCCATGCGCTTTGCCTTCCGCAATGCCAACGTCGACAGCGTGACGGTGGGCTACAAGAACAACGCGGAAATCGACGAAGCCATCGAGAACATCAACCTCGCGCTGGCATGAGGGCCCGCTGGCGGCGCCGGCCCAGCTCGGCGGCGCTGCGCATACATCATCCATTCATCTTGCGTGCATAAATTGCCGGCATGGAGGGCTGGCCATGCCTGTTGAGATTTCCGACCTGGACGCGATGCAGACTCAGTACAAGGATGCGATCGAGGATTGGATTGCCGCGATTCGCCTTGAAGAACGACTCGCGTCCGTCAACCACGATCTGGCTGAAGTCGACCAGTGGGAGAACGCAGGTCTGGCTGAGGAAGAGGCGCGGACTCGCGCGAAAGCTGCTAAAAAGGCATACGAAGCTGCGCTGCGCGAGAAGTTCTTCAACTTCTAAGCCTCTTTCCGCTCCTGTCCGCGCTGCCGGTCACATTCTGCCCAGTCTTCGCTCGAGGCCCGGCACATAGCTCAACTGCGCATCCGGCTCCAGTTGTCGAGCCGCGTTCAGCGCGGAGGTCCACGCGGTCCGCGCCGCGTCTTTGTTGCCTGACGCTGCCTCCGCATCCCCTAAAGCGGTCTCAGCGAAAAGATCGCCCGGCGCGAAGGACACGGCTTCCTGCGCGAGTGCCACCGCTGCCGCCGCCTGGTGGCGACCGAGAAGCTGCCACACCGCCAGTTGCCGGTCCAGCGCAGCCGCCTGTTCCGCATGGAGCGATCCGCGATACACGAAGACGCTGTCGTCAATCACCTCATCCGGCTTTAGCTTCTGAAAGTCGCGGTAGGGATTCAGCTGGCCGCTCGGCCATTCACACCCGCTTAAATCGCCCGCGCTGATCAGCACGGTTCCCTCAATCACGGGTGGCGTGATCTCCCATCCGCCGAGCCAAAGCGTATCGATCGTCGGCAGCGCGTGGCAGTGGATGCCGTAGACAGCCGGATCGATCTCCGGCCGCGCAAAATAGGCGAACCAGCATTCCTCGCGTGGATGCCGGTCCTGCCACGCCTTCACCTGATAGAGTTGCTGCGCCCAGTCCACATTCGCGTCGCTCAGCAGGTTGTGCGTGTTTTTCGCCCCGCCCCACGCTTCGTTCGCGTAGGCAATCTGGTTTGGATACGTCAGCAACGAAGAAGCGATGTGAGCGGCAATCAGGATGCCCATAACCCACGTCCATTCTCGGGAGCGCGCGCCCAGCGCCGCCGCCCCTGCCGCCGCCAGGATGCAGGCCATCGCGTAGAGCGGGAGAATATGCCGCGCCCCAATGTCGATGCCGCTGGCCATCGCGATCAGCAGGTAGACCGCCCCGGGTGCAATCAACCACACCAGTTCGCGTGTTCGTCCCAGCTTTCCGCTCAGCGCCGCCCACAGCGCCAGCGCAGTCAGCGCCAGCAGGCCCAGCGTCGTCTTGATGAGAATGACAGACGGGAAATAGAACCAAACGCCGTGCGCGTGCACCTGGCCGAAGATGTAGGTGGGATAGAACTCCGCCATATGCTTCACATCGGCGAGCCCCATCAGGTACGACTCGGGCAGCAGGTGCAGGTGGCCCACGCCGCGCAGCACGCCGGAATCAAAGCGGCTCAGATGCTCGGTATAAGCCGCGAAGGAGGGGTTCAGCGCCCGTCCCGCCGGCCGCGCCGCGTAGCGGAACCCATAGAATGCCCACAGCACAACGCTGGCAATCACCACGATGGCGGCCAGCCCTCCGCATAGGCGCAACCCCTGCCGCCATCGCGTGCCTCGGTCCGCCCGCGCGATCTCGTAAACCAGCACCGGCAGCAGCATGGGCAGCAGCAGAATGCCGGAATGCTTGGTCGCGGCCAGCAATCCAGCCACCATCCCCGCGATCACCAGCCGCGCCACCGACGGCCGCGCGACATAGCGGTAGAACGCGAGAATCGACGCAAGAAAGAACAGCGTGACGCCGATATCCGTGGTCACCAGCGCCGAGTGCCCCATGATATTCGGGTCGAACACCAGCAGGGTGAGAGCGATCAGCGCCGCGCTGATTCCAAACCACTCCCGCGCCGCAAAGAAGACGACCAGAGACAAGCCCCATGCCAGCAGTCCCACGGCGAGGCGCATGCGGAAGACCAGCCTCTGGCTGGCTCCATCATTGCGCGCCAGCCAGTCGCGCCCATCGAGATAGGCTTCTTCCTTGAACGAACGCCCCTGGAGCGGCGGAATCCAGAGCTTTTCGCCGAGCACCGGAACCGCTGCCAGCAGCTTCACCAGCGGCGGATGCTCGGGGTTCAGCCCGTAATCCGCGGTCTTCCACATCATGTAGCCCGCGAACATGTGGTCGTCTTCGTCGAACGTGAGCGACTCGCGATGCACCATCACGACGACCAGCGCGGCCTGAATCGC
The DNA here is from genome assembly GCA_049802575.1 of Acidobacteriaceae bacterium. GTDB lineage: Bacteria > Acidobacteriota > Terriglobia > Terriglobales > Acidobacteriaceae > Palsa-343. The sequence continues at coordinate 32,028 of JBARMS010000096.1, read as the reverse complement.
CAGCAACGTAACCACGATCAGACGCGTGGGTCCCGCGGTGAAGGCCATTTCGTCCAACCTTCCTCAATCGTTTGAGTAGACCACGCAGGCAGACTACTCCGCGTCGGGCGCACCTGACAACCGGAACTTCGCGACCCAGGCTGCGCGGCCCCGGCCATCACTTGGTATGCAGAATGTTCTGCTTGAGGTTTGGCTTCTGCGCCGTGCCGGTGACCGCGATGGCAACGACCGCGCCCGCATCCTTTTTCTTAAAAAACGGGCTGAGCGGTTTCAGCAGTACCGCTTTCCATCCCGTCGCTGCGTGAGAAAGGCTCTTCTGGAGGGCGGCGCTGCCCGTGAGATGGATGTCGGTGTTGAGCAGGTTGAAGGTGCCGTGCAGCTTCGCCTGGGCGCCGGGCAGCGCCACCTGGATATCCGGCAGATAAGCGATCCCATCCCTGAATCGCGTGTGCGACGAAGCCGAGGCATAAACAAGCGATGGATCGGAGTCCCCCTTCGCCTCGCCGGGAGGATTCTGCCGCACCCGGGCGCTGAAGGCATCCACCGTACGCTGCTTCTCCGTGAGGAAATACAGCTGGTCGAGCGTGATGTCGCCCGTCAGATTGAGGCGCTTCAAAAATGACCCCGGGCCAGTGGTGAAGTCGGCGGCTGCGTTGAACCGAACATTCCCGTCTATCGTGGATTCGCTCTGCTCCACGAGATCGAGCAACTGCTGCAGCCGGCTGCCCTCTGTGCCAAACTGCAGCGACACCGTTTTCGGGTTTCCCGCGACCGAGCCGGCGACCGTGATGACGCTTTTGCCCGTGCGAATCTGCGTGTTGAGAATCTGCACATCGCCATGCTGCCCGTTGACGATGACCTGATACGACGCGTCGAGCGCCACCTGGTGCGCATCCCCGGCGCGGAAGTCGGGGATGAGCGCGGTGCCCGCTACATGAACGGCGAAGAACGTGCCGCTGTAATGGCCCGTCGCCTTCGCATGGCCGGTGATGCCATCAATCCCGCGCAGATCGCTGTGCGCCAGCGTGTAGTTGCCGCTCACCGGCGTGGCCGCGTAATTGTTGGTGTGGATCGGTCCGATCGACCCGTCGGCAACGATCAAGCCCTGCGGCTCCGGCGTCGCTATTTCGGCGGAAAACGTGAATGGCTGGCCTTGCCGAATGTGATTCACCTGCAACTGGCCGAAGTCGAAACGCAAGGGCGGCCCGCCGTGCCGCAGGAAGTCGAGCGTGGTGTGGTCGGACACAATGGTGTCGATCACCATTTTTGACTGCGACGCGCTGACGACGCCCTGATCGAAATCCATGCCCCGTGCTGTCGTGCCCGGCGGCGGAATCTGGACGTGCAGCTCCTCCAGGCGAATCTCCCGCAGCTCGTGCGGATGGAAGATGAGACCCAGCCAGGTGCCGCTGACTGTCATCCGCGACATCGTCGCCAGCGGAGGGATGTGCGTGTCGCCATGGCGGTAGAACGTCACGTCTTCCGCAACGAATCCGGGACGCGGAAGATACATGCGGTGGTAATGCCGAACATCGACTTTGCTGCGAAAAGTGCGCTCGAGCAGGGGGTGGACCTCGCGGTAGCGAAACGGCCAAAAAAAGAAGAGCAGATGCACCGTTACCATCACTGCGGCGATCGCAATGGCGATGATCAGCTCGCGGCGGTGAATACGGTGGGTGCGGGAGGAGCGAGCAGCGGTGGCCATTGGCGGGTTGCGGGGTTTCTGCCTTACACCAGCAGATGTCCCTCATCGGTTGCGTGGTTGTCCCCGGCGATCGAACGGCAACCGATCAGGTCTGCGCCGAGCGGCTTCCTTCCTGCTCCGCGGGGAAGGCCGCAAGTGCGTGCTTCACCGCGCGATTTTTTGCTACCGTTGAAGTTGATCCTATGAAGCTTCCGCGCATTGCCTCCCTCCTGCTGGCTGTCATCGTGATTGCGCCTTACGCTTCCGCGCAAACCACGCAATCCCCCGATGCAGCCGCTCCAGCAGCCACGCATTCTCGCCACGAAGCCGCGCGCGAGCCGGTTCTTCCCTTCAGCGCTTACAACGACCACCCCAAGCTGGCCATCATCCTTGTCATCGATCAGTTTCGCGGCGATTACCTCGACCGCTGGCGCGCCGATTTCAAGGGAAAGGGCTTCGATCTCTTCCTCGATCACGGCGCGTACTTCTCCAGCTGCTATTACGACTACGCCAACACGAAAACCGCGCCCGGTCACGCCACCATCGGCACCGGCGCTTACACCGACGGCCATGGCATCGCGAGCAACAGCTGGTGGGACCTGAGCCGCAATCAGCAGCGCCCCGTCAGCTCCGTAGAAGACGAGCGATACCAGCTCGTCGGCCTGCCCGCATCGAGCATTCCGCCCAATGCGAAATACGTGACCGGCAGCTCGCCGCTCAATCTCCTCGCCTCGACCGTCGGCGATGAGCTGCGCCTCGCCACGCAGGGACAATCGAAAGTCTTCGGCATTTCGCTCAAGGATCGCGCCGCCATCCTGACCGCCGGAGCCGCTGCCAACGGTGCCTTCTGGATCGATCCCGCCTCCGGCTACTGGATCACATCATCATTTTACATGCCGCAACTTCCCGACTGGGTGAACACCTTCAACAGCGGCGCCGAAATCGCCCAGGCGGAGCAGGCAGCGAACGCCGCCGACACAAAAAACTTCTATGAGGACGTTGGCAAAACGCCGGCAGCCAACACCTACGAACTCGATTTTGCCGAAGCGCTCATTCAGGGCGAACAACTCGGTCAGGGCAAGGTCACCGATCTGCTGACCCTCTCGCTTTCCGCGAACGACATCATGGGCCATGGCTCCGGCCCGGATTCTCCCGACGAACAGCAGATGGTCGACGCCCTCGACACGCAGCTCGACGCATTCTTCACCTGGCTCGACAAAAACATTCCCGGCGGCCTCGGCAACGTCTGGATCGCGCTCACCGCCGACCATGGCATCGCGCCCCTTCCTGCAACCTCTGCGGGCTACGGCCTGAACGCCGCCAATATCGACCTGACGAAGGTGATCGCGTCGCTCAATTACGCCATCAACATGAAGTTTTCTCCCGGCGAGAAGATCGAATACGTCCTGCCTCACGAGGATCTGCCGTACATCTCGCTCAATGAATCGGAGTTCATGAAGGCAGGCATCATCGAGCAGGAAGCCGAGCAGGCTGTGCAGCAGGCGCTGCCCGGGGCATTCGCTTCCCTCGCGCCGAAGACGCCTGTGCCTCCCCCCAGCGATACCCCGATCGCCGGTACCGGCAATCCGCCCATTCTGCCTTCCACCACCCGTCTGCCGCCGACAGCAGAGATGTTCCGCAGCTATACCCGCCAGCAGCTCGCCGATGGTCCGTGGCCGCCCACGCCCTGGGGAGAACTGCTGGCCCACAGCTACTCGCCCAACGGCGGGTGGTACATCATGGTCATTCCCACCGCATTCCAAATGGCCGTTACGCACGGGACGAATCACTTCACGCCTTACTCCTACGATCGCCATGTGCCGCTCGGCTTTTACGGGGCGCCGTTCGCCCCCGGCGTCTACCTCAACCCCGCCCAGCCCGTCGACATCGCTGCGACGTTCGCGGCCTTGCTCGGCATCAATCAGCCGTCGGCGTCGGTCGGTCATGTTCGTACAGAAGCCCTGAAGCCGGAAGCCGCGGTGACTTACCCGCGTGAAGCGGTGGCGCCCAGCCCGCACCATGCCAAACCGGCGCACCACGCCGCTCCCGCGCACCCTGCGGCCCCTCAGGCGCCCTCCCATCCATGATGCAGCGCGACGCACATCGGAAGACACGAAGACGCTCGCAGAGTCCCGCCGCTTTTCGGCTAACTGCTGACTGCTGTCGGCTGCATGCTGCGAATGGCCGGAGGCCACTCGCATGAAGCCCAACATGCGCGTCCAGTTCGCCGGCATCGACCTCGTCAATCCGGTCATCGCCGCCAGCGGCACCTTCGGCTACGGCATTGAGTTCGAAGAGGTCGTGTCGCTGCGCCGTATCGGCGGCCTCGTCACCAAAGGCCTCTCGCGCGAGCCCATGCGCGGCAATCAGGCGCCCCGCCTTCTCGAGACGACCGCGGGCATGATCAACGCCATCGGCCTGCAGAACATCGGCGTCGACCGGTTCATTGCGGAAAAGCTGCCTCCGCTTCGCCGTTACCCCGGCTGCGCGGTCATCGCGAATGTCTTCGGCTATCAGGTCGACGACTATCTCGCGGTCATCGAGAAACTGAACGCGGCCGAGGGCATCGCCGCCTACGAGCTCAACGTCTCCTGCCCCAACACCCGCGACGGCGGCATCGTCTTTGGTTCGGATGCCGCCATGCTTTCCGATCTGGTGTCGCAGGCGAAGAAGAAGTCCACGCGGCCGCTGATCGTCAAGCTCTCGCCGAACGTCACCTCCATCGCGGCCGTGGCTCGTGCCGCCGAAGATGCCGGAGCCGACGCGCTTTCCCTCGTCAACACCTTCCTGGCCATGCTCATCGACGTGGAGACGCGCCGCCCGCGACTCGCCAACACCACCGGCGGCCTCTCCGGCCCCGCCATCAAGCCCATCGCCGTGCGCATGGTGTGGGAAGCCACGCGTGCCGTGAAGATTCCTGTCCTTGGGCTCGGCGGCATCACCACGCCGGAAGACGCCGTCGAGTTCCTGCTGGCCGGCGCCACCGCTGTTCAGGTCGGAACAGCCAGCTACGCCGATCCACGCGCCACCGAGCGCATCGCCCAGGGTCTCGAGCAATGGTGCGCGCGCCATCACGTCGCCCGGGTCGCGGAACTGACCGGCGCGCTCGAAATTCCGCCTCCCGCTGCGCCGCCCGCGTAGCCCAGTCCGGGTTATTCCTCGCGGATATCGAAGCGCCGAATCTTTCCCTCTTCGACGCGAAAGATGTGCCCCACCATCCGGTCGAGCAGCACATGGCCGCTCAGATCCCGCACCACCTGGTGAACCTCGACCACCGTCGCGCCGTCGACTCCCGCCGAGAACGCCACCGGCTCCACATGCGGATCGACCATCCCCCACTGCCGCGTCCAGTAAGCCCGCACGCCGTCGTGCCCATGCACATGGCCGCCCTCCATCCCGTTCGCCCACAGCACGTCGTCGTGCATCGCGGCCAGCAGCGCCGCCATGTCGCGCGCATTGAACCGCTCGTAAAGCTCACGCAGCAGCTGCTCGTCACCGGACATGGATGTCTCCTTCCGCAGCCCATGACTGTGGTCACGATCGCATCGACAGCGGTATACACTGGGGTTTCCCGGATCGTCTGCCGCATGGGCTTTCTCTTCAACTTTATCTTTACCTGGTGGGGCCTGCTGCTCGAAGCGCTCGCCATCATTCATTTCATCCGCCGCCGTCCCGACACCTGGTGGCTCTTCGTCATCATCTTCCTTGGCCCTCTCGGCGCAGCCATTTATCTCATCGTGGAAGCCGCGCCCGACATGAGGTTCCTCGGCGGCCAATCCATTCGCGGATTCTCCCGCCGCTCGCGCATCCGCGATCTCGAAAACCTGGTGAAGGTGAACTCGGCTGTCGGCAATATCGAAGAGCTCGGCGACCTTTACATGGACGAAGGCCGCCTGGTGCAGGCGCGCGCCGCATTCAATGAGGCCATCGCCCGCGGATCGACGACTCTCGATCCCTTCTACCGCCGCGGAGCGTGCGCCGTGTTGCTCGGTGATGCCGCTCCCGCCATCCCTGACCTCGAGCGCGTGATCGCCAAAGAGCCCGACTACGATTTTCATCGCGCCGCCGGTCTGCTGGCGCAGGCTTACGCCATGACCGGACAGAAAGACAAAGCCGAGGCTACGTTCCGAGAGACAACCCGGCTCTCCACGCTCTCGGAAACCTACCTCAATTTCTCTGACCTGCTGGCCTCCGAGGGCCGAACGGCCGAAGCGCGCGACTGGGCACGCAAGGTGCTCGAGAAAGCTCCGGCTATGCCCGCTTATCTGCGCCGCCGCGAGCGTCCCTGGTTTCGCCGCGCCCGCAAAACGCTGCGGCGCTTGCCCGCCTGAGTTTCTGCGTCCATGCGCCCTGGCGCTCAGCCCTTTGGCCGAAGACCAGCACTTCGCACTCGCCGCTTCGACTCCGCCCTGGAACTACCGCTCTCCGCCGGCCGCCGCCGCCGCTGCTTCGCGGAAATCGACTTGATCACCAGCTTTCCCTTCCCCTTCGGATCAAACGGCACCGTGGCGCGGGCCACCGCCTCCTCCATCAGCGCGCGGATATCCGGCTCGTCCAGCATCGCCGGTGACGTCACGCGGATCGACCGCACCCGGTTGCCGGCGCCCTGGAGCAGAGCGTGCGGATCCGGCAATCCTTTGCCCTGCAGAAAAAAAAGGTTCACCCAGCGCGGGAACAACGCGACGGAAAAGATCGCCTCCGACGCGCGCTCACTCGGCCCAAAGCCGATGGCCAGCGCGTTGTAGTTGTCGTAGACCAATTGCGTCGCGTAAGGATACCGCTTGCGCATCCCGTTCAGGATGGCCTCAGCCTGCGCGGCGACTTCCGGCGTGTATTGCGCCAGAAAGAGAGCCAGCTGCATTTCCGGGGTCTTCGCTTGCACCATGGTCGTGCTCCGGGAACCGCTGCGTATCCTGGGACGGCACCCCGCCTGCCGGAATCAGCATATAAGGAAAACCGGCCAGGGGATTACGAAGTTGGACGCTTGTGCAGTACGTGTCTGGAAATGTCCGGCCAAAACTCGCGAAACGTATTCGTGAGCGCATCCCGTCCGATCGCGTAGCCGTATTTCTGGGCGAGCGCACTGGCCGTATCGGCTGAGCTGGGATAGTAGCTCACTGAAACCGCCTGCGAAGCTCCGCGTCCGAGGATCTCAGAGAAGTTGAACGTCTTTCCACCCTGATAATTCCGCGCGACCGCGACGCTGGACGCGGCGTAGAGAGCTCGGCGTCCAATGCTGCCCTCTCCCATCGCAAAATAGCGCTCGTCCTCATGGAAGACCGTGGGAAAGGCCCACATCACCAGGTAGTTTCCGTCGGTCTTATCCAGAAAGCCGCGCCAGGAGTACGCCCAGTAGCCTCCCACGCCCTTGCCGAGAGCGGGATGCGCGTCGTCTCCCTCGGCCAGCAGGGAGGTGACTCCGACAAAGATAAACGCCGAGTAGTCGAAACTGTTCTCGGTTGCCATGACGAAGGCCTGCTTCGGCCCAGGTGGCGGCGGGATCGCGCCGGCGCTCACGGCGCGGTAATTCGGCATAATGCCCAGGATGCGCTTGGGTTGCTGCTGCGACGGGTTCCCCGACGATTGAGGATGAGCAGGAGCGACGTCAGGAGTGGGCGCATCGGGCAACACGCCTGTCGCTGCGGAAGCACTCGCCGCGGAACCGCCCGATTCAGCCTGTTGGGTGGTCTGCGGCTCGATGATCTGAGGCCCGGCTGCGGAGGTTTGCGCATGAACGATCTGCTGCGCGGAAGATGGGCCCGATGCAAAAAGGAGAATCAGGCCAGCAAGAAACAAGAATCGCAAACAGCCTCCAGCAAACGAGTGGTGAGAGCCTTCTTCCATTGGACGTAAAAGGCAGCGCCTGAGATACAAAGGCGCACTTCCTGGGAACGGAGGAGATGGCGAATGGGCGGCCCAGCAGGCCAAGCCTCATGGATAGCATGAGGCTTTGATGTCTATTCTTCTCTTATTAAATGGCTTCGGCTTCGATGCCGATGTTCTTTTCGCCGGCGGCCTTCTTTTCCCAGTACTTCTTAATCCAGGCATCGAAGGTTTTCCCCGCCGCATTGTCGCGCCCGGTAAAGGCCAGCGCCGCGATGTCGGTATAGGGAATGCTGCGTTTGGTCCGTTCCCCGGCGGGCATCACGCGCACGGCGGATTCGGCGAGCGTGGCGCCAGGCCGCCGGTCGAAGACATAGCCGTGGATGACGCTGCCGTCCTTCAGGGTCAGGGTCACATCGCCGCGGTAATCGAACGCCTTTTCCAGCGCTTCTCGGATTTCAGCCTCGCCCGCCATGGACGGAATCCATCCCTCGAGCTGCTCGCGCGCACGGCCATCCATCACTTCGATCGCGTTCGGATCAACAGAGCCACGCTCGGGTTTGCCTTCGTGCCGGATCGTCGCGTGGCTCGTCATGCGTGCGTGCCCTCTTCCACCTTGACGTGCGTCTCAATCTGACCGGACTGAATTTGCACCAGCGGATTGAAGCTGTGCACCGGCTTCACCGGCTCATGCAGCAGGTCCGTCGCGCCCTGATCCTCATACCGGTTCAGCATCGCTTTAGCTGTTTGCAGTAACCCCTTGATAGAACTGAACGTATAGTTCACGGCTGTGCCTTCGTAGCCGGAGTGCACCATGCAATTCGCGCACTTCGGATTGCCGCTTTCCGTCCCGTAGTTCTCCCAGTTCGTCGACTCGATCAGCTCCTGGAACGTGTCGGCATAACCATCCTGCAGCAGGTAGCAGGGTTTCTGCCAACCAAAAATGCTGTAGGTCGGCATCGCCCACGGGGTGCAGCGAAACTCGCGCTTCCCCATAATGAATTCGAGATACAGGTAGTTGGCATTGAATTTCCAGCTCTTCTTGCGATTCGACAGGATCGCTCGGAAGAGCTTCTTCGAGCGGGCTCGTCCGAGAAAATGCTTCTGGTCAGGAGCCTTCTCATACGTGTAGCCCGGCGCCACCATCATGCTTTCCACACCCACCGCCATCAGGTCGTCGAAATGGGCGCGCACAGAGTTAGGGTCGGCTCCGTCGAACAGCGTCGTATTCGTGGTCACGCGGAAGCCCGCCGCGATGGCCGCCTTGATTCCCTCCATCGCGATTTCGTAGCCGCCCTCACGGCACACGGAGAAGTCGTGGTGCTCGCGCTGGCCGTCCAGGTGGACAGAAAAAGAGAAGTACTTGCTCGGCTTAAACAGATGAAGCTTTTCTTTAAGAAGAAGCGCGTTCGTGCACATATAAACGTACTTCTTGCGCTCCACCAGGCCAGCCACAATCTCGTCGATGTGCGGGTGCAGCAGCGGCTCGCCACCCGGAATCGCCACCATGGGCGCGCCCGACTCTTCGACCGCGCGGAAGCACTCCTCCGGGGTCAGTTCCTGTTTGAGGATGTGCGGCGGATATTGAATCTTCCCGCAGCCGGCGCAGGCCAGGTTGCACCGGAACAACGGCTCCAGCATGGTGACCAGCGGAAACCGCTTGCGCCCTTTCGCCTTCTGCTTCAGGACGTAAGTCGCTACCGTCCAGGCCTGAGAAATGGGAACTGCCATTCGGAATCTCCTCCGTCCGCTCTCAACTTCAATGCACCGAGCGATTTGCATCCACAACTAAAATCGACGACGCGCGCTCCTGCCTCACGATCCTTGCCAGGAAGCAGCTTCTGTCTCCACTCTTTCCATCGCGCGTTTGTAATTGGAAAGCGCCAGCAAGGGGAAATAGTTCCGATACAGGGTGTAGGCAAGATAGAACACCCGCGGAAATCCCGTCCCGGTATAAATGGCCTGCCGCGTCTTTCCTTCACCCAGACTCTCGTCCCAGAAGCCGCGTCCCGTGGCATCGACGGTCTGTCGGGCGAGCAGCCACTTCACGCCCTTTGACACCGAGTCGCTGCGCGTATCCCCAGCCGCCAGCAATCCCAGAATCGCCCACGCGGTCTGCGACGGTGTGCTGATGCCGACGCCGCGCGTGATCGGATCATCGTAGCTCCCGCAGGTCTCGCCCCAGCCCCCATCCGCGTTTTGCACCGACCGGATCCATTCGGCCGCTTGCTGGATCTCCGGCTCATGATTCCAGACCCCGATCGCCTCAAGTCCCCGCAAAACCAGAAAGGTTCCGTAGAGGTAGTTCACGCCCCAGCGTCCGAACCAGCTCCCATCCGGCTCCTGCTCGGAGTAGATGAACTTGATCGCCTTCTCCACGCGCCGATCCTTGCGCGTGTACCCGTACGTGGCCAGAGTCTCGAGGATCCGGCCCGTGATATCCACCGTCGGCGGATCGAGCATGGCGTTGTGATCCGCGAACGGGATGTGCTGGAAGATCATCTTGGTGTTGTCTTTATCGAAACTGCCCCAGCCACCGTTGCGGCACTGCATCGAGAACATCCACTCGATGGCCCGCTGGCACACGTCATATTGATACCGCTCGCGCGGATTATCGACCTTGTTTAACGCAAGAAGAACTTGCGCCGTATCATCGACATCTGGATAGAACTCATTGTTAAACTCGAAGTACCACCCTCCCGGCGCTGCTTTCCGGCTCTTTACCGCCCAGTCTCCCTTATGCCGCACTTCCTTGGAGAGCATCCAGTCGGCCGCCTGCAGCAGCCGCGGATCGCTCCGCTCCAGCCCCGCTTCCCCCAGCGCGTAGACGGCCTGCGCGGTGTCCCACACTGGGGACACGCAGGGAAGCATGCGGAATGTCGGTTCCGGGTAATCCTTCGTTCCACCGGGCTCATCGATGCCCAGCTTCTCGAATTCGTCCATGGCACGAATGAACTGGGGATCGTCCAGCGAGTAGCCCAGGCACCGCAACGCAATAATGGAATTCAGGATGGCAGGATAAATGGCGCCCAGCCCGTCCGACATCTCCAGCCGATCCAGCATCCACTTCTGCGCCTTCTTCAACGCGATGGAGCGCAGAGGCCGAATGTGGATTCGCTCAAACCAGTGAACCACCCGATCCGTGAAAATGAAGAAGTTACGCCAATTGAATACCTTAGACTGGTCCCATTGAAGTCTTAGATCAGCTTTCTCGCGGCCTCCGACAAAAAGCTCATTGATTCCATGCTCTTGCGGAATCTTCTTAAACGGCTTCTTTGCGTAGGCAATGGAAAGCGGTACAAGAATAGCCCTCGACCAGGAAGAAATCTCGTAAATGTTGAACCAGAACCACGTCGGAAACAGGACGATCTCGGGCGGAATCGCCGGCACGTAGTTATACTCGTACTGCCCCAGCGCACACAGGTAGATTTTTGTGAAAGTATTACATGCAGTAACTCCGCCAAGTGCAAGAATCCACTCACGCGTCTGCACCATGTGCCCCTCATCGGCCGACACCCCCAGAAGCTTGGCCGCGAAGTAGCATTTCACGCTCAGGCTCACATTGCCCGGACCGCCCGGATAGAGCGACCAGCTTCCGTCCTCGTTGCGATAGCGGAATATCTCAGTGAGCCCGCGGCGCATCTTCCCTTCATCGCCGGTTCCCAGCAGCGTGTGCAGGAAAATGTAGTCGGCCTCGAGCATGGCGTCGGCTTCCAGCTCGCCGTTCCAGTAGCCCTCAGTATGCTGCTGCGACAGTACGCCTTCGCGGCCGCGGACAATCGCCCGCTCTATTTCTTCAGGAGCCGCATCGATGCGGCCGAACTTCAGCTGGCCAGAATGGGCTGCGGCAGAGTCTCCCGAGCCGGCAAAACTCGCAGAGACCCCGCCCTCGAGACGGGTCCGGTCCTTGCCGCCCCTGGGGCCTCCGCTCTCTGCTGATGTGCTCATGCTGAGTGAATGCGTCTCCCTGAATGCGATGCGCGGACTGAGCGATTATTAGACCCGGGCCGGAGCGGTTCCGGAAGCGGTACCGGGGGCCGACTGAATCGCCTGGACGATCTCCGGAGGCAGCCCGAAACGGACGTTTTCCGGCATCACTTCAACCTCATCGACGGTTCCGAAACCGTTCTTTTTCAGATAGCTGAGGACCCCCTCGACAAGAATTTCCGGAGCCGAGGCGCCGGCCGTGACGGCCACGTTCCGCACCCCCTGCAGCCACTCCGGATGGATGGCCTCCGCATTGTCGATCAGGTAACCACGGGTGCCCAGATTGCGCGAAACCTCGACCAGGCGGTTGGAGTTCGAGCTGTTATTCGACCCCACCACCAGCACCAGGTCGGCGCTGTGAGCCACGTTCTTCACGGCAACTTGTCTGTTTTCAGTCGCATAGCAAATATCCTGCGAGTGCGGGCCCACAATCTTGGGGAACTTAACCTTGAGCGCCTGAATGATATCGCGCGACTCATCGAGCGACAGCGTGGTCTGCGTCAGATAGGCCACATGATCCGGGTCAGGAACCTCCAGCCTCTGCACCTCCTCGACGCTGGAAACGACCTGAGTCACGTCGGGAGCCTCGCCCAGCGTGCCTTCAATCTCATCATGATCGCGGTGCCCGATCAGCACCAGCGAGTACCCCTGTTGGGCAAAACTCACCGCCTCTTTATGGACTTTGGTGACCAGAGGACAGGTTGCGTCGATCACCTTCAGGTGGCGCTCCTTCGATTGCTCGCGCACCTCCGGCGAAACGCCGTGCGCGGAGTAAATCACGCGCGCGCCTTCCGGAACCTGATGAATATCATCCACAAAGATGGCGCCTTTTTCCGCCAGCTCGTTCACCACGAACCGGTTATGCACGATCTCCCGCCGAACGTAGATCGGAGCGCCAAAGTTCTCGAGGGCGATGCGGACAACGTCAATAGCGCGCACCACGCCGGCGCAAAATCCGCGTGGCTTGAGCAGCAGAACGTGCTTGTCGGAGGCTGGGGGCGCGTTGCGCTCAGTGGCGCTCGGCGTGTCAATTGTGATGGCAGTCACCCTTTCATTATACCGTGATAACGGATTCCCTCTCCGGCGGTTCCCTGTTGATCATCCGCCGCCGAACCGGGAGCCAGCAAGCTTTTGATTCGCCGCCCTCGGGCATAGATACTAATCCTCGTCACGCAAGGCTGAACTCTTATGTCCATCCGTCTCTCTCCCATCGAAGCCCGCGTCCTCGGCTGCCTCGTCGAGAAGGAAGTCGCCACTCCCGAGTACTACCCGCTTTCGCTCAACGCGCTGGTGAACGCCTGCAACCAGAAGAACAATCGTGAGCCAGTCCTCCAGTTGAGCGAGGAGGAGGTTCGTCCGGCTCTGCACCGGCTGCAGGACCAGGGTCTTGCGGCCGCCGTGCACGACAGCCGCGTCACGAAATACGAGCACCACCTCCAGGAAGTGTTCAATCTCACCCGCGGAGAGACCGCCATTCTGTGCGTCCTCCTGCTGCGCGGACCCCAAACTCCGGGCGAACTGCGCGGCCGCACCGAGCGCATGCACCGCTTCGAGGAAATCGGCGACGTCCTCTCCGTTCTCGATAAGCTGGCGCAGCGCGATCCCGCTTTGGTGACCACGCTTCCCCGCCAGGCGGGCTCGCGGGAAATTCGCTACGCCCACCTGCTTTCCGGCCAACCCGATCTTTCGGCTCTCCCGGCGCCAGCCACCGAGGTCGCCAACCCCGCGCGCCACGACTCCGACATCGACCGCCTGTCCAAGCTCGAATCGGAGGTTGCGGCGCTCCGCGAAGAGATCGCGGACCTGAAAGAACAGATCGCTGCTCTTACGGCGGCCCGGCTCTAACGGCAAGCGCACGCCGTTCGATCAGAATCCATTCTCCCGGCCCTGTGATTTGAATCACATCGGACCCCGCGCGCCTCCTGCCAGAGTATTGGCATGGACATCCGCCAGGCCATCTCAGACCAGCCGGCCGCGAGCGACTTCCAAAGCCGTCTCGCAGCTCTCGACTACGACCGCGCGCCCTTCCTCGCCATTTGGGAAACGACGCAGGCCTGCGACCTCGCCTGCAAGCACTGCCGCGCCTCCGCGCAGCCGCTGGCCCACCCCAGCCAGCTCACCACGGCCGAAGCGACCGGGCTCATCGATCAAATCGCCGACCTCCAGGTTCCCCTCTTCGTTTTCACCGGAGGCGACCCGCTCAAGCGCCCGGATATCTTTCAGCTCATCGAACACGCCGCCGGCAGGGGCGTTCACGCGGCTCTTACCCCAAGCGCGACCCCTCTGCTCACGCGCGAAGCAATCTTCCGCATGAAAGAATCCGGCCTCTCGCGCCTCGCCGTATCGCTCGACGGTTCGATTCCCGAGATTCACGATTCGATCCGCGGCATTCCCGGCACGTGGAAACGCACACTCCAGGCCATTACCTGGGCCAACGAAGCAGGCCTGCCCATCCAGGTACACACCGTCGTCAGCCGCCTCAACATCGCCGATCTCGACAACCTCGCTTCCCTCCTGACGCAGAAGAACATCGTCATGTGGAGCTTCTTCTTCCTTGTGCCCGTCGGCCGCGGCCAGCTTTCCGACCTGCTCACCGGCGAAGAGTTCGAGCAGGTGTTTGCGAAGATGTGGGAGCTGACCAAGCGCGTCCCCTTCGCGATCAAGACCACCGAGGCCATGCATTACCGACGTTACCTCATTCAGCAGCGCATGAAAGAAGGCCGGCCAACCACCGGCGTCCATGACGATGCAGGCGCAGCGCCCACCCTCCCCCACGGACACCCCGGTGGCCATCCCGGAGGCTGGGCTTCGCGCCCGGGCACCGGCTCGGAAGCGAAAGCGGTCGGCTGGGCGACCAAGCGCGTCAACGATGGTCGCGGCTTCGTCTTCATCTCCCACATCGGCAAGGTCTACCCCAGCGGATTTCTGCCCATCGAGGGCGGCGACCTGCACCACGACACGCTGGCGCACATCTACCAGGAGTCGCCGATCTTCGTGAAGCTCCGCAACAGCGATTGGCTGCAAGGGAAGTGCGGCGCCTGCGAATTCCGCAACATTTGCGGCGGATCGCGTGCGCGCGCCTACGCGGTCACCGGCGATGTGCTGGCAGAGGAGCCGTGCTGCATCTATCAGCCGCGCGGCTATCGCCCCGACCCCAACGAGAAGGTGGCCGCTTCGCCCGGATGCGAAGCGCATGATCTCATCCAGCTTGAGGTCGCCCATTCATAACGCTGCGGGCGCGTAGCTGGTAGCTTATAGCTGGACGCACAGTCCCCGGCCACCGCGCTGGCGTGTGCACGCCGTCAGCCTGAACAGTTTGTTATGACGAAGAGAATCGCCATCATCGGCGGCGGCATCGCCGGCCTCAGCGCCGCATGGGCGCTCGAGAAAGCGCGCCGCGCGGGGCAGGACATCGACTTCGCGCTCTACGAGGCAGCTCCGCGGCTTGGCGGCGTCATCGCGTCCGAGACGATCGACGACTGCGTGATCGAAGGCGGGCCCGATTCGTTCCTCACCGAAAAACCCGCTGCTGCGCAGCTGTGCCGCGAACTGGGCATCGGCGATCAGTTGATCCCTTCGAACGATGCGCAGCGCAAGACCTACATTCTCGTCCACAATCGCCTCGTGCCCCTGCCCGACGGCCTCATGTTCATGGTGCCGACAAAGCTGGTGCCCACGGCGCTGACGCCGCTGTTTTCCTGGCATACCAAGCTGCGCATGGCGCGCGAACTTCTCTTTCCGCCGAAGCCGGTCACGCATGACGAATCGGTCGCCGATATGACGCGCCGTCACTTCGGTCAGGAGACCGTCGATCGGCTGGTTTCGCCGCTGCTCTCCGGCGTCTATGGCGGCGATGCCACCCAGCTCAGCGTGCGTGCCGTGCTCCCGCGCATGGCACAAATGGAAGAGAAGCATCGCAGCCTCACCCGGGGCATGCTTGCGGCGCGCAAAAAGCCCGCCGCCGCGCGAACCGGACAAGCCGCTGCCCGTCCCATTTCGCTGTTTACAACCCTGCGCGGCGGCATGAGCCAAATGGTCGACGCCATCGCCGCCCAGCTCCCGCCCGGATCCGTTCACCTCGGCATGCCGGTTCATGCCATCAGCCGCATCGAGTCGCGCACGAAGAATGGCTGGAGTGTGGAGTCTTCCTTCGGGCAGGATGCGTTCGACGGCGTGATTCTGGCGCTGCCCGCCTGGGCCTCCGCCAACCTGCTGCGCATGATCGATCGGCCCCTCGCCGAAGCTTTGAGCGGCGTGCCCTACAGTTCCTCCATCACCGTCACGTTCGGTTATGACCGCGACGACCTCGCAAAGCTTCCTCCCGGTTTTGGGTTCCTCGTTCCCGCCACAGAAAATCGCAAGCTGCTGGCATGCACCTTCGTCCATGCGAAGTTCGCCGGGCGCGTGCCTCCCGGCAAGGGCCTCTTGCGCTGCTTCCTCGGCGGATCGGGCAACGACGCTCTGCTCCATGATTCCGACGCGCGCCTCAGCCGCATGCTGGTCAAGGAGCTCGACGACATTCTTCACCTGAAAGCATGGCCGAATTTCTTCCGAATTCACCGCTCCCAGAACGGCATGGCGCAATACGGCGTCGGCCACCTCGAGCGCATGCAGCTGGTGCGGGACCGCGTGGCCACGCTGCCGGGACTTGCGCTCGCCGGCAACGCGTATCAGGGAATTGGCGTGCCCGACTGCATCCGCACCGGACAGCAGGCCGTGGAATCGTTGCTGAAGACGACCGAACCAGCTGCGGCTCCCACCCCGTCCGTCACGCGCTGATCGCCGAACGAAGTTCGGATTCGAAAATCCGGCGCGACGACAGCACCTACAGCGGCGAGGCTCGTCTGCGCCGCCGAGCTCGCATCAGTGCGAAGCCCAGGGCGGCCGCCGCGGCGACAAGCCAGATAAGATCCGATCCGATCCAGAGCACCGTGTGGGACAGGAAGCGGATCCGCCGGGCACGCTCGAGTTCCGCCGCGGAGATCACGGCCGACTGGCTCCAATTCATCGCGAGCAGGCGCTGGAGAAATCCCTGGCGCACACATCCCTCCAAATCGTAGACGCCGATGTGCGGCGTGAAATGGCTGGCGACTATCAGGTCGCGCGCAAACTCTGTCCAGTCCTGCGGTCCAGCGCCGGCTCCTGGCGTGCCTGGGCCGTCCGTGCTGCCTACCGTAATGCCCCAGGACTCGGGGCCGAGCAGCCAGATCATGGCCGCACCCAGGGGCCGCGCGAATGTGGTGTACAGCATGAGGTAATTCTGATCGCCGCGCACATCCACCGTGCCCAGCATCCGGTCCGCGAACGCCGAGTGCGCGAAGCGCTCCGACGCGACGTAGGGCATTTCGTAGATCTGCACTGGATACCCCCACCCGTGAATCTCCGCGACCAGCCGGGCATAGTCTTCGCGCGACCGCGTAATCCGACGTAAGTCTGCAGCATGCGCCAGCAGCGTGGCTGCCAGCCGCAAGGGTCGCCTCCGCAGTTTTTCCAGGTCGGCGAAATTCGGCTCGATATCCAGGCCGACAGCGGACCAGCGGAGCTGGTTGGCGCGAGTCCACTGCTCGACTTCTGTGAGCCGTTCAGCCGCCTCAGGAACGTTGCCCGCGTTCAGGTAATAGCCCTGATCTCTGGGCAGCACGATCCAGGCAATCACGGGAATTCCCTGCCGATTCAGCGCACGAACGAGGCTCGCTCGCTGCGAGGATAAATCGGCCGTCGGCATGGCCACGGTGGCATGCAGTCGCTCCAACTGGGCCATAACGCCCGGGTCGGCGAACACATGTTGCGCTTCGTCGAGTCCCTGCTCGCAGCAGGCAAATCCGAGCTCCGGCTGGCGGCCGGGTCCCTGCACCAGAACGTCGCGGGATGGCTGATGGGAGCATCCCGCAATCGGCAGGAAAAACGCGAACATGACCAGCGACAACAATCGGTTTGCGAAAGGGTCAGCCATTCAGATCCCATGCGAAAGCGTCGTGGCCTGCGTCGTCAACTCCGGAGGGGTTCCGTACCGCCGCGTTGGCGACCTCGGACTCGCGCCAGGAGCGCGAAGAATCCAAATATTGCGAGCACGTTGAGCACAACCTTGCCAATCAGGTCGATGGACTTCCACGTGCTGCTTCCCAGGAACCCTGCGCCCATGCAAAGCAGCGTCGCGCCGAAGACGAGCGCCCAGGCATGCAGATCATTCCAGCGCGCGGAGTGTACCCAGCGGCCAATCACCCAATAAACCAGAGCGGCCCAGATCACGCCGCATATTGCCACCACCCCGAAGGGGACGTGCGGCTCCGTCGGCCGGAAGACGAAGCTCATGAGCGCGTACCAGGGGCAGCCCAGAACGAACGCGAGCACCAGGACGAGCCACACGGGCGGCCCGGTGCTCTCTGGGTTCGGCGCACCGGTTCCGATCCGGCGCGAGAGGTACGCGAGAAGCGCCAGCAGCGCGATCGCCAGCACGCCGCAGCCGATAGTGAGCGCGCCCGGATGGTACGGCGGCAGGTGAAAGATCATCGGCCGAACGCGCTTGATCCACGCATACCAGGCGATCCGTGAACCCAGAAGGAACAACACCGCGGAAAGGATGAAGCCTCGCGTGCGCAGCCACGGCTCGTTGCGGCGCTGGGGAAAAAGCAATTCCGTCACCTGCACGGGCACCAGAACCACCCACACGCTCTCATAGCCGAGCATGAACAGAAAGTAGATCCAGTTCACCCCCCACAGACGGCCCCAGGCGGCCTGCGCACCCGGAAACGGTAATGGAGCCAGCGAGGTCTGCTGGATGACGAACTCCTCGGCGATCGAGATGCCCAGGCCCAGCAGCAGCATGCTCCTCCATCCGCCGCGCCAGCGTCGTACCGCTTCGCGGATGACCAGCGCGCCACAGCCCCAGGTGAGGATTTCCGGCGCCAGCGCAAAGAGGACGGTGAATCGGGTGGCGCCGCTCAGCACCTCGGCGATGAGCGGCGATAAGATGGCGAGCGTGACAGCCGCACGCCATCCGCCGCGCTGCGGCTCTGCTGTTAATGACCTGGCTGCTTCATCCATAGCGTCGCTGTTCGTTCCTCGACAGAATCTCTCTTATCCAATAAGATTCTTTTAGATTAAGACGATTGCCATGTCAAGCCGAAAAAAAGAACTACTCGCTTCCCTGCACCGCGCCGTGCGGCTGTTCATCGCCGGCGCGAGCTTCATGAGCCAGCGCGTGGCCGATGAGTTGCGCCTCCACCCTACCGACATGCAGTTTGTGAATCTGCTGGACCTGCTCGGGCCCATGACACCCGGCGCTCTGGCGCAATGCAGCGGCCTCAGTTCCGGTGGGGTAACCGTGGTGCTCGATCGGCTGGAAGCAGCCGGCTACGTGCGCCGCGCCGCGAACCCGAATGACCGGCGCAGCGTGCTGGTGCATCTTGAGCCTAAACGCCAGCAGCGCGTCGACGCGAACTACCGCTCCGTGCAGCAACAATTCGCTGCCGTCACAGAGCAGTTTTCCGAGGCCGAGCTGGAGACCCTTCTGCGCTTTTTCGCTGCATCCGGCGCAAAG
The DNA here is from genome assembly GCA_049802575.1 of Acidobacteriaceae bacterium. GTDB lineage: Bacteria > Acidobacteriota > Terriglobia > Terriglobales > Acidobacteriaceae > Palsa-343. The sequence continues at coordinate 12,994 of JBARMS010000096.1, read as the reverse complement.
CGGCTTTCGGCCGCGCAGGCCCGCCCCGCAAGCAGGAAGCGTGACGCTTCGGCTGAGTGACTAGCTCTTCGGCGCTTCCGTCATCGGCTTAAGAATCTCGTCGAGATAATCCGGCGTGCCCTCCACGCGCTCCAGATGCGGATAGCGCAGCCCATCGTGATAGTCAATGCCGACCACGCGATAGACTCCCGTGTTCTCGACGATCAGCTCGATGGGATCCTGATTCCCCTTCGCTCCCTGGATCGCATCGTTGAGCAGCGATCCGCTGTACTGGCGTCCGTTGACAGCGATGATCTGCATTCCAGGCCCTAGTTTCGCCTTGTCGGCCGGCGACCCTACCAGCACATCGTCGATGCGCCCGTCGCTGCCGACGTTGATCCCGATCGACCACCACGCCGCGGTGATTCCTGTTGCGGCATTGCGAGCCTGCGAAATCTCGTTCGCCTGATCCGTGTAAACCAGCTTGTATCCGCTGTGCTCAATCCCGCCCAGCGGCGCGTGCGGCGCGAGGCTGGTCAGCCGTTCCTTCAGAAAGCTCGCCCAGTCGTAGGCCACCACATTGTTCAGTCCGTTCACCACATCGTCAAAGTGGTACGGCACCACCTTCGGTGGCGTGTTTCCGCCCAATCCTTCAAACGCGCCGAGAAAATCGTTGAGGCTCTTCTTGTCGTTGGTCAGTTTGCGGATCGTCGTATCCACATCCAGCCACACCAGGTCGCCCTCGGAATAGTAGTCGACGTTGCGCCGCCAGTTATCCCAGCCCCCGCCCGCTTCATACAGGAACTGCGCGCCGGTCGCCGTGTCCTGCAGATCGCGCCACGTCCGCCCGGGACGCGCATCCATCTCCGCCGCGGTATCCGCCAGATAGTCGCGGTACTGTGCCGCCGTCTCGATCGCGCTGCGCGCTGCCAGCACGTTGCCCATATAGTCGGTCAGCCCTTCGTACACCCACAGCAGGTTGCCGATCATCGGGTCTTCGTAGTTCCCCGTCGCCAGCCCGGCCGGGCGGCGATACTTCCCGTTCCACGAGTGCGTGAACTCGTGCGGCAGCAAATCGGCAGAAAGCAGCAGCAGGTTCGCATCGACAAACGTCTTCTCCGGCACGCGATCGTCGCTGGACTGGTGATGCTCCAGCCCAAAATGCGCCACCTGATCGCTGGCCGTGACCAGGAAGTGATAGCTGGCGTAGTGGCGCGACTTGTAGACCGCGCCCGTCTCGCGAACCAGGTTGCTGTAGCCGTTCAGCGTGTCCTGGCTCAGGTTCAGATCTTCGGGACCATCGGCGGCGATGTCGAGGTAATGTTTCGGCGTCACCTCCGGCGCCAGCGGAAACTCAACCAAATATTTCCCGCTCAGCAGCGGCGAATCGATCAGCTGCTCGAGCGATACAGTGCCGAAGTCCACATGCGTGGCATCGCCGCCGGTTTTGGTGAGCGCCGTTCCGTATTTCCATCCCTCCGGCAAAACTACCGACGGCTGCACATCGATGTCGGCGTCGTTCTTGTGCCCGGCAGGATACAGCACCACCTCATTCCAGCTCAGCAGCGCGAGGTTCGCGCTCGTCGATGCCCCTGCGGAGAAGCCGCTCGCCGGAGCCGTCGCCAGAAAATCGTCTTTGACCTCCAGTTGTGACACGCCCGCGGGAACTGTCAGGTGCACCGCGTACATGTTCACGTCATCGCGCACCCAGCGAATCGGCTCGCCATTGCCGCTGATGAACAGCCCCGCCAAATTGTCGATCGGGCCGTCCGCCATGTGCTCGCCGGGAATCCATTTGGCATAAAGCAGCGTGAGCGGGCCGGGACTGACCGGAATGGTCATGCGCGCATGAATGATCTTGCGCGGAGCGTCGGTCAGGTCGGCGGTAATTTTGATGGGATTGGACGGGCTCGTTTGGGCGTGCAGCGTAAGAACGGTCGCAAAAAACGCTCCCAACAAGGCGGGGAATCGAACCTGCATAGTCCTCCTCGTGTCTGGTGCGAACCATCAGTGTAAATGTCCGTGGCAAGCTGCCGCGCACAGCTGATCCTCACGGCGGTTTCGGCGTAGACTGCTGCACCGCCTGGCATCTTTACCCGGAAGCCTCCTGCTTCTGCGCGGCCTCGTCCAGTCGCACCGTCACGCACGCAACGTCGTCGCCGTGGCGAATCCGCCGCAGTTGCTCGTGAAATAACCGGCCGCCAGGAGGCTCTTCGCCGTTTGCGTCATCGACGCTCCTTTCCTCCTGCTCTTCGGCGATCACATGCCGCACCTGCGGCTGCAAAATCGCCTGGACCCCCAGCAGCATCGCTCCCATCGCCAGGCCCGCCATCGGCGAAATCACCAGATCCTTCGCAGGCCTGCGCAACCGCCGCCGCCTCTGCCGAACCATCCACCAGCCCCCGCCCAGCAGAAATCCGATCGCACACGCGTTCACCATCCATGCAAAAACCATGCGTTCCTCCGCGCCAAAGCCCCAGGGAAGACACGAAGCACGCACGCCAGCCCCGCAGGAATGGTGCGCACCCTCAGAATGGAAGTAGGTTTAGTTTTTGCGGAATGGCGGAGGCCGCTGGAAGAGGCTCGCGCGGCACAGGATCGGCAACGCGAATCGCTGCTCGAGATCGCTGGCCGGCCAGAGCGACCGCGGCACGAGCACCAGGCCAAAGAGGAAAACCGGCAACAGCAGCACCGCTGATACCGCCCCTCCGTGAACAGGAGCCGGATGCAGCAGCAGCAGCACCAGGCAGAGCGCCAGGCCCACGCCCGCCATCGTTTGCCAATTGTGCCGGAAGAATCGCATCGTCTTCACAGCCCAACAGCGGCTGCTGCGACGATTGTAGCTCGACCGCGCGGGCAGCCGCGCCAGGAACCGCGGTTCCCGGCGCGTGCCGCGATGGGTTGGTTAGAACTGCGGGGGCGCCCAGCAGCCCGGCTTGTTGCTCACCGAAGTGAGTACCTGAGCGGTCGACGCAATGGTGCGGCTATAGCATTCGCCCAGCGAGTTATGCCAGGTATACGTGTTGGACGAACTGCTGTCGCTCGGCCCCAGGAAGTTGCCGCTGGAGTCAAAGAGATCGGTGTCCGTCGTCTTCACTGCGTCGTTGACGTCGCTCGAGTAGAGCGGAATTCCGAACAGGCCCTGCGTCTCCTGGTTCTGGTACGCCTGACTCACGTTCGTCGTCGCGTAAAAGCCGCTCGCTGTCTCTCCGGAGGAGTAATCCACCGTCAGCGGATAGTGGAAGTTCTGCCGGTCCGTGGTCACCAGGAAACCCTGCTGCGTGGTGCTGGTGGAATCCACGGTCGTCAGTTGCGTAATGTCCTGCACGTACTCTGAGGCATTGATCGTGAACTGCTGATTGTTGCTGAAGTCCACGTTCTGCCGAACCGTGGTGACCACTTTGCCATGCGACGTCTGGATATAGCCGCTGATGGCAAAGCTGCGACTCGAGGTAGTCAGGATGTTTCCCGAAAAGTTGCCGTCCGAGGAAACGATGTTGTCCTGAATCGTCGGATCCGGCGCCATCGACAGCGTGTTGCTGATCACGCCTCCGGTCGTCTTCTTCGCCCCATGATCGAGATAGACGAGCAGATTCGCCGTCGCCAGAAAGTACGAATCGGCGTTGTACACGCTCACCCCTACCGTGTGGGTGTATCCGTCAGCCAATTCGCCGGCAAACGGCGTCAGGTTCACGCGGTACGGTTTGAAGTCCAGCGTCTGCACGCCGGGAATCGGTTCCCACAAATACGGATCGATGCCGCCGGTATAGATCCACGGATAGACGGGCGCCACGCCGGCCGGCTGGCCGTCGAGGCTCACTTCCGTTTCGCGGAAAGCCGTGCCCCCGCAGCTTTCGAGGTTCGATGCCTCATCGTTCGGCACGCAGGTGTACCAGAACTCATCGTTGCTCTGGCTCTGTGCGATCACGTCGAGATACGCGCTCTCCACGTTCTCCGGCAGATCCAGCGTCTGCGTAATCTGGTCCGTCGTGGTGTTCAGCGTGCCGGCATCGCCGCCGGTTCCGTTCACCGGAATCACCATGTCCGGCGTTCGCGGCGCGGGGTTGCGGAAGTCGGCTGGGTAGAATTCCAGCGCGGCGTTGGCGTAGATAATGCCGTTGTAGACCACGCCGTCATAAGTCCCCACGAAGTTACCGATGTTGGCTTCGCCGGTTTGCGCCGCCTCGAAGATCGGCGTCAGATCGGTCACATCGCGCTCCACGTGCCACGACGGGCTCAGCGATTGGCGCGGCTCCGCGGTCGTGCCGTAGTAGATGCTGGCATGACCCAGATAAAACGCAGCCGTGCGGTCGTACTGGCGGCCTGCGGTCACGGTGAAGTCCGCGGTAAAGACCACCTTCGACCATGGCCCGGAACACTGCTTCGGCGGCGTGTAGGTGAAGCTCTTCAGATTGAAATCGGCAAACTCGAGATTCTGAAACAGCGAGACGACGCAGGGCCTGGTGGTGGGGCGAGGAACTGTGGGCTCGGCCGTCGCGGGATTCGACGATCCGACCTGCGGATAAGTGGGTACCAGCACAACCTGCGCGCGCATCGGCGTGGCCGACACGAGCGTCAGTACGGCGGCAGCGGCGAGCGAGCGCCCGATGCCGAGGATGAATCCAGAGGACCTTGCCATGGGATTTTCCCTCCGTCCTCCGCGCGTGACCTGAGGATTTCCGGGGTCCATCCCGCTCCCGCACGGATCAATGCGGGAGCACACCGAAAATTCAGTTGTGCCGGAGAACGCTCAATGAGAGCGGGGAAAGCATACCATAATCGCTCAAATTGCTGGTCAAGTGATCAAATTTTGCCGCCAACTCCATGATCCTGCCGCCCCGGCAGCCTCGCGCTCTGCATCCTGTACCCTGCTTTTATGTCCCGGGGATTCTTCCTCACCTTCGAGGGGCTCGACGGCTCCGGCAAATCCACCCAACTCCGCAAGCTCGCCGCCTACCTTGAATCCCACCATCACCCCGTCACGGTGACCCGCCAGCCAGGAGGCACGCGCGTCGGTGACCGGATTCGCGCCCTGCTGCTCGACTCGAAGACCGAGGCTCTGGCACCCATGACCGAGCTCGGCCTCATGTTCTCCGACCGCGCCCAGGCCATCGCGGAAGTGATCCGTCCTGCACTCAACCGCGGCCGCATCGTGTTGTGCGACCGCTTCACTGACTCCACCGAGGCTTACCAGGGAGGCGGGCGCCAACTTGGCAGCGAGATTGTCCGGCGCCTGCACGCGGACATGTGCGGCGGCCTCCATCCTGACCTCACCATCCTTCTCCTTCCCAGCTTCGAGCGTTCCCTCGCCCGCGCGCGCCGCCGCAACAACCGCTCCATGACCGACGAGAATCGCTTCGAAACCGAGGACGAAGCCTTCTACCGCCGCGTGTACGAGAAATATCGTGAAATTGCTGCGCGCGAACCGCATCGCGTCACGGTGATCGAGGGTGATCAGTCGATTGACGCAATCCATCGACAGATCGCTGGTCTCGTCGAAAAGCGGATCCGCAAAGCGGCACCCGCCGGATAGCAACAACCCAGCCCGCCGGAACGGGCGTGTCCATTAACGGACACCCGTTTCCGCAATCGATCACCGGCGCCCTTCCGCCTTCTTCCGCTTTCCCCAGAAACCGCTGATCGCAAAGAAGTTGCTCCCGGGTCCGGAGTGGTGCGGCAGATGCACATATCCCTGATCAATGGATATCGCTCGCCCTGACATTCGGAAGAAAAAGCTTCGCCGCCAGATCATCGTGCTGGCCATCGTCGCCGTCGGCGTTACCGCCGCCGCGTGGGCGGTGATGAGGCTCAAACCGGCCATCCCCACCGTCGATGCCAGTACCGTCTGGCCCGGAACCGTGAAGCGCGGAGACTTTACCGTGAACGTGCGCGGCCTCGGCACCCTGGTTCCCCGCGAAGAAAGCATCAAGCTCATCCCGGCACAGACCGACGCCACCATCGTCGCCATCCGCGTGCTGCCTGGCCAGCCCGTCAAGCCCGACACCGTTCTGCTCGACATGCAGGATCCCCAGCTCCAGCAGGAGCTGGTGGGCGCAGAGGCGACGCTCGAAGGTGCCCAGGCCGATTACAAGAGTCTGAGCGCGACCCTGCAGTCAACCATCATGGGCATGAAGTCCGCCGCGGCCGCCGTCAACGCGCAGTACAGCCAGGCGAAGATGCAGGAAGAGATCGACAAGCAGCGCTACGCGCTGGGCGAAATCAGCGGCATTCAGTATGAGCAGTCGAAAAACAACTTCGATCAGCTCACCCAGCAGCAGAAGATCAGCCAGGAGCAGCTCGAAGTCAATCAGAAGGCGATCCAGGTCCAAATGGCTTCGTCCCAGACGAAGATCGATTCGGCAAAGGCCCAGCTCGACCTCTATCACCAGCAGGAAGCAGCTCTGCACGTGACGGCTGGCATCTCCGGCATCCTGCAGCCGCTGGCCACTCCGGTGCAGGTGGGCCAGCACGTCACCGCCGGCACCTCGGTCGCCGAGGTCGTCATCCCCAACCAGCTCAAGGCTGCGCTGCAGATCGCCGAAACCCAGGCGCACGACATTCAGCTCGGCCAGCCCGCCGAGATTGACACGCATAACGGCATCGTTCCCGGCCATGTTTCCAGAATTGATCCCTCCGTACTGAACGGAACGCGCACGGTTGACGTAACACTCGATGGACCGCTGCCCGAAGGGGCGGTGCCCCAGCTCAGCGTGGACGGAACCATCGATCTCCAGCACCTGCACGATGTGCTGTATGTTGACCGGCCCGCCTTCGGCAATCCGGACTCGACCATCACCCTGTTCAAGTACGATCCCAGCGGCAAAACGGCCACCCGCGTACAAGTGAAAGTGGGCGGAGCTTCGGTGACCGAAATTCAGATTCTCCAGGGACTGCAGGAAGGCGATCGTGTGATCCTTTCCGACATGTCCCGGTATGATGCCAACGACAAGGTACGCCTCGACTAACCGCAATGCCACACATCATCAAGGATGAGGAGAGCACGATGGAAAACAACCAGGCGTTGATTGAGATTGAAGGTCTCACCAAGGTCTTCTACACCGATGAGATTGAGACGCACGCGCTGTCCGGCGTCCATATGAAGATCGACAAGGGCGAATATGTCGCCATCTCCGGCCCTTCGGGCTGCGGCAAATCAACGCTGCTTTCCATCATCGGCCTGCTCGACACGCCCACCGGCGGCAGCTACACGCTCAACAGCCATGCGGTCGAGAACCTGAATTTCTCCCAGCGCTCCCGCATCCGCAATCAGGAGATCGGGTTCATCTTCCAGAGCTTCAACCTGATCGGCGACCTCACGGTGTACGAGAATGTCGAGCTGCCTCTGACCTATCGGTCGGGCATGTCCTCGGCCGAACGCAAGCGCCGCGTGCAGGAGTCGCTGGAGCGCGTCAGCATGGCGCATCGCATCCGCCACTATCCGTCACAGCTCTCCGGCGGTCAGCAGCAGCGCGTCGCTGTGGCTCGCGCGCTCGCCGGCTCGCCCTCCATCCTGCTCGCCGACGAGCCTACCGGCAACCTTGACTCGCGCAATGCGGAAGCGGTCATGGAACTGCTCCAGAACCTGCATCGCGAGGGCGCAACCATCTGCATGGTGACGCACGATCCACGCTTCGCTCGCCACGCCGATCGCCAGATTCACCTCTTCGACGGCAAGGTGGTCGCCGAGGGCGAGGCTCTGGAACAGGTTCTCGAAACGAAGTAACCGAATCGGCCGCCCCTCGCGCTCGCGCTTTTTCGACGCTTGACGTGTGCCTTCAAACCAATCAGGGATGCACCCAATGATTCAGCTAAGAAATGTCGAACGCAGTTACAAATCCGGCGCCGGCCAAACCTGGGTCCTCCGCCGCATCAGCCTTGACATCCAGGAAGGCGACTTCCTCACCATCATGGGGCCCTCCGGCGCGGGAAAATCCTCGCTGCTCAACGTCCTGGCTCTCCTCGACGATCAATGGCTCGGCGAATATTGGTTCAAGGACGAGCCCATTCACAAGATGAATCGCCGCCAGCGCGCCGAGATGGCCAAGCGCCACATCGGGATGGTCTTCCAGAGCTATCACCTGCTCGACGACCTCACCGTCCAGGAGAACATCGACCTTCCCCTCTCCTACAAGGACATGCCGCGCGCGCAGCGCCAGGGCCTCGTGGCCGACACGCTCGACCGCTTCAACATCGTCGGCAAGAAAGATCTCTTCCCTTCCCAGCTCTCCGGTGGACAGCAGCAACTGGTCGGCATCGCCCGCGCTGTGATTCACAAGCCGGCGCTGCTGCTGGCCGACGAGCCGACGGGAAATCTGCATTCCAGCCAGGCAAAGGAAATCATGGAGCTGTTTCGCGAACTGAATCAGCAGGGCACCACCATCGTGCAGGTGACCCACTCTGAGGTGAACGCGAGCTTCGGTTCACGCATCATCGAGCTGCGCGACGGCTGGATGGTCGCCGATACGGCCAACCCCAATTTGAGCGTGGAGGTCACCGCACAGTGATCCAGGCTCGGTGGCATCAACGATTCTCGGCGGCCATTCTGTGCGGTTTGCTGGGCCCAGCCGGGCTCGGTCAGAGCCAGAGCCAGCCGGCGCCGCCGCCCCAATCCGGGCCTGCGACGCAGCAGTGGGTTCCCGCAGCGCCTACACCGGCCGCGCAGCCAGCCGCGCCGACCCTGGCGCAGCAGATCCAGCAGTCGCAGCAGCAGGTCGCCGCGCAGCAGCCGTTCCACGTGACCATCCCCCACCAGCGGAATCCCTTCGACGCCTATCGGCCGACCGTCGCGCCCCCTGTGAATCTGCAGAATTCGCCGCGGCTCCAGTCGCTCATGCGCGACGGCAAGCTCTACATCTCGCTCGAGGATGCGATCGCGCTGGCGATTGAGAACAACCTCGACCTGGCCTACGCCCGCTACATGATGCCCACCGCACAGACTGACCTGGCTCGCACCCTCGCCGGCGGCGTGGCCAACGGCGTGAATACGGGAGTGGTGTCGTCGTCGACCCAGGGTGGCCTGAGCACAGGCTCGACCCCGTCGGGCGCCGGTGGACAGGGCAGCTCGGGCGCAGGCGCAGCCGGCGCTGGCGGCCTCGTGCAATCCACCCTCGGCGAAGGCACATACGTTGAGCCCTTCGATCCCGTGTTCAGCGTGAAGGCGCTGGTCGATCACACCAAGACCCAGGAAGTGAACACCATTCAGTACGGTGTTCCGCTGTACGAGCAAAACACTGTGGGTTTCGGCACCGCCTACCAGCAGTATTTCTCCACCGGGACAGGAGTCAACTTCCAGCTGAGCGGTGAGCGCCAGGCGACCAACAGCCCGGAAAGCATCGTCAACCCCAATACGTTTCTGAGCTACCAGCTCACTCTCACGCAGCCGCTTCTGGCCGGTTTCGGCCCGGGCACGAACAAGAGGTGGATCCGCATCGCGAAGAAAAACCTGCAGCTCACCGACTACGCCTTCAAGGCTCAGGCCATCGCGACCATCACCGGCGTGGAGGATATTTACTGGAATCTGGTCGGCGCCTATCAGGATGAGCAGATCAAGGAACAGTCTCTCAACTTTGCCAACCAAACGCTGACTTCCGACCAAAAGCAGCTGGAGCTAAAGGCTGTTCCCGCCATGCAGGTGATGACCGACCAGTCGGCCGTGGCCACCGCCGAAGGCAACCTCACAGTTTCCCGCGCCACTCTGGAGGGTGCGGAAATCAACCTGAAAAATGCGCTGACGAAGTCCGACGATCCGACCATCGATGACATGCCGGTCATTCCGCTCGACATGATCGGTCCCTCGGATCCGAATGCCAGCAAGTCAATCGACGATCTCATTGCCGAGGCGGAGAAGAACCGGCCGGACGTCGCGCAGGATCAGATCGCCATGCAGGTGCAGCAGCAGGAACTGAAGGCCATCAATAACGAGTTGCTGCCCTCTCTGAACGCGTATGGCTTGTTTGCCGGTTATGGCACCGGCGGTCCCCTGAACCCGAAGTGCGACCTCGACGGATTCTGTACGACGGACCTTCCCCACACCACGCCGGGCGTCCTGGCAGATGCGTTCAATTACTCGTCGCCGGAATATCAGGTGGGGTTGACCCTCAACATCACCATTCGCAACCGGCTGGCGAAGGCTGACCAGTACCGCGCGCAACTGAACTACCGGCAGGCCCAGATCGCCTACGAGCAGCAGAAGAAGAACATCCGCTTCGACGTCCGCAACTCGCAGTTCTCGCTCCAGCAGGCTCAGGCGCACGTGGATGCTGCCCAGAAGGCGAAGGACCTCGCGCAGCGAACCTTCGACATCACCAAACAGGAGCAGCAGCTTGGCGCGAAATCGAGCCTCGATACGCTGAATGCTCAGAACGCCCTGGCCGTGGCGGCGTCGGCGCTGGATGCCGCGCAAACCGCGTATGAGATTGCCAAGGTCGATATCGACCGCGCCACCGGCGAGACCCTGGAGCGCACCAGTGTTTCCATCGATGACGCCAAAACCGGCGTCGTCACCAACCAGCCGTAAAAGGAGCGGCTCGCGCAACCCGCAACCGGCACAATCCGCTGCCGTCCAGCCTTTTCACCCTGTACCCTGTACGCAGAATTTTCTATGTCCACTGCCGCCCAACTCGTCAGCACCGATACCGGCCGCGGGCCCCTCGCGCCCAATATCCTCATCGCCGACGACCAGCCGCATATCCTCGATGCCCTTGAGCTGCTGCTGGAACCGGAAGGCTTCCGCATCGAAAAGGCGAACTCGCCGTACATGGTGCTCGATGCGCTCAAGTCGGCGACCTTCGACGCGCTGCTTCTCGACCTGAACTACACCCGCGACACCACCTCCGGCCGCGAGGGCCTCGACCTGCTCTCGCAGATTCGCTCCCACGAGTCGCAGCTCCCCGTCATCGTCATGACCGCGTGGGCTAACGTCGAGCTGGCCGTCGAAGCGATGCGCCGCGGCGCCAACGATTTCATCCAGAAGCCCTGGGACAACGCGCGCCTCCTCACCATCCTGCGCACCCAGATCGATCTCTACAATGCCGTCCGCCGCGCTCAGCGGCTCGAAGCGGAGAATCGCCTGCTGCGGGCCGCCAACCTGCCCGAGATGATCGCGACCGCGCCCGCCATGCAGCCGGTGCTCGCCACCATCACCCGCATCGGGCCCTCCGACGCCAGCGTGCTGATTACCGGCGAGCACGGGACCGGCAAGGAAGTCGTCGCGCAAACGCTGCATGCTCTTTCATCACGCGCTTCCCGCTCCCTGGTTGCTGTCAATACCGGCGCGCTTCCCGAAGGCACATTCGAAAGCGAGCTTTTCGGCCATGTGAAAGGCGCCTTCACCGATGCCCGCTCAGAGCGCATTGGCCGCTTCGAGCTGGCCGAGGGCGGAACGCTCTTTCTCGACGAGATCGCCAACGTGCCGATGCGCCAGCAGGCGAAACTGCTCCGCGTGCTCGAAACCGGCGAGATGGAGCGCGTCGGCTCCTCGAAAACCCGCCGCGTCAACGTCCGCATCCTCTCCGCCACCAACGCCGACATCCGCGCCGAGGTCGATGCCCAGCGCTTCCGCGCCGATTTGCTCTTCCGCCTCAACACAGTGGAAATCCATCTGCCGCCGCTGCGCGAACGCCGCGAAGACATTCCGCCGCTGGCCGCTCATTTCCTCGCCCGTTACGCCCAGCGCTATCGCAAGCAGGTCAACGGCATCGATCCCGCGGCCATCCAGCTCATGCTGCACTACGCCTGGCCGGGCAACGTCCGCGAGCTCGATCACACCATCGAGCGCGCCGTCCTCATGTCCCGCGAAGACGTGATCGAAGTCTCCGACCTCGGCCTCTCGCCCGCCCGCGTCTCCACCCAGGCGCTCGAAGAGATGAGTCTCGAGTCTGTGGAGAGTATCCTCATCCGCAAAGCCCTCTCCCGCTGCAATGGCAACGTGAGCCAGGCGGCAGAAGCCCTCGGCCTCAGCCGCGGGGCGCTCTACCGGCGGATGGAGAAATATGGGATCTGAGCCTCGGCAGCGCGTCCCCCAATCGCCCTGGATCCGCTCCTTATTGGCCTGTCCCGGCGCTGCCGGCATTGCAATCTGTGCCCTCCTGGCTGTTCACTGATCTCTGATCGCTGAACGTATGGCGCACCAGCCCCATCGACGCAAAGCCAAACGCCAGAGCATCTCCTTCGAGGCGCGCCTGCGCATTTTCTCCACCCTTGCGGCCGTCGTCCTCCTTGGCCTGGTCGCTGCCCTGCTTGAGCTGCTGCACGTTTCCGCCGGGCCCCTCTTTGCCACCATCGGCGTTCTCCTGCTGATCCTGCTGTTCGTGTTCGCCGCGTTCATTGAGGAGGCCGTGCGCCCCATCCAGACGCTGGCCAACGTCGTTGCCGCGCTCCGCGAAGAGGATTACTCCTTCCGCGCCCGAGGCGCCAGCCGCGAAGACGCCATGGGCCAGCTCTCGCTCGAGATCAACGCCCTGGCGGACACCCTCCAGGCGCAGCGCGTGGGGGCCCTCGAAGCCGTCGCGCTCCTGCGCCGCGTCATTGCCGAAATGGACGCGCCGGTCCTCGCCTTCGATCAGAACGCCCGCCTGCGTCTGCTCAATCCCGCGGCCGAGCGCTCCTTCGGCCTCCAGCAGCCGCGCGATCTTGGAAAGTCCGCCGCCGATCTGGCGCTCGCCGCCCTGCTCGATCAGCCCAGCGAAGCGATCCTGCCCCCTGAGGCTCAGGCCAGCTTGCCGCGCACCGCGCAGCGCGGCACGCAGGAGCATGCCGCCCGCTGGATGATCCGGCGCTCCAGTTTCCGTCAGCGCGGCGTGCCCCATACGCTCGTCGTGCTCTCCGACGTCGGCACCGCATTGCGCGAAGAAGAACGGCTGGCCTGGCGGCGCCTGATTCGCGTCATCGGCCATGAAATCTCAAACTCGCTCACACCCATCAAGTCCATCGCCGGAAGCCTGCGCTCCCGCCTGCTGCCGCCGCACACGAATGGAGCGGAATCCGCCGCGCCTGCTGCTCCGGCCAGGCCCGAAGC
>JBARMS010000095.1:0-14093 GCA_049802575.1 Acidobacteriaceae bacterium | reverse complement strand
TCCTTGGCTTTCATTAATTCCGAGAGCGACTCTCCATAAATGTAATCGGAACTCGCCCCGCTAAATCCCACCACACCCAGTTTCTCCTGTAACGCCGTAAGTTCCACCTGATCCGAATCCACTTTGCGCTTCAGGTCGCCAAGCTGCTGGATCAGCCAACCAGAAGATCGCTTGGTTGAGCCGTATCGCATCTCGAACAGATAGGCGAGATAGTCGTTGATCAGAGTGTTGACTATTTTTGCCGACAGTTCCGGCGAAGAGGTTTTTACGGAGATGGTGATGATCTCATCCTTGCCGTCGTTCTCCACGTCGACCAGCTTGGACATCTTTTTGTAAACATCGTCTCGGGTTACTGGGTTCTTCAGCGTGCGGTCCGCGGGACTCGGTTCAAACATGAACGCCAGAAATCCCCAAAACCGCCGGTTGTTCACCAGATCCAGTTCATCGGCGACCCGCAAAAGGAGGGTGCGGCTTTGCAGCGCCAGCGTTTCCGAAGCGACAATGTCACTAGTCTGCCCGCTGAGAAGACTCGACAGGGAAGATAGCTCCATTGAGCTGGATTCTCCCGGTTCGACCCATAGTGTTCCGTCCGCTTCATAATGCCGCGGCAGAAATGAAAGGAATATCCCGGCCGCAACCAAAATGCTGAAAACGATGATGAGAGCCTTTCTGTGGGTGTACAGAGTCCTCATCGTCTCCGGGAACGAAATCTCTATCATTTCGTCGCGAAATGAAGGTTCGCTGATTTGCAGTTTTGCCACGGTACCTCTCATGGATCAAAAGTTACAGGTAATAATCATAGCTCCCGGAATTCTGCGCCCCCATCGCTGGCGGGAGAAGGCCGTCCATGTGTATTACCAAATCGACATTGTTTCTGTTCTGGGCAACCTTATCCCTGGCGGAAGCGGTTCTGATGCATAAGAAGATCCTCGCTGAGCAGAGGATTTTCCAGCGGACGACGCGACCCGACAAATACCGCCCGGGTAAGCGTGCCCGATTGATCTGGACTGGTCCAGTCGAGCGGAAACTGCTCGTGATCCGGTTGCGTACGCGGAATATAGACGTGCTCGAAAAGCTGCCCAAGCTCGTGATGAATCCATGCGCGGGTAGGACGGCAACCGCGCCCGGAAACGCTTTGTGATGGGATTCCACGAACTTCATCGACGATATTGATCGCCTGGTGGTCCCCGTAAGAGACACACGTTTCCAGCAGGAGCATATTACGGCAGCATGACGCCATGAAGTTCAAGGCTTCAGCGGGACGCTGCAGGTGATACAAAGTCCCATAACAATAGACGATATCGAACGATTCACGCAGCTCAGCAGGATTGTCCAGATCGAGTTGGCGGACGTCGAGTGAGGGATATCGTTCGCGGAGGATGACAAGATTCTCCGAACGCCCTTCGGTCGATACCACAGTACAGCCGCGTTCCAGGAAAAGCCGGTGTGGTCACCTATCCCGGCGGCGACTTCCAGAACGGAGGCGCCCGCGATCGGCAGGTTAAGGCTCGCGAGGTGTTCCTGACGGCTCCGATTGTGGCGCAAATATGTTTGGGAGTGGAAAGTCTCCTCAGGCGTGAGCCTGACGAGCCCAACGCGGCGCCGGAACCTGCCTAAGCCCGCACGGAGCGATTGCGAAATGGAGTGTTTGATCTGGAGCCTCCTTTTTCAGCCTTGACTCGCGCTATTGATGCAGCCCTTCAACCGTATGGCAAGGGCAAACCTGGAATTCCAGCCGGAAAACGGAGCCGACGTCAGCGAACCAGGGACTCACGCCTACGACCCAAAATGATATTGCCTCACACTACCCGTCGACTGTGGAGAAGCATCCGCTCCCTCTCCCTGGCCCGGCTGCAACGGACCTCCCGCCAGACAAATCTCGGCAAAGGTTTCGAACAGGTTTCGAGGTGTGGCGGGCTCTGCGGAAAACGCCCGGTGCAACGGCTGATGGAGTACGACAATGGAAATCAATGCAAGGACCAAACCTTTTGCGCTGCCGCAGCACAGATCGCCCTTAATCACCCAGGGCTCGATGTAGCGGGCCACCACTTCCACCAGCTCTCCGAGATGACGCCGCAACAACAAATCCAGCTCCCCCTGCAGCTCGAGAGAACTGTACAGCACCAGACGCAGCAGCTCCGGATCGCGCATCAGCGTCGTCGCAATTAGTTCAAACGTCCGCGTCAGCGCCTGCCGGGCGTCTGCAGCCTGCGCAATTCCAGCCAGAAGGTCTCCGTGCAAACTCACACGCCCCAGCTGGGCGGCCAGCACTGCCACATACAGGTCGCGCTTGCGCGGATAATGACGGTAGATTGTTACCTCGTTCACTTCGGCCACTGACGCTATATCCCGCGTGCTCGCGCCATTAAAGCCCATCTGCCCGAACAGCGTCGCCGCCGCGGCCAGAATTCGTTCTTCGGTGCCCGGTCTTCCGTGTCCGGCGTATTCGGTATTCTGCATTGCTTTCAGAAAGAGGTCAGATCGGTACAGTCTCCCGATGGCACACGCTGGCAACGCTGCGATTCAGCATTGCAGAAGAGCATCGGTGATGGAGTTTTTCGGAGGCGGTTAGCTCAGGTGAGCTCTGAAGGGATGATGGAAGCGGGCCAAACCATGGCTTCGCCATCCTCACTTGGCTGAGGTCTTTTCCACAATCACTCTGTGCCAAACGTCGGTCCCTGAGCTCAGCGAATCTGCCCGGTGAAAGCAGTTGCTTTCATACAGCCCATGTGGAGGATCGACATTGCTACTATAGCAGCACAATGCGACCGGTCAAGAGTCTTTGCGCGAATTAACCCGGATTGTGCCCGATCGCGGACCGCGTTGCCCCAGCTCAGATCGTGTAGTCGCGCGCTTGTAGTCTCGACGCGATCCCTTCCCGATGCAAGACCTCGCTGGCATTGCCCAAAGCCGCTGCGCCGGACCGTCCGCAAGCCTCTCGATCATCGCAATTCCGGGATTCCGCCTGCTGGGCGACCCTTCAGAAGTGGTCTCCAGGTCATCTCTTTTTCCAGCAGGTTGGGAGGCACGGCGACTTGCCACCAAACTCGCCTCCGGTCTTGACGGGGCCGCCGAATTTGCCTGACCGATTGGGCAGCCTCACTTGGCGAATCGTGACAGCAGCTCGTTCGGAAGGGATGAACCGCTCAGCCGGAGCACAATCGTAGAAACCGCAAGCCAGGTCACGCAGGCAACCACAAGCAAAGCGAGTTCCCAAATCTGGTTTCCCGTATGAACCAGATGCGCCATCCCGGCGAGTACCGCGAACGAAACCGACGCGGCAAGAAGCGCTCGAGCGATTTCACCGTAGTCGAGACCTGCCAGAGAGACCATGCGCCGCCGGTGGAGCAGCACCGCAAGCGTCGCAGTCTGAATGAAGATTCCAACGTCGGATGCGACGGCCAGGCCCGAAGGGCCCAGAAGCCGATAGAGGAACCAGTAAACAGGAATCGAAACGGCCGTCACGATAGTCCCGGCGATCATCGGGGTGACGGTGTTGCTTGCAGCGAAAAAGGCTCGAACGTAAAGAGCCTGTGCAGACCACAGGAACAGAGACACGGAGAAGATGGCGAGATAACCGGCCATCGTCTTCGCGTCCGCACGGTGAAACGCTCCGCCCCGCAGCAGCACGTCAACCAGGGGAACAGCCATCGCCACCAGGAAGGCGGATATCAGAAACGAGACCCCAACAACCCTCGATACAGAGGAATTGATGCTCCGGGCAAACGGCGCCCGATCGGGTTTGCCGAACAGCGCTGCGAGAAATGGCATGCTGGCAGCACCGGCGGCCTGGCCCAGCGCTACCGGTGCTGTAAAGATCTGCTTGGCATACGTCAGAAGTGTGATCGCCCCCCCAATCGTTGAGGCGAAGTGGTTAATGATCCAGTTATCTGCCGTTGTCAGAGAGACGCCCAGCATGAGCGGAAGCGATAACCGTACCCACTCGTGCAATCCCGGGTTCGACCAGTCCAGGACCGGACGATAGCGCATTCCGAGACGCCAGGCTCCTATGGCATTCAATAAAAATGGGCCCAGAAAAGCGCCGCTCAGCGCTCCTATGGCCAGTCCTGAAACACCG
The DNA here is from genome assembly GCA_049802575.1 of Acidobacteriaceae bacterium. Lineage (GTDB taxonomy): Bacteria > Acidobacteriota > Terriglobia > Terriglobales > Acidobacteriaceae > Palsa-343. Next base: position 10,015 of record JBARMS010000095.1, on the reverse strand, counting down.
GCGGTATGCGCCAGCAATACTCCGCCGAGTACGATGCCGGAGTTGTAGACGAGAGGGTGCACCGCCTGAACGGAAAACACTCTCCGCACCAGCAATACGGCTCCGAATACGCCCCCCATAAAAAAGCAAAGCTGTGCTGGAAGCAGAATCCGCGTGAGGTGCACGCAAAGCGCCGCCTTTGCGGGCCCGAAGCCGTTGAACCACCAGTGAATATAGAGGGGCGCCGCGATCTCCGCGATGAGCACCGCTCCCCCCAGCACCACCAGCATCGTCGTCAGAACCACTGACATCGTGCGCTCGCCTTCGGCTTCCTGTCCCAGGTCGCGATAGCGCGTAAGCATCGTTACAAACGTGATGGAAACCGCTCCACCGATCAGAAAGTACGACACCATGTCGGGAAGCTGGAATGCCGCATTGAAAGCATCGGCGGCATCGCTGTGGCCCAGTAGCCACGCAATGTACTTCACCCGCACCAGCCCGATCACGCGTGAAAGCATGGCCGAACCCATCAGCAGCATCGCGGCCGAAAACGGGGAATGACGATGCGAGGGTCTCAGGACTGCGAATGCGCGTTGCCAGCCGGGATTCGTCGAAGTTGCCATGCCGATGGTTCGATTCTATATGGCGCAAATGGACACTGCGCCTGCTCTGCTCGCGATGTCAGTGCCAGTCGACACGCTGTTCGTCTCATACCTGCATGAACGATGCAGCGCCTGCGCATGAACAGCGTCGGCCTCGGCCAAACCTTCTGCCCGCGCCTCTGCCGGCATGCGATCCGGCGCCTCTGCTGGCTCGCGATGGGAATGCGTGAAAACTTCACCGACGAACTGGCGGCTCTCGCGGATCACTTCGCATCGCTGTGATTTTCCTCTGTCCCCGATGTCATCGGTTGGAACGTCTCTCCTGCTTGACAAGAGGGGAGCAGACTGGAACAATTCATCCACTGAGCACCTGCAAACTTCGTTCTGCATTTTTCACAGCCAATTCAGTGAGTAGACGTTATTCGTGCCTTGCGCGTTCTACAACAATTTTGCACATCGGTGTCCCCCGGCAAAAGGAAGCACTCGAACAGAAGAGCCTGCGGGATAGCGAATCCAGTGGGTCACCCGATCAGGTATTTTGCGGCCGCCGGCATCGTTGCTCCGAAGGTTTTGAAAACGTGCAACGTTATAACATTAAAACCATCCGCTGCCTGGCTCGGAACCTTTCTTCGCCTCGAGGGCGGTGTGACGAGGACTTGGGAGCGGACTGAAGGCCGGATGCTGGTTGGAATGCGCCACAGTCTGTGCCGTCCACTTGCGTAACGATCCGGCACATGGAAGTCAACCGGATTCTCCGATTGTTGCTGAGTGGGACAACTATGCAAGTTAGCAGGGGAGGAGATGCTCAAAGCTTCTGTCAGGAAACTCGCAAGAAAATGCGGATATGAAATTTTGGGGCCTTCGCGCGCCTACGCGACGCAGCGGTCATTGGCCAAACTGCTCCAGCAGGAGGGAATTAACCTTGTTCTCGACGTCGGAGCGAATTCGGGTCAATTTGGCTCCGAATTGAGAGCGTCCCGCTATGACGGCAGAATTATCTCCTTCGAGCCGCAGTCTTCGGCACACGCCGAATTGAAGAGGCGGACGGCCAATGATCCCGGCTGGACTGTGGCCGACCGTACCGCCATCGGCGCGCAATTGGGATCGGTGAATATCCACATATCGGAAAACAGCGTCAGCAGTTCGATTCTCAGTATGCTCCCGGCGCACTCGGACGCAGCCCCCGAATCCCACTATGTGGATATGGAGACCGTGCCCGTCAATACTCTGGATAACTTGTGCTCTTTCGGTCCAGCCGATCGGGTCGCTTTGAAGATCGACGTTCAGGGATATGAGCGCCAGGTGCTGGAAGGCGCGCCCCGTGTGTTAGACCGTTGCCTCGTGGTGATCGCAGAGATGTCATTCGTTCCCTTATACGATGGTCAGGTTCTTGCTCGTGAATTTTGGGACGTATTGGCTGCCGAAGGCTTTGCTGTATGGTCTCTGGAACCTGGCTTTCGGCATCCGAAAACCGGCCGGATGCTGCAGGTTGACGGCGTGTCCTTCCGGTGCAAAGAAGGCCGCAACCAGGAGGGCGCGGGCCGGCCATGAGCTGCAAATCCGAGATGCCTCGACGCATACCCGGCACATTAGCTGATAATGTCGCTCATTCCCTGCCGGAGAATTGATATCCCCCTGCGGAGCTTAGACAGACCTGTGGCTTGGCGATCTCAGTCGGTAATCACACCGGTTCTCACGTCCGCGGTATGAATGCCCGGGGGGGGGCGACCGTACTTAGTTTTCACTTAGGCGTCGTCGCGCACGGTAAGCGGGTGGCGATGGCAAGAGCCAATAGATTCCATTTTCCGGGAGCCACAGATTATGTTGTCGACAGTCAAGCGCAGCTTGCGAAAAGCGCTTCCCCCTTCCTTTTATCGCTCCTACAGGCGGGCGGTGGAACGGCTGACCCGCAGAAGCAGGCCCCTGATCAGGGGGTTCGACGAGCATCCTTCCACGGTGCTCAAATGCTGCGTTGCCTATAACACCTACGGAACCTATTGTGTTCCCTTATCGTCCATGATCCGGGCCGCGGCCCAGACGGTCCTCGCGGGAAAAGTATGGGAACCCGAGACGATCAAAGTCATAACTGCCAATTGCGCGGGAGGAGATATTGTTCACGCCGGTACCTACTTCGGCGATTTTCTCCCCGCACTTTCGCGAGCAGTGGATGACGGACGAAGAGTTTGGGCCTTTGAGCCTAACCCTGAGAACTATCGCTGCGCAGACATTACGATTCGCATCAACGGTCTGCGCAACGTTGAACTGCGCAATGCCGGCCTCGCAGATGAGACGAGACAGTTCCAGATGGCGACAAAGGATCAACATGGGATCGCCCTGGGCGGCTTAAGCACGATCTCAACACAAGCACAGGACGCACGCGATGCGACCCCCGTCGACGTGGTTTCCATTGATGAGGCCGTCCCCTCGGACAGAAACATCTCGGTGCTTCAACTCGATGTTGAAGGATTTGAATTACGGGCTCTCAGAGGAGCAATCGGCACGATACGGCGCTGCAGACCGCTGCTGGTGATCGAAATGTTCCCGAGCGATCCATGGATCGCCGAGAACATCTTGGGAATGGGCTACGTTCTGTCCGGCAAGGTATATAGCAATTCAATCCTGTCGCCGCCCAGACGCTGACCTCCTCCCAGCCAACAGGCTCATGGTTCGTGACTGCCGGTGCAGCGCCCGCTCGCGCAGCTCAGGTGCCCGCTACAAAAAAACTTAGAACACGCAGAGCACATGACACCGAGATACTTAATCGCAGAAATACAGTCGGACGGGCATCATGCGCGGTATGCAAGGTGGGTTGTCGAAACCGATGCGCTCCGTGATGCCGATCTCCTTGTGGCTGGGCCCAGGAGTCTCTTCGAGCATTCCGAATTCACCCCATTACGCGGGCGCTACATTCCCATTGAGCTCGGGGCCGAGGAGAAAAATACCTCGCTGGTGATCGATTTTTCACTTTCCGGGATCCTGCGGAAGAACCTCGAAACTCGTCGCATGTATATCGAGGCGCTGCGCCGGGCGCGGGAACGGGGCCCGGTAGATCTCATCATCATCCCCTACGTCGATCACAGCGTATACACCTGGGCGACGCTTGGCACCGGATTCGGCAACACGCCATGGGCCGGAATCAGCATGCTCCCCATGTTTCATCTTCCCCAAATCCAGGGGATGGTGGTTCCGCGAAGGCGCGGTGACTGGATACGGGATAAGCTCTACCGAAGGTTATTAAGCGATCCCCATCTGAGAACGTTATTTACCATCGATCCGGAGTTAGTCGAGTTTGCCTCCCGGTCGTTGAGTGCTCGGCAGAGGAGTCGTCTCACCTACCTTCCGGATCCCAGCGTCCAGTACCAATTGCTGCCCCGCGATGCCAGCCGAACGCAGTTGGCCATTCCTCATGACGTTCACCTCGTGATCCTCTACGGAGCTCTTCATCCCCGCAAGGGGGTCGAGCCGCTGATTCGCGGCGCACAGGCTGCCGGTTGCCCGAACAGCATCCATGTGCTTCTGGCCGGCCGCCAGGATAACGAAGTGCGCGAGATCCTCAGGAGCCCCGAAGCAAATGAACTCAGGCATGATGGCCGGCTCCACGTTCTCGATCAGTACATTGACGACGACCTTGAAAAGGTAATCCTGAGCGCCGCTGATTTTATGTGGATCGGATACTCGAAGTTTTATCGGATGAGTGGCATTTTCGTGCTTGCCGCTCGCCACGCCTTGCCTGCGATCTTCACTCGCGAAGGCCTCATCGGACATCTGGGAAGAAAGTTCAATGTGGGACCCGAAATTGATCCCGACCGCGTCGACAGCGTTACGCATGCTCTCGCAGAGTTGACGGAGAATCCACACAAGTACGACCAGGCTGTTGCTGCGGCCCGCGACCATTTTGAGATTCACTCCATTGCGCATTTTCAAGCTGCGCTGGGCCGTGTCATCAGGGATGCCTCGAACGCCGGCAGGTCGTGAACGGTCGGTTCCGCTCCGCCGGAAGACCACAGCGATGGTCGGCTGGGCTGTCCGCGATTGCCCTGATGATTCCGCCCGGCCCCTTCCCTGCCTCCTGCAGACCGTTGCCTATGGCTGAGTCGCGTTGCGCGACAAATAGTCCAGCAGCAGCTTGCCACGATCGGTGTATTGGCCGCTGTTGTGGAGATCGACGGGATTCTGGAACTCGTTGCTGTGTTCGAGACCCCAGATTGGGCTGCCGCGAAATACAACGTAGGTCCAGTCAAAGCCGTGCTGCTCGTAAAGATCGATATTATCGCGCAGCCAATTCACTGCACCAGGTGCCCAGCGGGCCACCCCGAATTCGCCGACATACATACGTACGCCGTAGCGCTTCTGAAACTCCACCGCGGGCCGGATCACTCCCTCAAGGCGCTTCTTGTCCCAATAGCCCGAGGGGTAGAGCCCTGGGTAGCTAAGCTGGCGCTGCGGATACTCGTGCGCACGATTCGTGTCTCGCATCGCGTCAATACCCTGCATCGTATATGGATACGGCTCGTACTGATGGAAGGAATAAATCAGCCCGTCGCCTTTCAGCCTGGGCAGGGATTTGAAGCCGTCGGGCAATCCACCGTCGCCCGGTTCGATCACGATTTGGTGCCGCTGATCGATTTGACGAATGCTGTTGATCAGGGACTGTGCCCAGGAAGGCCAATTGGTCGGACTCTTTCCAGGTGCGTTCCAGTCCAGCGGCTCGTTGACCAAATCGAGCCAGATTACCTGGTCGCGATTAGCGCATATCCTTGCGACGTCCGTCCATGCTTCGGTCAGAGCCTGTAAGTTGTTGTTATCGCTCCAGTAGGCTGAGAGTGCCTCCCGGTCAAGATGCGCGGGGTTGTGCTCGATAGGGGCCTCAAACAGCGCAAGCACCACGGCCACGTGCAACTGTTTGGCTACATCCAGTTCCCCCGGCAGATCATGCATCATTTTCTGCCACGCTTCTTTGCTGCTGCAGTGGCAGAAATCCCTTCCCTCCCGTTGGGGCCGCATCATGAAGCGAACGATATTGGCGTGCCATTTGTTGGCTGCATCGTTCAATCTCGCGGCGTCTAGTTCAGGAACGCCGAAGCCACGATAGGGTGAGCTCGTCGGCGTTGCATCATCTGCCATGGCGCCCTCGGCGGCCGTCCTCGGATTTGCTATGGCCATCAGCAGTACACCTGCCGCTGCCGCCACGGTTGCCGCCCCTAACCATTGATGAAAACGAAAACGTGAAAACACAACACCTCCATTTTCGATGTTTCGCTGACGTCACGGGAAGAATAGCTCTCGCATGGGCTGAAACACGTTGTCCGCTTGGATGCGATGATGGGACCGAAGAACCCGCCAAATTGGTTATCTTTCGATTCGAACGCTACCCCCTTTCGCAGGCGCTCGCAGCACAGGGCCTGACCGTTCGTCTCTCACAGAAGCCGATCGGCGCATCGGCAGATGCATGCAATCCCGGAACGTCCCAGCATGTAGCGAACGTGAAGTCCGTCGCCAGCGGCCGCTCGAGGCCATGGAAGATTTCTGATCGTCGCTGTCTGTCGTTGATCGAACAGCCTCGCCTGGTTTGCGCGATCAACGAGAGAGCCCGCTCCACGCATCAGCGAAGTTCTGAGGTACACATTGCCGCGCCTGCCGATATCCGCCGAGGCGGTGGTTCTTGCTTCGCTCTGACTCTTCCGCGCTACCCCACCCGGACGATCCCGGAATGGCCCTCATTTTCAAATACCTGCGTCTCCGCGATAACAGCCCGCCACTGAAGCGCGGCTCATGCGCCTGGGAAAACCGCGCGGACGATGCAGGACGTTACCTCGGTCTGTTCCGGCTCAGCGCGCGCCTACCATCATCTGGCTCTCGATCCACTCGTACGTCTTCGCCATGCCCTCTTTCAGGCGAATGGATGGTTCCCAGCCCAGGTACTTCTGAATCTTGGTGTTGTCGCTGTTGCGTCCGTTCACACCCTTGGGCGCGTCCAGCTTGTAGTGCCTCTCGAGCCTGACTCCGGCGATCTCTTCCACGATGTCCACCAGCTGATTGATCGTGACCAGTTCGCTTGACCCCAGATTGATGGGCTCATGAATGTCGCTTTCCGTAATGGCCACCGTGCCGCGCGTGCAGTCGTCGATATACATAAAGCTGCGCGTCTGCTTGCCGTCGCCCCAGATCTCGATTTCGTGCTTTCCGCTGGTCTTGGCCTCGATCACTTTCCGGCAGATCGCCGCCGGAGCCTTCTCACGCCCACCCGTATACGTGCCCAGCGGCCCGTAGACGTTGTGGTAGCGGGCCACGCGGCACTGCAGGCCGAAATCCTCCTCAAAATGCCGGCACATCCGTTCGCTGAAGAGCTTTTCCCAGCCATATCCGTCTTCGGGCAGCGCCGGGTAGGCATCCTCTTCCTTCAGCGGCACCACTTCCGGATTCTTCTGTTTGTCGCCGTTGTACACGCACGCCGACGAAGAATAGAAAAACCGCTCCACGCCCGACTCCCGCGCCGCCAGCAGCATGTGCGTGGTCGTCAGCACGCTCAGCATGCAAAGCGCTTTGTTGTTCTCGATGAAGCCCATGCCGCCCATATCGGCAGCCAACTGGAAGATCACCTTCACCCCGCTCGCGGCCTGGTAGCAGCTGTCTTTGTCTTTCAGGTCGAGCACAAGGTTCTCCACGCCTCGGTTCGCCTGATACCACTCGTCCATGGGCTTCACGTCCACGGCGCGCACCACATCGACCCCGTGATCCAGCAGGTACTGTACCAGGTGGCCGCCGATGAAACCGCCTGCGCCGCAGACTGCGGCCTTTTCACCCTTCAGCTTCATAACCTCTATAGACTCCTGCGCTGGTCAGCCAGACTTCCGATGACCGGCTGCCATAAATTTGGATTTTCAGGACTTTTGGAAGTGCATCCACGGCCTTTCCACACCGATGGAATGCAAAGATCGGAACTCTCATGCTCAGCGTGGATTTATTCTCCCGGCACGTACCCCAATTGTCAAGAATGGAAGCGGCTCACCACCTTTGCCGCCATCCTCCCGCCGCATTGGCGAAGATGGCTGCCCCCTAACCGGTGCATCCATGGGGCCGCCCGCCCCACCCGGTCTCATCGTGAGCCAAGGCTGCAATCTGCGCCGGGCAGATCAACTGCGCTCAACCCGCGAATTGATTTTTAGAGGGATGCAAAATCGCCGGAATGACGTAATCTAGTGAAAATAAGCCTACGGGTTTAGCTCTCCCAACCCGCCGCCTCAGGGGGCATGGTCATGCCATTGCAACTGGACAGCACGCATTTGGGCGGTGCTGTCGCCGTTCTCGTTCCCAAAGTGCTGGGCGACGAGCGCGGATTCTTCATGGAAACCTATCGCCAGGACAATTTTCGCGACCTCGGTCTGCCCACCGATTGGGTTCAGGATAATCATTCCCGCTCCGCCAAGGGTGTCCTCCGCGGTCTTCACTTTCAGTGGGACCCGCCCATGAGCAAACTCATGCGCGTCACCAGCGGCACGGCATTCCTGGTGGCCGTTGACATCCGGAAAGGCTCCCCCACCCTCGGCCAGTGGTTCGGTCACGAAGTCAGCGCGGAGAACAAAAAGCAGGTCTACGCTCCCTGGGGTTTCGCCCGTGGCTTCTGCGCCCTCACCGACGGCTGCGAAGTGCAGTACAAATGCACCGGCCTCTACAATTCCGGCGGCGAATCCGGCATCTCCTATCAGGACCCCGCCATCGGCATCGAGTGGCCCCTCCGCGATGTCCAGGTCTCCGAGAAGGACGGCAGAGCGCAGACCCTCGCCCAGTGGCTCGCTTCTCCCCTGTCGGACCACATTCGTTACGAGCCAAAATAATCGCCCTGTTACGCGTTACTGGAAAGGAAATTCTTTATGCGCATTCTTATCGCTGGCGGAGCCGGTTACGTTGGCTCGGTCCTAATTCCCAAACTGCAGGACCGCGGCTACGATATCAGCGTTGTCGACCTGTTTTGGTTTGGCAATCACCTCCCTTCCAGCGTCGCCATTCTGCACAAGGACATCTTCGATCTGCAGACCTCCGATCTCGCCGGCTTTGATCAGGTCATCTTCCTCGCGGGCCTCTCTAATGACCCCATGGCGGACTTCTCTCCCAGCAAAAACTTCGTCTTCAACGCGTCGGCCCCCGCCTACCTGGCCTACATCGCCAAAAAAGCCGGCGTCCATCGCTACATCTATGCCAGTTCCTGCTCCGTCTACGGCTATACCGAGAACGAGCTCTTCGACGAAGATCAGCCCGTCAGCTCCTCCTATCCCTACGGCATCTCCAAGCTCCAGGGCGAGCGCGCTGTCATGCAGATGGTCGACAAGGATTTCTCCGTCATCTCTCTCCGCAAGGGCACCGTTTCCGGCTACAGCCCCCGCATGCGCTACGACCTGATCATCAACACCATGTTCAAGTGCGCCATGCAGACCGGCGTCATCCGCGTCAACAATCCCGCCATCTGGCGTCCCTTCCTCAGCATTGAAGACGCCGCCATGGCCTATACCCGCGCCGTCGAAGCCAACGACTCGCTCAGCGGCATCTTCAACATCGCCTCCGGCAATCACACCGTCGGCGAAATCGCCGACCTCGTCAAGCTTGCCCTCGACGAAGACCTCGGCAAAAAAATCGGCCTCGATATCCAGCACATTAAGGATGTCCGCAACTACAAGGTCTCCATCGAGCGCGCCAAAAACGTGCTCAGCTTCCATCCCCATCACAGCGTCCGCTCCATCGTTCGCAATCTCATCGACAACATGGACAAATGCAGCGACTGGGATAACCCGGACTACTACAACATCCAGGTCTTTAAGCATCTCGAGCCGACCAGCCCTTCGGCCGCTTCGGCCGTGAGCCACCCGGCATTGGCGGGACGATGAAAATTGCGGTCCTCGGCGCCAACGGCCAGCTCGGCAGCGATGTCTGTGCCGCCTTCCAAAGCAACGGCGACGAAGTTGTCGGCCTCACGCATGCGGATATCGAGCTGTCGTCCGCTGAGTCCGTCCATTCCGCCCTCGGCGCGGCCAATCCCGGATTCATCGTCAACACCGCGGCCATGCACCACGTCGACAAGTGCCAGGCCGATCCCGCCGCTGCGCTCCAGGCCAATGCCATCGGTGCCCGCAACGTGGCCGATTGGGCAAGGCACGCCAGCGTCCCCGTCGCGTATATCAGCACCGACTACGTCTTCGACGGGAAGAAGTCTGCGCCCTATATCGAGTCCGACGCCGCCAATCCCCTCAACGCGTACGGGATCTCCAAACTGGCCGGCGAGCACTTCACCCTCACCACCGCAGACAAGCCATTCGTCGTCCGCGTCTCCGCCATCTACGGCCACCATCCCTGCCGCGCCAAGGGTGGGCTCAACTTTGTCGAACTAATGCTCAAGCTCTCACGCGAACGCGAGGAATTGCGCGTGGTGGACGAAGAATTTG
>JBARMS010000094.1:0-48289 GCA_049802575.1 Acidobacteriaceae bacterium | reverse complement strand
GAAGCGACTCCTCCGGCACGCCTTTACCAAAGACCACCGGCCGGGTGCAGAGATAAAGGCCGTTGGTGGACCTCGCAGGATAACGTTCGTCCTCCTGCGGTTCGGCTTCGATCGGTTTCAACGCGGGATAGCCCATAGTCTTTTGCCGGCAGGCAGATTACCCGGCTCCTCCTTTTGGTGGATGCGCACTTTTCTAACCGCGAAGCCTGGAGAGTGCTTTGTTTTCCCCGGCCTCGGTCGAGCAATCATTACCAAATGCCTTTGTCGCTGCCTGTCAGCTTTTGGCCGACTGCTGCCGCCGTGGCGAGCCACGGCAACAGGCCGAGCCGGGCGCTGCTGTGCAGTTCCCTCTTCCTCAGCAAGCCGCCCAATTGGGTGCCGTACAGGCTGATCGATTGCGGCATGATGGGGACGCGCAGGAAATCGCGGCGGAAGTAAACAAGATTTCCTCCAAACCGTGCTGCGTCCCGTACGAATTGTGGCAGCCCGAGGTCTGCGCCCCGGTACTGGCGAACATAATCCGAAACGATCGCCAGATAGGTGGCGACCCCTTCCCAAATCCCGGCTGCCTGCGCCGAAGCCCGCAGGTCCTCGAAATCCAAATCGCCCGAAGTCACCAGCAGCGACGAATCGACGATGTCGCAGAGCCGGAAATAAAAATGCCGGTACATCCGCTGCAGCGTCGAAATCAACAGCCGATCCGAGGCCGATGGCACGCGAAACTCCTGACCGTTGATCTTGACGACGCGCGACCGCGCCGGGAGCCGCGACGCCAGCACCATTTGCTCGCCCGTCTGCCCCAGCCGCCCGATATGCACTTCCACCGGCTCCGGCAAATCCGGCAGGTCGAAGTTCCACTTGCAGGCCAGGCGGTCTCCCCAGCTGCGCTGCGCAATCTCCGCGCCAAACCGGCGCGTCATCATCGCACAGACGGCAGAGGCCGGTGAATTCGTGAACAAATCGAGATCGCTGCCCAGATCCGGCCAGTGATCCAAAGACTTCATCACCGTGACATCCAGGCCCTCCGCCACGAATGCGGCGCAAATCCTGCTGAGCGATTCGATCGCTCTGTCGATCCGGGCCTCTTCCGTTGCCAGAGCCGCGGCGGCCCACTCCGTGCGCTCCGCATCGCCCGCGGCCATCGCCATGGTGCGAGCCGTCTCCATGCCGCGCACGATCACGTGGTTGGTGTTGGCCAACGCAACCAGAGCATCGAAATCTTCCCGGCTGATGTTGCGCAGATCCGCTGCGGCCTCACCCGGCGACAACAGCAAACGCGAGAGCGTGGCCATCTGTTCGTTAGGTGCAACTGGACCCGTTGGTTTCATGTTGGACCGATAATCCTCGATGATGATCACTTTGGCGGCTGCGACTTCGGCTGCGGCTGATTCCCGGTGTCACTTCCGTAACGCGGGATCAGCTCCACCGGTCCTTGTTCTTCGCGGCGCTCCTGCGTATAGCTCTGCAATTCTCCATCCACATTGCGCACGCTGTCGGTAGCGACTGTGTTCAGGCGTTGCCCCTGCGCCAGCGACTGGGTCGCCAGCCCCACCCGCGCAGTGGCGTCTCCCGCTCTGCGTGCCCGTGCGTAGAAGAATTGCGCGGTCTCCAGATCGCCGTCCTTCTCCGCGACATAGCCAAGATTGTTGAGCGTAAAGGCGCTGTTCGGGTCAATCTTGTATGCGTCCAGGAAGTCCTTCTTCGCAGCCTCCCAGTCATTTTCGTTTGCCTCGGAGACGCCCCTCAGTTCCAGCATCGTCGCTTGCTCGCGCGACATGTCAATGGTGCGCATTTTTTTGCGCAAAGCCTGCGCGCTTTGCGCGGCCATTTCGTTCACAGGCTTTCCCCGCCACTTCGGCCTCAGCGTCACCACCACTGGATCCGTCGACCGGCTCCCTGCGGCCGCATCGTAATAGCGCAGCGCATCCTGGTAGTCGCCTACCGCCTCGTTGGCCACCCCCAGATTGTTCAGCGTGAAGGGATTATTGGGATCCAGCTTGAGCGCCTGCTCCAGAACGTCCTCCGCCTGGAAACCCCGATCCTCCGACAACAGCTCCAGTCCTCGGATATTCAGGCGATTGACGCGCATCGGCAAATTTTGCATGGTGTCGAGCGCATACATCATCGGCTTACCCCGCAGGTCCTTCACATCGCTGCGATCGATAATCGCGCCGCATCCCTGCTCTGCTGCCAGCTTGTAGAAGGCCTGCGCGCGCTCCAGCTGCCCCTGCAGTTCAGAAACGTATCCGAGATTGTTCAGTGTGAACGGGTCTGAGGGATCGAACAGATAAGCCTTGTAAAAGGTCGCTTCCGCCTTGTCATAATGATGCTTCTGGACTTCCTCGACTCCCGTCCGATTCAGTTTCTGAACGGGCGTAAGCTCGCTTCGTCTGGGAATCGTAATGTGGAGATCGGCCGCCTGCGCAACGGATACGCATACGGCAATTCCCAGCATCCATAAATAATGGCGAGACAAACGCATAAGGTAGAGGAGGAATCCTTCGAGACCGGCAGGCCTCTGGTGTATAGCCCGTTAGATGCGAATTGCGCCCAGATGTTGCCGCGTGCGGCACTGAGTGGCACGCGCCTGATACCAAACGTGAGGCCACCCGCTCTTTCCGTCCATCATCCAAGCAGTTGCAATTACGTAGCCGATAGGATGCAAGGAATGATTCGTCTTCTCGCAGTCGTCATCATCAGCAGTGTGGCGGCGGCTGCCCAGTCGTCCGTGCCCGTTCCGCCGTCGAACAATCGGGATGCAATTCCCGCGCCCGCCGTGGCGCCCCCTTCGAAAGACCTGCCGCCCCCGCCCCCGGGCAAGAGCACCGTCATCGGCGGCCAGATTCGCGCCGTCGATCCCGTGCGCGATCAGGTCACCCTCAAGGTCTCCGGCGGCAATCAGACGATGAAGATTTTCTACGACGAGCGAACCCAGGTGTATCGCAACGGGCAAAGGATCCCCGTCCTCTCTCTCAAACCCGACGACCATGCTTCGATTGAAACCACGCTCGACGGGACTCAGGTCTTCGCTCTCAGAATCCACATGCTCTCCACCCTGCCGCAGGGGGAATGCCGTGGCCAGGTCATCAACTACAACTACCGCTCCGGCCAACTCACCGTGAATGCCTCTCTTTCGAGCGAGCCCATCCGTCTGCGCGTCCCCGCGCAGACTCCCGTAGTGCGCGTCGGGCAGAAAGAGTTCACTACCGAGCAGCATGGGCTGGAAGATCTCGCCCGCGGCTCCCTGGTCGACGTGACCTTCCAGGCCTCCGCCCGCGGCGAAGGGGTCGCCACGCACATCGACGTCCTCGCAACGCCCGGCTCCGCATTCACTTTTAGCGGTGTCATCTCCTTTCTCGATATGCATGCGGGCCGCCTGGTAATTGTCGATCCGCGCGACAGCCAGTCCTACGAGTTCTCTTTTAACCCCGGCATCTTGTCCGTCAGCCGGCAGCTTCATGAGGGATCGGCCGTAAGGGTGACGGCGAACTTCGACGGATCGCGCTACATGGCCAGCCAGATTACGATGGAGTGAATGGGTTCACCCAATCGGCGCGACTTTCTCAAGCTCTGCCTGGCTTCAGCTCCCGGCCTGCTGGTTGCGAATCCAACCGAGGCTCTCCCGCAATCGCCCATCCCTTCGGTTGGCCAGACGTGGCGCAACCCTCCGGCACTCGACCGCTATATCGATCCCCTGCCGCACCTGCCGCGGTTGGCGCCTCATCGCAATCGCGGAGACTCTGTCGGGTACCGCGTTCGCATGACTCAGTTTGAAAAGCGGCTGCACTCCCATCTGCCGCCCACCCGCCTTTGGGGATACGAAGGACAATATCCTGGACCCGTGATCGAAGCTATGCGCGGGACACCCGTCACGGTGGAATGGGAAAACGATCTTCCCTCGCAGCATCTATTTCCCATCGATCCTCACATTCACGGAGCCATGCCGCCCGCGCCCGCGGTCCGAACCGTCCCGCATCTGCACGGTTCCCGCACCACCTCTGAAAGTGATGGATTGCCCGAACGCTGGTTCACGCCCGGCCATTCCGTTCTCTACCACTACCCCAACGAGCAGCATGCGGCCACGCTCTGGTACCACGATCACGCCCTCGGCATCACCCGGTTGAACGTCTACGCCGGCCTCTCCGGCTTCTACCTCCTGCGCGACCCGCTTGAGCTCAGCTTGAACCTTCCCTCCGGCGACTATGAGGTTCCGCTCGTCCTGCACGACCGCACGCTCGATGATGCCGGCCAGCTTGTCTACGCGCCGACCAGGGAAGACGGCACTCTGGCCCCGAAGGGTGTCTGGGCTCCGGAATTCTTCGGCGAACTCCCCGTCGTCAATGGCGCGATTTACCCGCACCTGGAGGTAGAGCCTCGTGCGTATCGGCTGCGCCTGTTGAACGCCGCAAATTCCCGCTTCTTCAATCTTTGTCTCAATCTCGCCGAGCACGTCACCGATGTGCCATCTCTCATTCCCTTTCAACAGATCGGATCCGACGGCGGCTTCCTCTCCGCGCCCGTGGAGATGAAAAGATTGCTTCTTGGCCCGGCAGAGCGCGCCGACCTGATCGTCGACTTCTCCTCGCACCCAGGCAAGACCCTCACGCTCGAGAACAACGCGGCATCGCCCTATCCGGGATGGGCCGTACTTACCGCCCAGCATGCCCCTCTAAACGAGATCATGCAGTTTCGCGTAACCCTGCCCGCGGCAGCCAGGGGAGAAGTCTTCGGTCTTCCCTCACTGGCTCCCGTCCCGCGCTTCGCGGCTTCACAGGCCGTAACCACCCGCGATTTCGTCCTCACCGAACGCATGGACGCTCACGGGAATTCCCTGGGGGTGCTGATCAACAATCGCGGATACGACGATCCCGTCACCGAGACGCCTGCCCTTGGCTCTCTCGAGAAATGGCGCTTCATCAACACGACCGATGACGCCCATCCCATGCATCTGCACCTGGTGCAGTTTCAGATTCTCGAGCGCCAGGGATTCGATACCGGCGCGTTCACGCAGGGACGGTTGCGTCTGGTGGGAACTCCACGCCCGCCCGCGCCCAACGAAGCGGGCTGGAAAGACACTGCCGTCGTCAATCCCGGCGACGTTCTCACCATCCTCGTGCGTTTTGAAGGCTACACCGGGCGATACGTCTTCCATTGCCACATGCTGGAGCACGAAGACAACGACATGATGCGCCCTTACGTCGTCATCTCCGGCAATACTCCGCACCCAGCGCAGGGCTCCTGACGGGCCGGGCCGGCGCGTCCTCTCCCATCAGCGCCGGCCCCACGTCCTACGGAGCGAAATTCGCCGGCGTACAGGAGTTGTATCCCAGCGTCGAGTCCGAAGCCGGCGTCGGCGGCGTCGGCGGCGTAGCCCACGGCACGCCCGTGAAATCGAAGAAGTCCAGCAGATTGGGCTGCGCCGCATCCCGCGCCGTCAGGTGCGCTGACGATCCAATGAATCGGTTTTCCACGAACTTGATGATCGCGGTGTGATCCATCGGGATGTGCGACACATAATGCGATCGCGTGAACGGCGAAATCACGATGTTCGGCACCCGGAATCCCAGTTGCGCGGCGAATCCCTGCTGATAGGCAGCGTCGGTTGACTGCGCACCCGGCAGGTCCGATGTCAGATCGCAGTGCAGCGACGGTGACGTATCGCCCGGCGGGCAACTGCAATTCGGTGAAGTTCCGCCCGGCAGGCACGGCCAATAGCTGTCGGGATTGACCGAGATCGACGAGATGTCCGGCGCGTTCGTGATCGCCTCGGGGCCGGTTTGGTCGGTGTTGTCGTTCGAGTGTCCTGACACCGGCGGCACATGATCATAAGGGCCTCCGCCTTCGTCATAAGCAAGGAAGAAGACCGAGTCGCTCCAGGACGTGCTCGACATGAAAGCCGCGACAATCTTCGCGACCTCCTGCTGACCCGCCAGAATCTCCTGCCCTGACCCGGGATGCTCATCGTTGTTTCCGTAACCGGCCTCAATGAAGGCATAACTCGGCAGCGCGTTATTGGTCAGATCCTTGTAATACTGCGAAATCGGCGCGATATGTGTGGGATCGATGCAGAAGGAATTCGTTGAGTCCCCCACAACGCTCGATGGCTGCGTCGGCGGAGTGCACGTCGACCCCGACGGATTAGCGTACATGTACTTGTTCGAGTAGCCCAGATAATTAAAGTCCGTCGCCGGCATCAACTGATTCTTCCCGGCATCGGGACAGTCATCTTCGTCGAGGCAATCCGCCATATTTACTGTGTAATAAATCTTCCACGAGACTTTGGCGTTATCCAGCTCCTCATAAACGTTGTTGATCGCCAACTGGGGCAGGTGGTCATCGGAACCAGGATCCTTCACGAGGCCCTGGGTCGTCCCACCGGTGATCGTCGCAATGCGGTTGTCGACGGTCTTGCTCGACACCGGCGAGAACCAGCGATCCGAGACGGCGAACTGCGATGCCATGTAGTAGTAGTAGTTCAGGAATCCCTGATCGTAGTACCCCATGGCGCGCTGCCCGTTCGTGTCCGTAAAGTTCCCCGAGCATCCCCCGTTCTGGTTGCAGCTGTTCGCAAACCCCTCCGCTGTGTGGACGAAGCCGCCCATCTGAATCGGCCGATTCGCAGCAAAATTGTAGGTGTTCACATCGCCGTAGCTCTCCAGCCACGCCGACGACTCGTCGTCGATACAGCTGCTCTTGAATTTGAACAGCGGGTATTTCACTCCGTTATCGTTGGTGTTGCTGATCGTGCTCAGCTTGTCGTCGATGCCGTCGATCACATACGTATTGCCATCGGCTCCCTTGGTGAATCCGTTGGCCTGCCGATACAGGTTGAGCATGCCGAAGTACGTGTCGAAGCTGCGGTTCTCCTGCATCATGAAAATCACATGATCGACTGACTGGAGGCTCCCCGCCGGAACCACCGTCACCGTCGCCGTCGCAGAGATGGTGCCATCCGGACCGGTCGCTGTCGCGGTATACGTCGTCGTCGCTGTCGGGCTCACCGACTGTGTCCCGCCGGTCGACGTCAGGTTATAGCTGCTGCCGTCTGTGCCCGAGACCGTCACGGTGCTCGCGTTCGTTGCGGTCACCGTAAGAGTCGAGGAGTTCCCGGCCGCGATCGAGGTGGGATTCGCAACAATGGTCACGGTGGGCGGCCCGGTCGCCGACACCGTCACCGTGGCCGTGGCCGTCACTGTACTGCCGTTGGTTCCGGTCGCCGTTGCCGTGTAAGTCGTGGTGGCCGTGGGCGTAACCATCTGCGTGCCGCCGGTAGCGGTCAGCGTATAGCTCGTACCATCGCTTCCCGTGACGGTCACTCCAGTGGAGTTGGTTGCGGTAACCGTTAAAGTCGAAGAGCCTCCTGCCGCGACGCTCGTCGGGTTCGCGGTGATCGTCACCGTAGGTGCGCCGGCCGTGGTTGTCACCGTCACCGTGGCCGTGGCCGTCACCGTGCTGCCATTGGTTCCCGTCGCCGTAGCCGTGTAAGTCGTGGTTGTCGCCGGCGTGACTGCTTGCGTGCCACCGGTGGCCGTCAAGGTATAGCTCGTCCCATCGCTTCCCGTTACCGTAACTCCGGTCGAATTGGTTGCGGTGACCGTTAACGTAGAGGAGCTTCCCGCCGTGACGCTTGTCGGGCTCGCGACGATCATCACCGTAGGCGGTCCCACCACCGCCGTCACCGTGACGGTGGTGGTAGCGGTCGCCTGGCCGCCGGTTCCCTTCGCTGTCGCGGTGTAGGTCGTGGTGGCAGTGGGCGAAACCGTTTGTGTCCCGCCGCTCGCCGGCAGCGTATAGCTGGTCCCGTCCGTTCCTGTAACCGTAACGGAAGTGGCGTGCACCGCCGTGACCGTGAGTGTTGACGAAGTACCCGCGGTAATGGAGGCAGGATTTGCGCCTGCCGTAACACTCGGCACAGGCGGAGCCATGCCGGCATTGGATCCGCATCCCGCAACGAGTAAAAAAGAAAGGCAGCAGATTGAAATTGCAGTCGCGGATAACCCGCGCCAGAATGACCGACTCCTGCGTAACATAAGCACCCTGTTCGCTCCCCGGCGGCTCGGTATCTCCGGTCCCGCTCGATCTGCAATTGGACCCTTAGACGCCGCGACAGAGGTGGGCAGTTGTTTCGTCCTCCGTGCGGAACCCCACCCTTTAGTCACCTATGCATGTACGTAGCCATTCTGCTCAGGCGATCAATATCGGTAAGGGAGCTTGCCTGGAATTTGCTGGGCGACTGCGGTCTTGGCTGCCGGATAATCCGATGCGCCCGGTACTGGGTCGATCATCTCGAGGTCTGCCGTTCCATCTGCATCCTGCGGCAGCAGATCCACGTCAACGGTCCAGTCCGCGGGAGACTTCCCCAGGCGCGTGGCCCAGGAGCGCAGCCATTTACGCCTCCGTTCCGCGCGCGTTCCCGCAATCGTGCGCTTGCATTGATGAAGCTCAAACCAGCGCAGATAATTGCGCACCACGGTCGCCATTGTCATCTGGATGCCGGCTTCGTAGTTATGCTGCGCCATCTGGCGCTGCAGCTCCGGCGACTGCAGAATGGTCGTCAACTTATTCGCCAAATCGCTGGCATCACCGATTTTGTAGAAGCTGATGGCCATATCGTCATCGACCGCCATGCATCGGAAATCTGGAATGTCGGCGCAGACGATGGGCACGCCATATTCACAAGCCTGATGCGCGGGACCGCTCGATCCCGTCGACGAGTCATAGGGCATCACGAGAACTGAGCTGCCCCGGAACAACTCCGGAACATCTTTGCTCGGCACGTATCCGCGAAACTCGATGGGCAAGTGCTTCGGTTGCGCATCCCTGACTGACTCCCAATACCCCGGCGCCATGGGATGGTTGCCGCCTCCTACAACCAGCCGCGCCCTGGGAACCTGCTTCAGAATCACGGGAAAAGCCTCCATCAGCGTCTCCAGACGCTTGTAAGTTCCCCAGTGTCCGAATGCCAGGATGCGCAGGTCCGGATTTCCCCGCTTGCTCAAATCCGGCGGCCTCGAAATCGTTGTGAAAGTGCCGTGCGTGCCCACCAGAATGTTTTGCGCTGAATATTTCTTCATCAGCGTGCGGCGATAATTCGAAAGCAGCACCGATACCGAGTCGGCCTTGAGCAACGCCCACGTCGCCACATCGGTTCCCATCCGATAGAGTCTCTCCCGCCGCACCCCTGCGTTCGCGAATTCCACATGCTCAATAATGTGGTGCAGCGTGATGTGGGTATAGAAGCCGGCCGCGCGCGTCAAAGCAGGGACCGAGAGCCCCGCGAATGCCGCAAATGGATTATCCGGCGTCCCAAAGCTCGAGAAGACCAGGTTGTACCACACCACGTCCGGCTTAATCCGGCGAATCGTATTCAGCAGCCGCACCGGTGTCGCCAGGCTTCCGAATTTCCAGCAGCGAATGACGTCAAACCCTGGCAACTCCTGCGGCTTCTCCACATGCAGTCCATCTCCGGAGCGCCCGGCAGCAGCGTCTTCCTCCGCAAGCTCATCCGCAAGTATGGTCAGCTCGATATGTTTGTGCCGCTGGATTTCCCGGGCGATATGGTACGAGTACTCGTTCAGTTGCCGTCTGCTCGGAGGAAACGCCGCCACTAAGCAAATCTTCATCAGGTCCCGCCTCAAAATAAGGTGATGCTTAAGTACGCTCGAACATGCTGACCGCTACCCTGCGTGAAATTCGGAAATGTCTCCTCCTGCACACCTCCCGTAAACCGGATTGGATATTTCAGCTCAACCTCCCCTGTGTCGTCGTCGAAGTTGCGCCCAAACGGCCGCATATAGGAAATTGCGATGCCGTTCTGGGTCATATCGTAAAGATGAAAGCTGCGTGTGTCCTCGTACGCCGTCGAGGCCTGAACGTCCCAGTGCCGCGTGGGAGAGAAATCGATCGTTCCTGCGGGCCGCAATGCCTGCGCGGTTCCCGAGTACACCACCGTGGTCCCCGTCAAATGGTTCACAAAGGGCACAACCCGCCAGGAGCGCAGGTCTTCCACAATGGCTTCAGTATTCAGATGCGCGGACCAGCGCCGCGTGAGCCCGATATACGACGCTGTGTAGTAGTTTTCCGTGTTGCCGAGCTGCGTCGACGTGAACTTCTGGTCGTCCGATCCCCACCCCGTCACCAGCGCCGTCTTCCCCCACGGCGAGCCTACTCGAAAATCGATGGACCCGTTGATGGTCGATTCGTTGAGTGGCAATCGCGTGAACGAGCCAAAATCATGGATGAAGTAGCCGTTTACTGACAGCGCATTAAAGAAGGACCCCGTCGAAACGTAGCTGTAGAATCGCCCGATATTCTGGTCCATTTCCACAGGAGAAAGCGAATCTCGCCGCACCGTTTCCTGGACCCCGCTGTTGATCGTGAGCACGCTCGGGCCAATGTGGATCGTGGGGGCCACTCCAAAATTAAACGTGTTGTCGGTCGTATCGCGATGCACTACCCCAATTGCCGGCACCGAAATGGTGCCCTGATCGTTGCGCAACTGGTAAAAGCCGCCGGCCGTCGGCAACGCTCCGAAATGCAGATGGTACGCATTCGTCCACTCCGTGTCCGTAGACACCCGAGGGGGAGGAAGAAGCGCTGTGTTCACCCCGGCGCTCGTCACCGCCGGGGGATTCCCGAATGTCTTGGCGTCCAGCTCATAAACGGTGCTGTCTTCAAAGATTGGCTGCACGACGAGGTTCGAAAGCACACTCAGGGCTGAATTCACCCTGTACCCCTCATTCGCCCCGGCCATCAGCAGTCCCTGCTCGGCAGTTTGGTCCTCGCCGGCAGCCGACGCTGCCTGGGCAAAGGCCGAGAGCGCCTGCGTCCCGCGGTGTTCCTGCTGATACACATTGGCTTCGGCGAGTAAGTATTGATAGTCCGATCGGCTTCCGTCTGTCTGGCTCACGGCTGCCAGCTCCGCGGCCGCGCGCGTCGTGTCTCCCAGCGCAAGGTAGTCATTGGCCAGGCTCACGCGCACCGCAATGTCCGAAGCCCCGGCCGCCTTCGCCCGTTCCAGGTACGTTTCCGAAAGCTGATATTCGTGCAGCTGCTGCAGAACTCCTGCCGCCGCAACGTATTGGTCGCCGCTGATCGGCGGCGTGTCCCCTGCATCCGCCTCCATCTGCGCCAGCGCAATCTGCCGCTCCGCATCCTGGTCGTGGCCCTGCCCTGCCATCAACTGCGCAATCGCAAGTCGCACGCCGGCCCGATTCGCGTTCGGCGCCACCAGCGCCCTGCTGAAGCGGTCCATCGCCGCCTTGTCATCACCCAGCGTGCTCAGTGCTTCGCCGGTCGAGACAAAAATGTTGCTCACCAGCGACCCGCTGCCGTCCGCCGGAGCCACCGTAGCTTTTGGATCCCGCGCCGCCGCCGCCTCCGCCAGCGCCACGTAGTGCATCGTTCCCGGGCGGTCCTTCAGGCTCGCGTCGGCCCGCGCCATCAGCGCGTACACGTCCGCATTGTCGTGCAGGTATTTCTGCGCCAGCTGCAGCTCATCGATCGACTCGTGATACCGCCTCTCCGCGAAATACGCGTTCCCCAGGCCCAGATAAAGAGTCCCGTCGTCGGGTGTAAATTTCAGAGCCGCCTTGTATTCCCCAATCGCTTTTGTAATCATGCCCTCCCGCCCGTACGCGGTCGCGCGAATCGCGTGAAAGGCCTCTGCGTCTCCCATCACCGATTCGGCCACCTCCGATTCGTGCACTGCCCCGGCCGGCCGATTGAGCGCCAGATCTGAAAACGCCAGCCCCAGGTGCGCCTGTCCGTTCTTCGGCTCCCGCTCAATGGCTTCGTGGAAGTCCGCAGCCGCCCGCGCAGGCTGTTGCATGTCGTTGAGCACGAATCCCCGGTTCACATACGCCGTCACCACCGTGGGATCGCGCCGCAGCGCCTCGCTGAACTCCGCTACCGCCTCCTCACGATCGCCGTTGTGCTTGTACACGTACCCGGCCAGCAGCGGAATGTCCGGCTCCTTCGGAAACACGTCCATATTCGCTTTCGTCAGGTTCAGCAGCTCGTCGTATTTCTCCAGGTTCAGCAGGTCATAGCCCAGATAAACCACCACATCGCGATCGTGCGGCAATACCTTGATTGCCTCCTCGCCCATCTGCAGCGATTGTTGCGGCTGGTTCTCGAAGTAGAAGTACCGCTCCTTCTGCGCTAGGATCTTCGGAACCGTCTGCATCGGCTCCGTCACCCGATGCAGCCATGTGGTGGCCAGCGGCATGTTGTGTCCTTCAATCGCCGCGTTCAGGCCGCCCGCCACAATCATCGCGTTCTTCGGCGCTACCGAATAGCCCTTCGCGTAATAACCCTCCGCCTTCTTGTACTGCTGGTGCGCGGTTGCCAGATCGCCCAGCGCCAGATAGGGAACATAAGCCGATGGGTAGTTTTTGGCCAGCAACAGGAAATCCTTTTCCGCCTCTGCGTCGTTGCCGGCCGCACGCTGCGCATACCCCATCGACGTCAGCGCAAACCGGTTCCGCGGATCGGTCTTCAGGATCTGGCTGTACACCGCAATCGCAGCGTTCGTCTGCCCCAGCTTCATCAGCACATCGCCGTCCAGCTGCAGGCTGTTGATGTCGTGAGCATTCAGCGCCAGCGATTCCTTCATGTCGGTCAGCGCCTTGTCCGGCTGGCCGCCATCCATCTCGATGAGCGCCCGCAGCCGGAGAAATGCAGCGCGGTCCGCGCCCTGCTCATTCAGCGCCGCAATCTGCGTCTGCGCCATCTGCAGCTGGGCGTGCGCCTGGTCTTCGTCATTCAACCCCGTGTACAGAGCCTGCAGGTCCATATGGAGCTGTATGCCGTAAAGTGGTCCCTCCGCCGGCGTTGCCGGCAGATTGTCGATCGCGGCCTTGTACTCCTTCACCGCCTCGTCGTCGCGATCCTGTATTTGCGCGATCTCGCCGCGAATCGCGTGCAGCCGGTAATAATTAGGCTGGAGCTTCTCGGCCCGCTCCAGAAACGGCTGCGCCTTCTCCATCTCATTCGCCGCCACCTGCGCCTGCGCGGCAGACAGCTGCAGCGCGAGGTCCTTCGGCATCGCATTCGCTGCCTGCGTGTACGTCCGCGCGGCCTCGTCGAGATTCCCGCTCAGGCTGTAGGTGTAGGCCAGCTCCGCAACCACATCCGGCTTCGGGCTCTTGATCGCCTTCAGCTCCGTAATCGCCTTGGCAAAGTCGCCCGTCTCCCGGTAAAACCCTGCCAGCGACCGCTCCACGTCCGGATTATTCGGAGCCCGGCTCTTCGCCATCTGCAGGTAGTGGTTGGCCTGATCCATCTGGTTCAGGTGCTCATACGAAAGCGCCATCAGCAGTTCCGGCCGCGCGCCCGGCGCCATCCGTTCCGCCTTGCCCAGCGTATCGAGCGCGTCCTGGTAGTTCCCCGATCTCATCTGCAGATTGCCCAACAACATCACGTCGTCTGTGCGCCGCGGATCCGTCGTCAAAATCTGCTTCAGCAGCCGCTGCGCCTCATCCGTGTGCCCCATCAGGCTGTACGTCTGCGCCAGGCCAGACTCTCCGGTGAGCGACGACGGCTGCAGCTGCAGGCCCCTGCGATATGCATTCACGGCCGCCCCGTACTTTTGATCGAGCCGCGCCGCGTACCCCACCAGGAACCACAGCTGAGGATCGTTCGGGGCCGACGCCGCCGCCCGCTGCGCGTACTCGAACGCGAGCGCGTGGTCTCCCCTCTGCAGGGCAAGCTCCGCGGCGCGCGCCAGCCGTGCATTCTGGATGTTCGAGCCCCAGCCTAGCTGTTGGCCGGCATCCTGACCCTTCTGGGCTTTTGCTTGTCCTTCAGAGCCTACCTGGTAGGTCTGCGGGTGTATGGGATAGGCAAGCACGACGAGCAGAATCGCACACGCAATCTTCAAACAATCAGGTCTGGCAATCAAACGGGTCACCAACGTCCCTTGCGACTTAAGGCCCTTTGATTCTAAGAACGCCGGTCGCGTTGGCTGCAACCTGTACTCTGCGCCCCTCAGGCGCCCCTCAGGCGCCCCTCAGGCGCCCCCAGGCGCCCTCCGCGCCGGGACCCGCCGCCCCCCAAAAGGCAACGGCCCTCCCCGATTCCGAATCCAAGCTGTTTTCTAGAGGGCACCCTTTGCAAAGAACTGAGACCCTTGCTCCGTCATCGCGCCCCATCCCCATGAGCTTCATCCTCATGGTGGCGGCTGCCGTGCACTTGCCGCTCCTGCTCATGGAGTTGCCGCTCAAATCCTACGACACCAATCTCCACGTCTTCTTCGCGTCGCACTACGTGCACCACTGGTTCGACCCGTGGAACGTGAAGTGGTTTGCGGGATTCTCTCAGACCACCTACCCCCCGCTTGCCCAGCAGTGGGTCGCGGTCGCCTCGTGGATCTTCGGCCTCAACATGGCGTATATGGCGGTCCAGTTTGCCGCCATTCTGCTGCTCGCGGTCGGCGTCTACCGCTTTGCTGCGCTGTGGGTCACCCCGCGCGCGGCATCCATCGCAGCGCTGGCCAGCGTTCTGATTGGAGCCGAGAGCTTCCTCATCTACTCCGCCGGCCAGTTGCCGACCACCTTTGCCGCGCCCCTCTACCTCAACGCTTTGCCGTATCTCTACGACTGGCTCCGCTTCGGCAGAGTCCGCGCCTTCATCAAGGCCTTGTGCCTGTTCACCGCTGCGGCCGCGGCCCACCACGTCACCCTCATCTTTGGCTCCATGTTGTTTGCCCTCCCCGTGCTGGCTCTTGCCTACATCGATCGCCAGGGCGAGGAGCCAACCAGCACCTCTGCCATCACCACCCGCGCCGTCGCCATCGCGCTCGTCGTCGGCGCAGCCGTGGCCCTCGTGCTGCTTCCCTTTTGGATCGGCCTCTACCGCTACCCCGTAACCCAAACGCCCATTCCTCACCCCAGCCGCGCCAACTACATTCTGAGTCCGGAATACGGAATCAACTTCTTCGTCGTGCCCTACGGAGCAATGATTCTGGCCCTTCCCTTCATCATCTGGCGCGGTGCCGTGGTTCCTCGCCTGCGTCCGCTGCTGCTCGGCTTCTGGCTCTGCTTCATGTTCGGTCTCGGAGGAACCACCCCCATCGGGCATTGGCTTCTCCGCCGCGCCTTCGATGTCCTCACCTTTGAGCGCTTCAGCTACTGGGCTTCCCTGCTCGCCCTGCCTATCCTCGGCGCGCTTATCGCGGACCTCGTGTCGCGCTTCCGCCTGCGCGCCGCCGTTCCCATTGGCATTCTCGCCGCGTTCACGTGCGCGTTGGCCGTCTCCTGGTCGCATTACCGGGCCCCCGACACACAGGAATTCGATGTAGAGCCCGTTGCCGCGTGGCTGAATCGTGACGGCCACAATAACTACCGCTACATGACCCTCGGTTTCGGCAACAAGCTCTCCCGCCTGGCGCTTCTCACCGTTGCCAACAGTGTCGATGGCGAGTCGAATTCTTCCCGCATGCTGCCTGAGCTCACCAGGTATGGCGGCGGCGCTCTCACCGATGCCAAGCACTTCGGCGTCGGCGGACTCGATTCGCTCCGCGCCATGCTGCACCACGCCGACCACTACGGCCTGAAGTGGGTCATCGTCCGCGATCCCTACTACGATCCGCTGCTCGTCTTCGCCGGCTGGCGCCACGTCGACAACCTCGACGACAACACCGTGACCATCTGGGCCAGGGACGGTGTCCCGCCCGAGACCCCCATGAACCAGAAGCTGATCCCTCCCCCGTGGCAGGGCTTCCTCTGGGGCACCCTCCCCTTCGGGAGCAGCATTCTGGCGATCCTCGTCGTCTTCATTCCTGATCGCCGCCGCCGCGTGCTGGTCGAAGACGACACAACCGTCACCGCCATCACGCACGACGAACCCCTGCCCGGGAGGATGGTGTCATGATCAAGGGAGCCCTGCTCGCTATCGCGCTCTTCGCCGCTACTGTCCTTCTCGTCGTCATCGGAACGCTCTCCCCCGTGCCCGCCGCGGTCTACTATGCCGGCGGCCACACGCTCACGCATTCCGCATCCACCGCTCAGTCCGCAGTGGAGAGTCTGGCCACCGATTTTCGCGCCCGTAACTGGGGCGCGGCCTACGAAAGCCTGGCCAACAAAGCCGAGTTCACCCTGCCCGAATTCGTGCAGGATATGACCGGCAACACCCTCAGCCTCCGCACCTTCGCCACGCTCGAAAGTTCCGAGGTGCAGCCGCTCCATGAGTCCGACAGCGACGCCGAAATGCTGATGAAGCTGCACTGGTCCACCGTCGTCGGCTCGTATGAGACCACCCGTGACGTTCACGTTGTGAAGAATGGCGACCACTGGGCCGTGGATTGGCCGCTGGTGAAGGTCCCACACGTGCCGCCGCAGGTCATCCCGGTGAATTATCTGCGCTGGGATGTCATCTATCCCGGGGCAGGCGACGAGTGGGGCGCGCAGGACGTGCAGAGTCCCCGCGTACGCATCGTCGATATGCACCCGGTGAATCGCGCCGAGGGCGTCGTCGTCATGGGTGAGCTGCTGAACGACGATATCGTCCCCGCCTTCGTCTCCGTCCAGGCCACGCTGATTGGCAAAAACGGATCGCCCATCGGCAGCGAAGGCGCTTTCGATATGATCGCGCACACCCTGCTGCCCAAGCAGGTCACGCCCTTCCTCATCGTCTTCCCCAACACCGATCTGTCTCAGGTCGGAAGCATTCGCATGGACCCGCAGTCGGTCCTGGTCTCTGCCTCAGCCGATCCCGTGGTCGAAGTGCAGAACCAAAAGTACAATCCCTCCCCTGCGTCAATCAGCGGCCAGTTGAGCGATCAGAGCGGTCAAACCATCAACATCGCGCATGTGCTCAGCACGCTCTACGACAAGAACGGCAATCTCGTCTGGGTCGCCGGTCAGTACGTCGATCGCGCCTTGCCGCCGCAGACTCCTGTCGACTTCAGCGTCCCGGTTCCCGAAGATCTGGCGCGCAAAGTCGCCAGCGAGCGCACCATCGTCGCCACCTACAGCTCGGGGAATTCTCTGTGAGGCACGCGCGCGCTTCTCTCCTCGCTGCGCTCGCGCTGGGCCTGGCGCCGCTGGCGCTCGCGCAGAGCGACAATATGAGCCTGCCCGCCAGCGTCACCGCCGGCAGTGCCTTCTCCATTCCGACCTCGGGCAGCGGAACCGGCGTTCTCTACCTCGTCGGCCCCGATCAGGCCCTCCGTCGCGATGTGCAGCTCGGCGCGCCGGTAGACTTCGCCGCGGGCGACCTCTTCAACGCCGGCCTCTACCTGGCTGTTCTTGACGCCGGCGGCTCGGCCACCAGCGGAACGTTGGCTGTCGTCCCCGCTCCGAAGCCTGATCGGATCAGCTTTCTCGCCGCACCCTCGCGTGTTCCCGTGGGTCTCCGTAATGGAATCAGCGGCACCGCCTACGTCTTCGACGCCTACCGCAATCTCATCACGACACCGGTCCCCGTCTCCTTTCAGCTCACCGGTCTCGCCGCTCCCGCGCAAAACCGCACCGTGACCAGCAGCCACGGCCTCGCGTGGACGGAGATCGACTCCGCATCGAAGCAGGGCGCCGCAAAATTCATCGCGCAGGCTCAGGGCGTCTCTGTCACGCGCGTCATCGCCGAAGTTCCCGGCGACCCCTGCGGTCTCACCATCAGCGCTCATCCTGACGGAAAGAATCTCCAGGTCGAGACAGCGCCCGTCCGCGATTGCAGCGGCAATCCCATTCCCGACGGCACCATCGTCACCTTCACCGAGAACTACAACGGCATGCAGTCCACCGCCGACGTTCCCATCAAGCAGGACGTCGCCAAAATCGATATGCCCGCATACAACGGCGCAACCATCTCGGTAGCCAGCGGCGTCGTCGCCGGCAATGAAATTCGCTGGCAGGGAGGACGCTGATGAAGCGATTGCTGACCTTGAGCTGTGCCCTCGCCCTTGCCTCGCCGCTCTTCGCGCAGCAGCCGAATGTTCAGGTGCAGCCGCCCGACCTCCACGGCTCGCGCCAGCTCGAAAAGCAGACCGGTCCCGCCGTCGTGCGCGACTACATCGAGTCGTGGCAGAAGATGAGCGCGGCTCTCAATCAGAATCAGCCGGCCCTCCTCAACGCGGATTTCGTCGGCTCAGCACGCGAAAAGCTGGCCGCTACGATCAAGACGCAGTCTCAAATCGGCATTCACAGCCGGTATCTGGGCTCGAGCCACAACCTGCAAATCGTCTTCTATTCGCCTGAGGGCCAGTCCATCCAGCTCATCGACCACGTCGAATACGACGAACAGGTCCTCAACCAGGACAAAGTGCTCGCAACCCAGCACATGAAGGCTCGCTACATCGTGGTTCTCACCCCTGCTGAGACGCGCTGGAAGGTGCGCATCTTCCAGGCCAGCCCCGAATAAAGCTCTGCCCCGTTTGCCTTTGTATCAGAGCACGGCATCGGCCGCGGTTCGAATGAATGCGGGTGCCCCATGCAAGCCCGATTTTGGCTTGAGTGGGGCTGTTCGGACTACGCCCCGCTCAGGTGGCGTCATCCTGACGGCTCGCATAGCGAGCGGAAGGATCTGCGGTTGCTTTTCAGCCCTGGCCGGGTCCCTGGGTGGCCCATTCAAGCCCGGGTTTGGCTTGAGTGGGATTGTTCGGATTAGACCGATCCGACACTCTGTCATCCTGAGCCTCGCGAAGCGAGCGGAAGGATCTGCGGTTGCTTTTCAGCCCCTGCCGGGTGCCCCATTCAAGGCCGCCTTGCGTGGGCCTGTCCGATTTTCGTCTTTGTGTCGGAGCACGACATCGAGCCTGCACCGAGCTGAACGCCGCTGACTCGAACGTCTGCCCCAAAGCAGGCGGGGGCTCAGCCCTGCGCATCAGAGGTCGTGCGCAGCACGACTGCGGTAGAAGCCACGGGCTTCAGCCCGTGGACTGAACGCTCGTATGGAAAGGGGGCTTTGAGCCCCGGCTTTGCAGGGCAATGCTTCACAGCAAAAGCCGCAAATCAAGTCAAAACATTCCGCAGGCTGCTACGGCTTGCCGCCCGGCGGCGGCGCCTGCAGCAGGCTTTGCAGATTCTGCTGCTGCGCCTGATTGCCACAGTTCGATATCCCGGTCTCCACCCCGGACCCTTCATCGAAGTCGTTCCATGTCTCGATCAGGACAAATGGAACCGCTTCGCCGGCCGGATAGATCCTCTTCCAGTAGTTCATCGTGTCCTGCAGGGTCTGGCTGCAGCGCGCCGAAATATGCCGGTTCAGGCCCCACGATGCTTTGCTGTCGTCGAACTTCGCCCACGCCCCGTCCACCACAATCTTGTCTGGGAATTTCGTGCCCATCGTCTGGTAAAAATTGCTGAGATACTGCTCCCCCCACTGGTTTCCATCCGCTGACCAGCCCTGCGGCCCCGGATTGATCCATGGATAAAATCCGTCGAAGTCGGCAGTATATTGCCCCGGCAAATTCTCGTCGATCAGCAACGGCGCGGGGTTCCACTTGCTCACCACCGCGCGCACTTTGTCCCAGTCCGTGTGACCTCCCTTGGGAAAAATAAAGATCACCGGTTTTCCCTCATACGTCAGGTACGCTTCGTGCCCTGCGGAACTGGACGAAAGATACGTGTCGTGGAACATCGTGAAGTCCGCGATCGCTTCATCCGTTGCCCCATCGTCATCGTTCGTCTCGTCGTACATCATCGCCACCTGGAATTTCGCCTTTGCGGCAAGCTTTTGCACAATGGCGTAGTTCTGATCGACGTATTGATCGCGATCGCCATACCAGTCGACCACGAAGCCCGAAATGCCCATGCCCTTTGCCAGATCGATTTGTTTGCGGATCTGATCGGGATCGTGCGAAGAATAGCCGGAGGAAATGTGGTTCTTCTCGCCGAACCACGCCTCATAGACAGCCAGAATCTCCGGCGATGTTCCCACCGCTCGGTGTTGCAGTTGAACGGGTTGAGACCGGCTCGTGCACCCGTGAGAGAACAGGAGACAAAAAAGAATTGCACAGCTTGCGCGATGAACCATAGGAATGCCTTTTAGAAGCTCGAACGTTTCTCTTGGGTTGTCGTTCCCATCCCACTTTCTGAGCAGCATTTCGGTGCCCTTGCGCATCCGATTACTAGCCGCGGGAAAGAACCGCAATTCCTTCCGCGCTCTGAGCCAATTCCGGCCAGCCAGGTTGCTTTCCCCGCACGTTGTGGAGCTCCTGGGCCCTTCCTGGATGCTGGAGACTCAAGAACGTGCTGACAGCTCAATCCGATCAATCGAAGTCCATCAGAGCCCGCATTGTCTCGGGCAGCGTGGTGCTGCTCTCCGGTTCGACGCTGGCGATGGTCCTCAATCTCGCCTACAACGTCGCCATCGCGCGCTGCCTCGGACCGACCGGATTCGGGCACGCCACCGTTGTCTACACCCTCCTCACCCTCATCTCGGCCGCCACTCTTTCCTTCCAGATCATCGCCGCGAAGGTCGTGGCCCAGCAATCCACTGAGGAGGAAAAGAGCGCAGTCTATCGCGCCCTGCATCGCGGCTCGTGGGTATGCGGCTTTGTGGTCGCCGCACTGCTCACCGTCTGCCGCGGTCCCATCACCAGCTATCTCAATTTGCCCAGTCCCGTTCTCGTCGATCTGCTGGCCGTGGGATCGGCCTTTTACATCCCCCTCGGCACGCGTCGCGGCTACGCCCAGGGCGCTCTCGGATTCCGCCGCTTCGCCGGCAACCTCGTCCTCGAAGGCGCCGTGCGCCTGGTTGGATCCCTGATCGCCGTTGTGCTCGGCGCCGGCGTCACCGGCGTCATCGCAGCCAATGCTGCCGCCATGGCCATCGCCTGGCTGGCTCTGGCTCCCAAACTCGCTGCGCCCGTGCCCAGCCCCATCCGTCTGGGCACCGCCTTCCGCGAATTCTCTCAGGCCATTATTTTCTTTGCCGGCCAGGTGCTGATCAACAACTACAGCATCGTCCTCGTAAAGCACTACTTTCCCGCCACTGAGGCCGGGCTGTATGCCGCCATCGCCATGGTGGGCCGCGTGGTATTTACCCTTTCCTCAGCCGTCGTCTACACCATGTTTCCCCTCGTGGC
Source organism: Acidobacteriaceae bacterium (assembly GCA_049802575.1). Classification (GTDB taxonomy): domain Bacteria; phylum Acidobacteriota; class Terriglobia; order Terriglobales; family Acidobacteriaceae; genus Palsa-343. Next base: position 27,261 of record JBARMS010000094.1, on the reverse strand, counting down.
AGGAACCAGCCCCGAGGAGCGCAAGAAGCTCAATGTCCTGGCCACGTCGCTTCTGCTCGTGCTCAGCATCGGGTCCGTTCTGGCTCTGTCCCTGCGCGTCATGCCCGCCCGCGTGTGGACCATCTTCTTCGGCGCTCAGTTTGCGGTTTCCGGCCGCTACAGTCTCTCCTACCTCTTCGCCTTCTTCGCCTTCACCACCGTCATCTATTCGCTCAGCGTCGTCGTCATTTCCTACGAAATGTCCTACAAAATCGCCAACACCAGCTGGGTCCAGCTGGTCTTCAGCGGCGTTCTCATCGCGGCTGTCTGCCGCTTCCACTCCTCGCTGCATCAGGTCATCCTCGTGCAGTTCCTCCTCATGGTGGTGTTGCTGCTGCTGGTTGGCGCGCCTTTCCTCAGAGACGCTCTCCGCCATGCGGATCCCCTCGCCGCAGTCGCTCTCCCTCCCATCCGCCTCCTCCGCCGCATCACCGAAGACGAGGTCATCTCCGAATTCCTCCGCAGCGACTTCGAAAATGCCGCCTATCGCGAATATCACGATTCCATGCGTTCCATCGTGTACGCCCCCAGTCTCGAGGATGCGGCGGAATGTGCCAAGCGGCGGGCCCTCCTTTTCCTCCGCCATCTCTCACTCTGGCAAGAACTTCCCTCCGATACCGAATGGTACGAGGTGCAGGTGAAGCTGGAGGACCTCGATCGCGTTCAGGTCTTCCCCCGCGCCCAGTGGCGGAAGATCGCGGAAGGCAATTTTGTCATCACAGAAGTAGCAGGGCGTATGCGGCAGCAGCAAAACACTTCGGGTGACCCTTTCCTCGAGAAGATTGCTTCGCTCCGCGACCGCCTCGACCAGCAGGATCCGATACCGGGTTCCGTGCTGCTGATCGGCGTCAACGAGTCGGAGCCGCTGACGATTATCGACGGCAATCACCGCTTTGTTGCGGGCGTCCTCCAGGGCCGCGTGGAGAAGCTCCGCTTCCTCTGCGGCCTTTCGCCGAAGATGACGCAGTGCTGCTGGTACCGAACCAATCTGCTCACATTGGCTCGCTACGGCCGCAATCTGCTCCGCCAGGTGACGCAGCGGCCGGATGTCGAGCTCGCGCGGCTTTTTGAGAACCCGGGTTGAGAACCCGCGGAAGGAAGGGGCAGGCTGTTCGATTTCCCGCCCGATTTGGACCATCGATTGCTATGAGTTGATGTATCTGTTTTTGCAAGTTGAATTCATTGCTGCAGGGAAGGGAATTCATACCCAATGATTATCAAAATGCGTGCCGTGACCGTGCATGAAATACCCGAACAAGTGACCTCGGCTTCGGAACGGCGCTTTTTGCGCGATTTGCAAACTTACGTCGAGACTGAGCGCCCCCGCCTCGTCCTTGACTGCTCTCGCGTGCAACAGATGGATCGGCCCACCGTTCACCTTCTTCTCTCTTGCCTCGAAGAGGCGATGAAGCGCAATGGAGACGTCAAACTCGCCGCTCTGCAGCCCGAAGCCAGGGCCACTCTGCAGTTCGTCGGCGTGCATCGCCTCTTCGAGATGTACACCACCACCTCGGAGGCCATTCAGAGCTTCCGCCATCGGCCCGCCAGTTTCGCTCCGCAGCTTCTTGATGCCGCCGACCCTGACCACAAAGCGGAAAACGTAGCATGACCTTGCGGAGAGCCGGCTCAGTTCGACCCGGTAAGAAGCAAGTTCGGGAGTAAGGAATGAGCAAGTTCATTGTCCGGCTCGAGCAGTTCGTCGCCTGCTGTCTCGCTTCATTGCTGATCGTTCCTGTGACGGAAGCGGCCAACCCTCCGCTTCCCTCCACTCCTCAGCCTCAGCTCATCGCAACCCAGTCGCAGCCTGCCGTTCCAGACGCCGGCTCGCCACAATCTGCGCCCCAGGATCAACAACCGTCGTCCTCGGCTACGCAGCAGAATTCTCAAACCCAGCCTGTCGGTACGGCCGTTGCGCCAGTTCTCAAGCCCGAAGGTAATCCTGGCTCCCGTCCCGCTGGCGCCGCCATAGCCCCCGCGAAACAGCGGCGCGTCCGCAGGTTCACCATCCGCGTCGCCCTGCTGGTGGGCGCTGGCATCGCCATCGGAACCGTAGCCGCCGCCTCGCTCGGCAGCCCCTCTCATCCTCATTGATCTGCCGCACCGGTGATCTAACTCAAATGGACACGAATTCGACGACGCGCCCAACCACCCTCGTCAGCTTCTCCGGCATCGACGGCGCCGGCAAGAGCACACAAATTGCAAATCTTTGCGCACATCTCCGCGCCGCAGGCCTCTCCGTTCACATCATTACCTTCTGGGACGACGTCGCCACCCTCAAGGGCGTCCGCGAAGGAGCCGGCCATAAAATCTTCCGGGGCGACAAGGGCGTCGGTTCGCCCGACGCTCCTATTTCCCGGCGCGACAAGAACGTCCGCTCCCCGTTCATGACCCTGGTCCGTCTCGGCATGTACGTCCTCGACGCCATCTCTCTCAGGATCAAAGCCGGCCGCGCGCTGCGCTCGGGCTCCGATGTCGTCATCTTCGACCGCTATCTCTTCGATGAGCTCGCCAACCTCAATCTGCACAGTCGCGCCATCCGCATCTATCTGCGCGCGCTGATGAGCATCGTCCCTCGCCCGCATGTCAGCTTCGTGCTCGATGCCGACCCGGTCGCAGCCCGCCGCCGCAAGCCCGAATACCCGCTCGATTTCCTCTTCGAGAACCGGAATGCCTACCTGCAGCTCAGCGCCTGGCTCGGCGGCATCACCGTGATCCCCCCGCTCCCGCTCGAACAGGCGAAAGCTGAAGTAGTGCGCAGCGTCGATCTCCGCCTGCCCACTTCCCCTCAATCCGCCCCGGCCACTTCCCTCAGCGAGAACTTCCCTGCCCCGCAAACACAAATGGACGGGCCTGGGACCCGTCCACTCGCATCCTGATTCGAGCCGATCGCTGCCCGGGAACTCTTCTTCTCAGCCGCATCGGTCCCGTTGCTCACCAGTAGTTCACGCTGAAATTGTCCAGATACGCGTTGTACGAGTGCATCTTGTAGTCCCCGTCCATCTGGAAGTTCACCGTCATCCCGTACCAGCTCGACGGCACGCCGAAGGGCGCCACCTTCGTGTTGATGTTGTACGTCGTGCCGTTCATCGTAATCGTCTGGTACAGCAGATCGTTGTTCGATTCACGCTGCACCTGCAGCACCACGTGATTCCATCCGTTCTTCAGCGTGCACGGACGCCCCGTCGATACCCAGTGCGCATTCACGTTGTTCCAGATGTCCCAGTCGCCGTCGCCCAGATGGTTGCACTGCGTGCCCCATTCCATGCCCGTGCTGTCCAGGTACATGTTGATGTCGAACTCGAGCGACTGCGTCACCGAAGCATTCGTCACGTAGACATCGGCCGTGTAGGTGAAGTTGTGCAGGTTCGGAATTACCGAATGATTCGTGTCCGGAATCAGCGTCGACCGCTGCCCCATGATCGGATTCGAGTACAGCACATCCGCATACGGAGTGTTGCCGCTGATCGTGAACTGCGTCCCGTTGCCGCTCAGTGAAACGCTCTTTTCGTGCTGTCCCATCCAGAAGCTCACATGGCCGCCGCACGGAGCATTGCAGGTCGCGTCAACCGGTGGCAGTTCGCCCCACTGGTTCCAGCCCGTCGCTCCCTGAATCGCCTGCAGCGCTTTGCCGCTCGATCCGCCGCTGACATTGATCGACAGCTGTTGCGTCGCCGCGCCGCCGCAGCCATCCCACTCCTCAACCACCGCAGTGTGCGTTCCGTCGCTCATGGGAATCTGCGTGTTCATCGTGTGCCCATTCACCACGTAGACGCGATTGCCGTCCACGTACACGCCCATCGACGAGACGCCTTTCGAGCAGCCCGTCGACGCCGAAGCCACGATCGGCACCGGCGAGCTCACTGTGCTGCCGCTCGACGGCGTGCTCACCGAAACTCCAGCTCCGGCATTCACCTTCACCGTGCGCGCAGTCGTGGAAGCGCCGCCGCAACCATCCCACTCTTCAATCACCGTGTTGTTGGTGCCGGTGCCCAGCGTGAGCGTGGTGTTGAGGCTCGCTCCCGGAACCACGTATTCGCGGTTGCCGTTGACGTAGATCCCCATCGAGGAAACGCCTTTCGAGCAGCTCGTTGTGGCATTGGCTTCAAAATGCACAGCGGTGCCGCTGGTTTCGTCGTTTGCGGGGGTGGTCACGGTCACGGTTGCGAATGCGGGAGCCGCCATCAGCATCAGGATCAGGCTGGCGAAACAGTACTTCTTCATGGATCTGCCTCGGAGGTTGAATTGAGCGCTTGCCGGTTGAAGTTTGCGTCGAGCCTCAGCCCCGGCGCTTGGCCGCGGGCGGAGTCAGTTTGCTTTCTGGCAGAATCCGGCGTCCGCGGGAGAATGCTCCTCCGCCGGACCCGACAAGCGTTCTCTGGACCAGGCTTCTGTCTTGTCGCTGCTGGCTGGCGCTCGTTCCGTCGTAGCCGGCGTGCTGCAGCAACTCGCCCGGATTCGGGCCTTCGTTCAGACCAATGAATTAATGTCTAGATGGATAATACACAGGCAACCATTTGCTCTCCGCCCGGTGCAAGCCCTTTTTCAGATTTTTCTGTGCATTGCAGGCAGCCTTTTCCCTTTTGTGCAAAAACTCTCTGCAGCGCCGAGCAATTTGTCGCAACAGCTGGTGAGAATTACACCACTGTCCCTGCTTGCACTGTGCATCTGTTTGCGCAAGTCATGGAGAGCGAAGCACTTGGCGCGATTTGACCGGGCGGGACCGCCTCCATCGAGCTTCCGGAGGGCTGCCGGCTGGTGTGTGCCCTCTTGCGCAAGTCAAACCCTGGCTCCAGAGCCGCATCTCTCCGATCCGCGCCGCCCGATCAGCGCGCAGGCTGCAGCGAACCGAGCAAAGTAGGAATCAGTTCCGCAACCGTCGGATGAATGTGAACCGCATGCGTCATCGTTGTGTAGGGCTTGTCCGCGTACATGACGTCCAGAACGCAGTGGATCGCCTCATCCCCGCCAACTCCGAAGATCATTGCGCCCAGGATGCGCTGCGTCTTCGCATCGACAATCGCCTTCATCAGGCCGAACGTTTCGCCCTTCTCGATCGCCCGCGAAACCGAACGCATGGGGCGCGTAGCAATCAGGAGGTCTTTGCCCGTCGCGCGCGCTTCTTCTTCTGTCATGCCAACCTGAGCAAGCGGCGGATCGGTGAAGGTTGCCCGCGCTGGAATCCGGTCGGATACACGCCGGTCAGCGCCTTCGAGCAGATTCGATGCAACGATCTCATAGTCGTTGTAGGCCGTGTGGGTAAAGCCGCCGTGCCCATTGCAGTCGCCCAGCGCCCAGATATGGGGCACATTCGTGCGCAGCCCTTCGTCCACCGGAATATATCCGCCGGAGCCAGTCTTCACCCCTGCTGCCTCCAGCCCCAAATTGTCCGTGTTAGGGGTGCGCCCCATCGCCAGCAAGACGTGAGAGCCGTGAACCTCCTTGTCGCCCTCCCTGCAATCGACATGCACGCATAGCCCTTCCGCATCGCCTGAGAAGGAAAGACACTCCGCATTGAGGCGAAGCCGAACTCCTTCCTGTTGCAGCAACTCGGCAACCAGCGCCGAGGCAGCGGCGTCCTCGCGGTGCAGCAGGCTGCTCTTCAGTTCGACCAGGGTGACCTCGCTCCCGAAGCGACGGAACATTTGTGCGAATTCCACCCCTACAGCGCCTCCGCCCACAATCACAAGGTGCTGCGGCAGCTCCGTCAACTCAAGCAGCGATGAATTGGTCAAATAGCTCACCTGCTCAATTCCCGGAAGTCCGGGAATCCTGGCACGCGCGCCGACATTGAGAAAGATCTGTTCCCCGCGCAGAACCTCCTCGCCGGCCTGGATCTCGTGCGCGGAGAGGAATCGGGCATGCTCGTGAATCACGGTGCATCCCGCGTTGACCAGCATCTTGCTCAGACTATCTCGGGAATTCTGCACAATGCTGCCGGCGCGCGACTTCACTTCGGCGAGCGAGACCTCCACCTGGCCCTGCAAGTGAACTCCGAATTGCGCCGCCTCGCGCGCCGTATGTGCCGCCTTTGCGCTCGCCACCATCGCTTTCGTCGGCGTACACCCCGTGTTGACGCACGTGCCACCCAGGAATCTGCGCTCCACCAGCGCAACCGTGCGTCCAGCCGCGGCCAGGCGGGCGGCAAGAAACGGTCCGGCCTGTCCTGAGCCAATGATGATCGCCTCAAAGCTCCTGCTCATGCATCCTCCTCGTCGCGGCACGAACGGAAATCAGCACTCCGGTTCAGCGGCTCGAATCGTATGCTGCGGCTGGCTCCTCCGGCAAGGCCGTCGCGGCCCTCGATGGCACGGACTCTCTGCGCCAACAAAAAAACACGGCCGGCGCTGCGCTCATTCGCTCTCGCAGCATCGGCCGTGCTCAAATCCTGATGACTATGCTGTCGTCTACCAGTAGGTGAAGGTCGTGTTGTCGAGGTACGTCGAGAAGCCGTGCTGCGCGTAATCCCCATCCAGTTGCCAGTCGCACACCACACCGTACCAGTCGCTTGGCACCGGAAAGTACCCGTACGTCTTGTTCACGATCGCCGTCTTGCCGTTCAGCGTGATTGCCTGGAACGTGATGTTGTAATTGTCATCCCGCGAAACCTGCAGCGTGATGTGGTTCCAGCCCTTGTTGATCATCGTGCAGCCAATGCCGGTCGGTACCCAGTGAGCATCCTTGTTGTCCCAGACGTCCCACTCGTTCCCGCCTTCCAGCCGGCACTCCGTCCCAAACGTCATCCCGTATCCGTCCAGGAACATGTTGACGTCGAACTCCAGCGCCTGCGTCACCGGCGCATCGGCAACATACACGTCCGTGCTGTACACAAAATTATGCAGCGTCGGAATCAGTTTGTGATCGCTGTCCGGCATTCCCTGCGTCGAGGCCGTCCCGATCAGCTGGTTGTAGAACAGCGCGTCCGAGTAGGGCTTCGTTCCGCCAAGGTCGAATTGCGTCGCATCGCCGCTCAGCGACGGCGACGCGATCCCGTGCTGCAGCGACCACGAATCGCCGGGGCAAGGCGCGCCGCAATCGTTGTCCAGCGGAGCTTCCTGTCCCCAGCTGAGCCAGTTGTTTTTCTGCAGGTTCGCAAACGTGTTGGCCGTGCTCGGGATCGGCGTCGGACCAGACCCGCCGCCGGAGCCGCCCGAACCGGTCGCCGGCTTCACATTCAGCGCCAGCCGGGCCACCGCCGCGCCGCCGCAACCGTCCCACTCTTCCACCACAATGCTGTCCGTTCCTGACGGCAAATTGAGAGGATCGTTCAGCTCGGCGCCGGACTGTACATAGATCCGCTGGTTGTTGACGTAAACTCCCATGCTGGAAACGCCCTTCGAGCAGCTCGTCGTCGCCGTGGCCACAAAGTTGGCGCTCCCCACAATCGTCGCGCCATTCGTGGGCGACGTGACAAAAACTCCGGTCGTCGCCGCGCTGGCTACGCTGATCGGCACGGCGGTTTTCGTCGCCCCGCCGCAGCGGTCCCATTCCTGGACGACTGCGTTGTGTTTGCCGGCGCTCAGCGCCAGCGTGGTGTTCATGCTCGTCGCATTCACCACGTATTCGAGCTGATTGTCGACGTAGACGCCCATCGCGCTGACGCCTTGAGGGCACGTAGTGGTTGTTGCCGTTGCGACGAACTTCGCCGGGGAGCTAACGGTTTCTTCGTTTTCCGGGCTGGTCACGATGACATTGGCAAAGGCGGGCGCCGTGGCGAACACGAGCACAAGAAGGGCAAGGGGGAGTTTCGGCATGAGTCTGCACCTTTAGTAATCACCCCGCGGATGCGCAGACCCCTGGCGCAGACAGATTGAGCGCAGCGTCGTGCTACTGCTTGCCCAGGCTACCTGCCGAGGGCTCTTGCTTGACGTGCTGAATGCGGTGTGTTGACTCACACCCTACGGAAGTTACATTCCGACAATCAATGACACTAAAGAGTTATTGGGTAACTACGGTAACCACTTTTGCGACGACTCTCTGCGTTCTCCAGCATTTCCGGTAAAAATTTCCTCTTCCGAGACCATTGTGGGCAAAAAACTTCATACCTGGCACGCAGCCTGGCCGATTCCGCCTCATCCACGGGGCGGATTCTGCTGCCGGAAAGAGAATGGCCTCGGTACGCGCAGGAGCGCGCCGAGGCCATCGGAGGTTGCGGCGAACGACAACGGTCGCCGCGCTCAGTTCATGCTTTTGCTTGGTGTGCTATTCCCCGGATGCGTTGAAGCCGGGTTGGCTCCCGCCTCCAGGAATCTGATTCATCGGCAATTCCAGCGCAAATGCCGTAGCCTGCCCCGCATCGGCGTACACCCATAGTCCATGGAAGGCCTCTCGCAATCCCGGATGCGTCGTCAGCATTCCCGTCATCAGCGCGAGCACCTGCTGCCTGGCCTGCACGGGATTCCGTAGTTCTGCGGCCTGAGTGGGATTGGGATTGTAGTGAATCACGAAGTCCAGCGGCCCAAGATCAGCCGAAGTATCGACATGGGTGACCTGAAAGGGCATTCCGTTCGCATAAATCGTCACCGGCTGATCACCTGGCAAATTCTGGGGGTGGATCTGGCTGGCCTCACGCCGCAGTTTGTCAACGTTTGGACTGGACACAAAATCGTCGGGCTCCACGAGAAACGTGGCGATCTGATAGTAGAAATAGGCCGCCCAGTCCTCCCGGCGCTGCGCGAATTGCCGCGCGCGGCTCCAGTACCAGACCCCGTTCTGCCCCGCCAGCATCATTGGTTTGCTGAAGATGCCTGCCAGCTTCCACTGCCCGTCGGTTCCCTGCGCCAGGATCAGCGATATCTGCTGCGGCTTGGGCACGCCCGTGGCATGCACGATGGCCAGCACGTATTTGCCTGCAGGCAAGCCGCTAAAGTTGAGTACCACCGTCATGCTCGAACCGCTTGGAGTGCAAAAAAACTGGACCCCCTGCGATCCCGCCGACGCCGCCGCGGCTTCGAACGAGAACAGGGCGTCCACAGTAAGTCCGGCCTGCTGGATCAGCGGTTTCAGCGCGTTCGCGGAATTCGCGATGCCGCTGAAATCGGCCGCGACCGCGGGCAGCGTATCGTTCCGCAGCCCCTGCAGGTCGCCGTTCTGAACATCGCTCACCAGCATGCGCGCCACCCGCGAAAAGTCGCTCCGCTGCGACTCGGTCATTTGTCCCTGCGTGGTGCAGGGCTCCCCAAACGCTCCAGGAATCAACAGCGTTGCGCCCAGGACGAAGCCCAGAAGGCGCCCAAAATGTCTTGCTGTTCGTTCGAATTGCATGGTTCCAGCGTTCTCCCGATCATGCTCTTGCGGTCGGTCCGCGTCGAGTCACATACAGAGATGCAAATTGCACGCCCGGCGGCGGGTTTCTGCCCGCAAGCTCTCCTCATCGGGGTAACCCTCGTCCAAACCGCCGAATCCAAGGCAAAACGCCGGCCGCGGCGCACTGGATTGCCCTCGTCTGGCGAGCGATCATTCCCAGTTGGTAGTCTGGTAAATAGCAGGAACACACCTGCGCGGCTATTCATGGCGTTTCTCTGCAATTACGGTTCAGCGGTGGTCCATCGGCTATCGAGGATGTGGGCGCTTTGTCTCGTTCTCGCGCTGCCCGCGCTGGCCGCCGCCGCGCCGCAGTCCCCCTCCACTGCGCCCGCTCCCGAACCGGTGCCGCATCGGGCTAAAGCCGCGCCAAAAGCCACACACCGCGCGGTGCCTTCCAGCAAGGACGCCGATCGTCCCGCCGAAGCCACCGCCCAACGTCCGCCAACCCCGTCGGATTCCGTCCCGCAGCCTGCCAGCGTTGTGCTCAACAACGGCCAATTGACGATCACCGCAGACAACTCGGACTTGAGCACGATCCTCGAGAAAGTGGCCGGCGACAGCGGTATGTCGATTCAGGGTCTGGATAAGAGCGCTCGCGTGTTTGGTCAATACGGGCCCGCCTCTCCGCGCGATGTGCTCACCGAACTGCTGTCCGATACGGGCTACAACTTTGTCATGCTGGGGGGCGCTCACGGAACTGTGCCTCGCGAGCTTGTCCTCACGGCACAGAACGGGAAAGCCCCTCTACCCTCAGCTTCGCCCGGACAAAATGCCGCTTCCGATGAAACCGACAATTCTGATGCGGATTACCAGGAGCCCCTCGGCCCCGGCGCCATTGCGCATCCGCCACCCGAGCCGCCGGACGATCCCCAGGCTCGTATGCAGCAGCACCTTCAGAATCTTGAGCGGATGCACGAGGCTCAGCAGCGGCAGCAACAGCAGGACAACAACACGCCTCAATAGGCGAGGCTTGTTCGGCTGCCTGCCCCAGGCTCAGCGTGTCAGGTGGCGCCTGTAGATCACGGCCAGCTCTCCAAAGGCTCGAAGAAAGTCCGTCGATCCGACTTTGGACCCGGCCACGTCCGTCCACACCGGCAGCGGGAATTCGTACAACTCGTTCCCAAGGCGGCGGCTGTCGCCCCCATCGGCCTGCAGATACCGCGCCAGGATCTCCACATCGAAAATCCAGCGCGAGTGGAACGGCTCAGCCAGCACTTGCTTCAGCTCAGGCGTGATTCTGAAAAGCTTGGCGCCGCATTGCGTGTCGTAGATGGGAAGCTTCAGCAGCACCGACACCACCGTCGCAAAACAGCGCCCAAGGTAGTGACGCAGCGGTTGCCGTTGAATGGCGCGCCCCAGCAGGCGAACCCGCGCGCCGAATACCATGGTGAGGTAGGGCCGCACCGTCAGCAGCTTCAGGAAATCGGTAATCTGTTCGAGAGGGGTGGCGAGATCGGCGTCCCAGAATCCCGTGATATGCGCCTGACCGGACGCTATGACATGCAGCATCCCGTTGCGAACGGCTTCTGCTTTGCCGCGATTCGGCTGCTGGTCCAGCACGTCAACCCGCTCCGGGAAACGGTCGCGAAACGCGGTCAGAACCGCCAGGGTGGTGTCTCGGCTGCCGTCGTTGACGAACAAAAGGCGAACTTTGGCGTTCTCCGGGCTGCTCAGGAACTCCTCAAACGCCTCAGCTCGGAATCGCGACGCCTCGTTGTAACAAGGGATGACGACCGTGCAGGACTCTGTGGGGAAATCGGCCGACTTTTCGCTGGAAGGGGATGTCAAGGATGTGTCGTGCAAAACGGCTCCCGTGCCTGGATTCCCTGTTACAGATTCATCAGTATAAGCCGCCGTTGCCCGGCCGCAGGGCTCAATCCCTTCCGAAGGTATGCTCACAAAATAGAATGGGGAAAATGGCCAGCCGGGTGAGGGCCAGGACCGTTTCCCCCGCAGAGTTCTCGGTGTTCCAGCGACCTTGTCGAGTATCGCTTACATCCCTTGAACCCCCGCTCCCGGGGATTCAAGTCTTGATTTGCAAGCTGAAATCCTGCTATATATGGATTCCATTAGCTCGCCTGAACAGGAAACCCTGTAAGCAGATGAAAGTGCTTGCTTGCACGCAACGGATGACCGTGCACGCAATTGAATCTGCTCCCGTTCGCACCACAACCAGATTTTCACTCTCGAAGCGAAGGAAGGACCCAAGTCTTGAGAGAACTCCCTTTCCCATCCGTAAACGCCTCTGCGGCCATGGCCGGCAAGTCTGCCGCTGATGCGGGAGCCCTGCCCCAGTGGCTGGCAGTGTCCACCATGCCCCGGCACGAAAAACGAATTGCCCAGCACTTCGAGGCGCGACAGGTGGAGTTCTTTTTGCCCCTGTACCGCTCGAACAGACGGTGGAACGACGGTTCCAATGTTTCTCTGGATTTGCCGCTTTTTCCCGGCTACATCTTCGCGCGCGTTGGCCGGCGGGAACGCTCGCGTATCCTCCAGATTCCCGGCGTCTATTCCCTCGTGGCTGGAACCGGCAAGGAACCAGCCTCCCTCAGCGAATCAGAAATCTGTGCTTTGCGCGCAGGATTGGCAGAGCGGCGAGCCGAACCGCATGGCCTGGTCACCGTCGGTCAAAAGGCCCGCATTCGCTCGGGTGCGCTCACCGGAATGTCAGGCGTCGTTGTGCGCATCAAGGGTGCCCTTCGCGTCGTCCTGACTCTCGAGATGATTATGCAGAGCATCGCAGTCGAAGTGGATAGCGCCGACCTCGAGCCAATGGCTGCTTAAACGCTGGATCTGAACAGTTTCGCGCCCAATATCCGGGGATGTTGAGGCGTGTCCTACCGTTCTGCGCGCGCTACAAACCCGGGATTGAGCAAAACCGGTTTGTTGTACTGCATCGGATTTCCATCGAGATCCGTCACTTGCCCGCCGGCTTGCTCGACGATGCACTGCGCTGCAGCCGTATCCCACTCCATCGTCGGCCCAGTCCGCGGATACAGATCCGCAACGCCTTCGGCCACCAGGCAAAACTTGAGCGAGCTGCCCATCGGCACGAATTCGCAACGTTGCGCGCCGCCGGTGAAGCGATCGAGATTCTCTTCCCCCGATCCATGCGAGCGGCTGACCACCACCCGCAGGTGATCATTGGCGGACTGCGCCGTGCGAATCGGGACGGGAGATGAGGCTTTTCCGTCACTCTTCCAGGCGCCTGCCCCTTTCGCGGCGTAGTACATCACGTCCATCGCCGGCGCATACACCACCCCGAGAACGGGGGAGTTCCTTCCCATCAGGGCAATATTGACCGTGAACTCCCCGTTGCGCCGAAGAAACTCCTTCGTGCCATCCAGCGGGTCCACCAGCCAGAAACAGGTCCATTGGCTGCGCTGATCGAACGGGATTTCTTTCGACTCTTCTGATAGAACCGGCCACTCCGGCGTCAGGCGCGTCAGGCCTTCCACGATCACATGATGCGAAGCCATATCCGCCTGCGTCAGCGGCGAGTTGTCGCGCTTATACTCAATCGCTGGATCCACCTCGCTGTAAACCCGCAGAATCGCGTCTCCGGCCTTCCGCGCCAGAGTCACCACCTGCGGCAGCAGGCTGGCCAACCGGTCTTCACTCTGCATATCCCCCGTGCTCCTCAAGGACGCGTCACAGCCTTGCCCTCGGCGTTTTCCAAAGCATGCAGAATGCGCTCCACGCACTCCTCGACGCTTTGCCTGGTTGTATTCAGGTGTACTTCCGGCGACGACGGTGGTTCATAACCGCTGTCAATTCCCGTGAAATTTGCCAGTTCACCGCGACGTGCCTTGGCATACAGTCCCTTGGGATCGCGACGCTCGCATTCAGCCAGCGGCGTATCGACGAATACTTCGACAAACTCGCCGGCCTCGAACCGCGATCGCGCCAGTTCGCGCTCGGTTCGATAAGGACTGATGAACGAGACGATCACCAGCAGGCCCGCGTCCACCATCAGCCTCGCCACCTCCGTCACACGCCGGATATTCTCTACTCGATCCGCTTCGGAAAAGCCAAGATCCCGATTCAGTCCGTGGCGCACGTTATCGCCATCGAGCATATAGGTATGCTTTCCGGCCGCAAACAGCCTCTTCTCGAGCAAGTTGGCAATCGTCGACTTGCCCGAGCCGGAGAGCCCCGTAAACCAGAGGCAGAGCGGCTTCTGCAGCTTCTGCTCCGCGCGCCGGCGCTTGTTGATGTCGACTGCCTGCCAGTGAATGTTGGCCGCGCGGCGCAGCGAGAAGTCGATCATGCCGGCGCCGATTGTCTGGTTGCTGAGTCGATCGACAAGGATGAAGCTGCCCAGCCGCCGGCACTGGTCGTATGGCTCGTACGGGACAGGGCGGTCAATCGAGAGGTTCACCACCCCCAGGTCGTTCATACCCAGGGATCGCGCCGCCAGATGAGTCCCCTGCTTCACGTCGATCTGGTGCTTGATGGCCGTGATCGTCGCATTCGCCTGGCAGGTATGCAGATTGATCAGATACGAGCGGCCCGCCACCAGGGGATGTTCCGCAAGGCACAAGACCCGCGCCTCGAACTGATCGCTGAGTTCGGCGGGATCATCCGCCGACGCAATGACGCTCCCGCGCGAGACATCCACTTCGTCTTCGAGACAGAGCGTAATCGAATCTCCCGTCCCGGCCGCCGGCAATTCAGCCTGCCACGCCACGATCGACCGCACTCTGCTCTCAGTGCCTCCCGGCACGATGCGCACGCGATCGCCGACCTTCACATCCCCGGCGGCGATCCGGCCGCAGTAGCCTCGAAAATCGTGCGTCGGTCGATTGACATATTGCACCGCCATCCGAAACTTCAGATCCGATGCCCGCGCCGTCACATCGACGCTCTCAAGGCAGTGCAGGAGTGTCGGTCCCGTGTACCATGGCGCGGCTGCGCTTCGTTCGGTTACGTTGTCGCCTTTGAGAGCGGAGAGCGGAATCGCCTGAAACGACTCGAACCCCAGCTCCGCGATCAGCGGATGGAACTCGTCAACGATGTTCCGGAACGTCTCTTCATTCCAGTCCACCAGGTCCATCTTGTTGATCGCCATCACCAGATGGCGTATGCCCATCAGGGCTACGATTCTCGCGTGCCGATGGGTCTGCGTGAGCAGCCCCTTGCTCGCATTCACCACCAGAACCGCCAGCTCTGAAGTCGACGCTCCCGTAGCCATGTTGCGTGTGTATTGCTCGTGTCCCGGCGTGTCCGCAACCACAAAGCGCCGGTTCGGCGTGGCAAAAAAACGGTAGGCAACATCGATGGTGATGCTCTGCTCGCGCTCGGCCTGCAGTCCGTCCACCAGCAGCGCCAGATCGACCGCATCGCCCTGAGTGCCGTACCGCGTCGAATCCTTCTCAAGCGCCGACAGATGGTCTTCAAAAACCTGCTTCGACTCCCACAGCAGTCTTCCAATCAGCGTCGACTTGCCGTCATCCACGCTGCCGCACGTTATGAAGCGGAGAGTGTCGCGCATCAGAAATAACCCTCCTGCTTCTTCTTTTCCATCGAAGCAGCCTGGTCGTGATCGATCAGCCTTCCCTGCCGCTCCGAGGTACGCGCAGTCTGCGTCTCCTCGACGATCTCCTCAATGGTCGTCGCCGTGCTCTCCACCGCCGCGGTCAGCGGATAACATCCAAGCGTCCTGAATCGCACCACGCGCGTCTCCGGCGTTTCTCCCGGATTCAGCGGGAATCGGTCGTCATCGACCATGATCCACTGGCCCGAGCGTTTGACCACCGGCCTGGGAGCCGCAAAATAGAGGTTCACGATCGGGATCTTCTCGTCGGCGATGTACTGCCAGATATCCGCCTCTGTCCAGTTGGAAAGCGGAAATACCCGAATCGACTCTCCAGGATGGATGCGCGCGTTATACAGGTTCCATAACTCCGGCCGCTGAATTTTGGGATCCCACCTGTGCCCGGCGGAACGAAAGGAGAAGATTCGCTCCTTCGCCCGCGACTTCTCCTCATCGCGTCTTGCTCCACCGATGATCAGATCGAAACCTCCGGCGTCCAGCGCCTGCTTCAGGGCTTCCGTCTTCATCATGCCGGTGTAGCGGTCCGAATCGTACGTAAACGGCGTCACGCCCTCCGCGATCCTCTGGTGATTTGTATGCACCAGGAGCTTCATGCCGCATTCCGCCGCGACTCGGTTGCGGAACGCGATCATTTCGCGAAACTTCCATGTTGTATCGATATGCAGCAGCGGAAACGGCGGGACCGCCGGCCAAAACGCCTTCCGCGCCAGATGCAGCATCACGGAAGAGTCCTTTCCGATCGAGTACATCATCACCGGCTTCTCCGCCAGCGCTGCCGCTTCCCGGATGATTTCGATGGATTCTGCTTCAAGACTGGCGAGATATCCGCTCATTCCACCTTCCGTGGTTCTGGGGATTTCCGGTTCAGGGATTGCCGCCCGCATTTCAAACCCAGGACTTTCGAAGTTCAGGGAGCTTGCGCCCCAATAACTCTTCCAGAAGCGTCACATCCGGTTCGTAAATGGCCTGGAGGTACTGCCTCGATTCACTATCCAGCGGAGGTTTCCTAGTGCCGTAGAGCAACTTGCTCGACCGCAGCCATTCCTGCACCGGTGCGGGAAGAACTCTCTGGCGTAGCTCCTTGCTGAATCTGGTGCGGACAAAACGAAATGCTTTGTGAAAGCGCGGCATCTTGTAAAAATTGTGGGCTTCCGAAAAATCGGCAGAGCGGAACTGGGTTGAACCTATACCTACGTGGTCGGCAATTCCGGCAAACAGTTCCTGAGGACGCCTCGACAGGTCGTCAAAAAGAAGCACCATGACTCTCTCTCTGCCAAAGGTCTCAAAATAGCGTCGCACCTGTGAGTAATACATCCCGCATTCGATGTACATAAAGGATGTACACCAATTCGCCTTGCTCCGCATGCTGTCCTGCCGCAACGCCTCCTGAAAGGTAGCCGCCGTGTCTCGGCAGCGCCATTTGTTCCATAGATACGCCGAATGGGCGCGGCTCACCGGATCGCGCAGCATAATGATGATCTTCGCCTCGGGGCAGATCTCATGGATCCGGCTCGGCGCATCGGCGTCCCAAAGATAACAGGTGCTGAGATCGCCTCTTGCCGCGAAGCCTCCTGCGCCCCGATAAAGTCCCTCATATTCTTCGAGGCTATCGCAGTGCCGCAGCTGCACAATCGCCTCCGGCTGTCCGGGATGCGGCGCGGTTGCGAAAAACCCGGGCTCCTTTTTTTCGGGAACAAACACCTGCGGATGCTTCTTCAGATGCTCGTAAATGGAAGTTGTTCCGCACTTCTGGCCCCCTACAACAAAAAAATTCGGCCAAATGGTGCTCTCGGAAATCACCCTCACGCCCTCTTCACAGAAGATTAAGGAAATGTATTTGCCAGCTCGATGAATCGACCGTCGCGGTCTTCACACTGAAAATCAATTGGGAATCCAGTCAACCGCGAATGCAATGGCCACTCCCGCGGATGCCAGGTTAACTCCGCCGCCTTAGCTCCAGGACTTCCGTAGTTCAGGCAATCTACCCCCCATCAATTCTTCCAGTCGGGTAATATCCGGATCGAAGACTTGCTGAAGGAATCGGCGCGATTTCTCGTCCAGCGTTGGTTTGTTCCGATCGAAAAGCAACGGGCTGTGATTCAGCCACCAGCGAATTTTGGGAGGAATAATCCTGCGCAATCCGAGGCGGCCCGCAATATCGTACGCAACCCGCGAGCGCGGCATTCTGTACTGATTGTGAGCCTGAGAGAGATCAAGCGCCTCACAATGCGCCGCATCGACTCCGATGTGCTTCGCCACGGCGGCCAGAGTCTCCTTCGGCTTCTTCGCTAGATCATCAAAGAACAAAACCAAAACCTGGTCTCTGCCAAACGTGTCGAAATAGCGGCGTACCTGAGCATAGTACAGTCCATAACTCGCGTATGGCCGCAAACTATACCACTTTATCTCGCGCAGTCGGGCTTCAATCTGCAGGGCTTCCCAAAATGTCGCCTCCGGTTCAATGAGAAGCATTCGATTGAACAGATAGTGCGAATAGGCACGCGCCACGGGATCGCGCAAAATGATGATGATCTTCGCCTGCGGGCACACTTCGTAGATCCGTCGGCAGGCGGTTTCGTCCCAGAGGTACGACGGACTTGCGTCTCCGATGGCAGTAAATCCTGCCGCTTGCTGATAGAGGCTCTGATACTCCTCCAGACTGCCACAGTATCGGATGCCGAATATTTCTTCCCCGGGAGGCGGCGGTGCCGAGAAGTAATTCTGTTCCTTAATCTCCGGGAGAAATACCTCCGGATGTTTCTTCAGATACTCATAGAGGGAGGTCGTTCCGGACTTAGCAGCTCCTACGACATAGAAATTCGGCCAGATAAGCTCCTTAGAAGTCATAGTGAGAGCCCCGCCACGGGAGAGAAAAGAACCCGGCAACAAGCGCGCCATGGTGCATCTGGATGCGGCGAAGAGTCATCGCATCCTTTCTTCGAAACGTATGCAGCTGCACGGCTCGTCTCTGCGAAACACAACGCAGGACCGGAATAGAGCGAGTTCACGCTTGATGGCCCTTCTTCGAGAAGACGACGACGTCCTGATAATCCCCGGTCTCCGCCACCCCTCCGTGAACGGTTCCCCATAACGGTCCCACAGAAAGTTCCATTCCGTTTTCGGCGAATGTCGACGAAAGAAATTGCGCGCGATAAGCCACAGCGACTTCCGGACACGCTTCGTCCATATAACTGTGCTCCTGTGCCCGGAACGGGAAGGGCCTCTCCATATCCTTGTCCAGCAGGAATGCTGTGAGGTAGCAGCGCCCTCCGGGCCGGAGAATGCGCGCAATCTCACGAGCATAATTCCGCACTTCGTCCGTCAGCATATGAGTGACGACCGAGGTCATAAAGACCACGTCAAAGCGCCCATCCGGCAGAGGAAATACGTATTGCGTAGCGGGATATCGTCCGGCTGGATTGTAGAGATCATTTTGAACATCCAGAAGCTCAAAGGCGAAGTTCTTTCGCCGCAGTAGCGGATTGCTTTTAGATGCTTCCAGCGCAACGCGCTCGATGTCCATGCCGAGGTAGTTGCCATCGTCCACAATGTCGGCCAGGGCGATCGCAGTGCGGCCGCATCCGCATCCGATCTCCAGAACCCTTGATTCAGGGCTGAGAGAAGCATGTTTTTGCAGCATAGCGGCGATCTGCTTCCCACCCCGCACGAATCCACTGCCCCCAATGTCCCGCCGAATGCCGATGGAGCGTGCTCTCACTGAGTATCGCGGAAGACTCGGATGCCCCCTTAGACGTGCGACTACATAATCGGCCGGATCAGCCGCACGGAGAGCTACATTGACAACGGGATTGTTCCAGCTCGCTCCGCGAATAAAGCGTCTAACGACTGACCGAACCCACATCAAATCCTCCACACCTGTCGGATGCCATTTTCTTTGTTCATCGCAGTCAGTGCCCGTGCGATCCGGACGCCGCAGGACGCGGTCTAGCCTTTCTCCAGTACTCTCCGATAAGCCTCCAGAGTACACCGCGCTGTATCTGCCCAGGTATATTGCTGCAAAATCTTTTCCCGCAGCCGGTTCGATCGCGGCGCGCGGTGTGCCCTCAGAACCGCTCCACGAATCGACTCAACCGAATCAGGTGAGCAATAGTAGGCGAGGTCTCCGAAATAATCGCGCGTGTCACCTTTTTCAGTTATCACGATGTTTGCGCCCATGACTCCTGCCTCAAGCGATGAAAGGCCTGTAGTCTCCATCCAGCTCACCAGCGCGTGTACCTTACAAGCCGCGTAGTAGCGCGGCAAGTCCGCATGATCGACCTGTCCGATGAAAGTTACCGCATCGTCGGCTTCGCGCCTGATTTTCTCCATGTACTTCATCTGGTTCGGGCCAGGCTTGCCGATGATGACAAGTCTCAACCCTGTTCCCTTCAGCGCACGAACCAGCTCGAGCTGGCATTTGCGGCGTTCAATGCGACCGACACTTAATACGCAATCTTCGTATCCCTGCGCTCTCGCGGTGTGCTCGGGAGCGAACAGACGGGGGTCGATCGCATTGGGAACGACCGCATAGTCGGCGCCTGCCGCTTCAGGAAAGTCACGTCGAATTCGCGACATTTCCGACTCCGAGTTGGGCAACATGATAGAAGATATCTCTATTAGTTCACGCTGCGCCTTCCGAAATCCCTTGCGCAATATTACCGATGTACCGGGATTGATTTCACGATTCACCACCGCCCTTGCCGTCATCTTCAGATACTCTGCTGAAGATCCAGGAATACACCGGAAGAGAAGCCGCTGCAGGGGGCTGCGCGTGGCGCGATCTGCCTCTCGATAATCGACGTAGATGGACGAGATCACCACAGGAATCCGGCGCTGATGAGCTTTCTTTGCCGGCAAATAAGTCTCCTGTGGGCGCGTGATATTGAACAGGTGAACGATGTCAAACTCGTCCACGGCCACGTCGGGATCAACAGAGATTTCAATTTCGCACCCAAGCGCCCGAAGGCATTCGGCCGTCTTCAGAATCTGCACCGTGTCTCCGCCCGGGCCGCTGAAGAGAGTAGCCCTCGAGCAAAACAGGACGCGCAGCGAGCTCCCTCTGCATCGGCCCATTGTGTTAGCCGCCAATGGAGTTCCCTGATGAATAAATCACAGGAAGGTGTCGCGCATAGCCGACGATTCGGTCGATCGCTCTGCCAGGAGCGCAATTTGGACGGGGTCTGCTTCGGGAGGTGAGGACTTGCGTTGTCACTCCAGCGACTCGATGCGCGCTTTTGATCAGAGCCACCCGACTGAGCCGGCGGAACCCTGCCGCCACACGGTTATGTCCAGGACTCGATCATGGGCTGCGAAGAACGATAAGCAGCTTTCGACCGTTGATTCTGTTCTATTCAATTCCGCGAAAGGCGACATTACCGCGATTCCTCGCCCATGCCTCCGGCTGTTTTGTGCACATCAAACCCCTCCTGCTCAACGTGCTTGTAGCGGAACATCCAGGTCGGACATCTTCTTGCCTCTCCAGAACTGATCGACCAGTTCTCGCGTTGATCGGATGTTACTGCGCCGCGATGCTCCGAACACGATGGATTGAATATTCGGCTGCGAACACACCCATTTAATCGCTTCTGCAGCCGGAATCGCACCCGACGCAAATACCGACATCGCAATCGCACGCACCTGGTGATCCCGCAGCGTGCGCGCATAGTCTTCGGCCCCGCCACACATCCGAAACCCGATTTTGTTAATGTTTGCGCAGACGATCGGATTTTCAATTCCTGCGCTCTCCAATTCCCTGACCAGCATCGGCAGGTTCATGGTGATGAATCCGGGTTCTGCCCCGTAGCGCAGCTGCACGTACTCGGCGAACATCCGAAACACGTCCTTCAGCCCCAGTCCCAGGAGAAGGTCAACAACCACGTTTTGCAAAAAAATTACCGGTGTCTGCAGGCCGTCGAACATTTTCATCTCCGCGTCCACCAGAAGCGTCAACAGTCCTTCAATGTCCTTGCGTGCCATCGAAATACCGCCCCGGAGAGCGGCATTGAGCAGTCCGCCCTGTGGGGTAAACCGCTTAATAGCTCCTATCACGCCTTCTTCTGTGGCCGCATTCGCATACTTATGGGCGTATGGCATGCAGGGATAAAACTGTAGCCTCTCATAACGCCGTGGCTGGCCGCGCACAACGTCGCAAATATCCGCTACACGGTCATGCGTCGTGCACATGAAAGTTCGAATTCCTTCTTCACAGGCGGCGTTCAGAACATCAATGATGGCGTCCACTGTCCGGAACTGGATTGACTGCGCGCGGGCGCGTTCTTCCGACATGTGGTTCACGCCGAAAAACTGATTGTCTCCAAATAAAAGTCTGTCCATGGAATTCTATGCGCCTGTTGAGCAAAGCTAATGTCGAAATAGCCGGGAAATACCTGCCCGTTCCTCTGGGGGCCGTATGGCGGTAGCCGACTCCCCACGATGGCGAATCATCGCCAGAACCCGATCGGTTTCCGCTGCGGATGTGAACGAATTGACGTTATCGCGATTGTTGGAGACGATGCATTGAACAAAGTGGTCCAGTTGCGCGGAGTACTCTTCGCCGCGCAGATAGAACCAGACCGGCTGCGTCAGGTCCGTCGTGTAGCGAACGTTCCATCCCGCCACATACCCGTCCGGCACCGCCGCGGTGTTGCGCAGGAAAACCTGGCATTCCTGACGATCCGCATAGATGCGTCCGGTTGAGCCCCACAGAGTCAGCTTCACACTCATCTTGCGATAAGATTCGTCGCTCCAGTTTACCGACAGGTGCACCCCCGGCCCGCCGTCGAAGCGCATGGAACTGTAGACCTCATCGTCGATATCCCGGGAAAAGATACTGTTCATTTCTGCCTCGCCAATAACTTTCGGGCAGCCAAACAGCCAGTTCAGCAAATTCACCGGATGCGCCGCATAATCATAAAGGCATCCACCGCCCTCTTCTTTCTGCGTGCGCCACGACATCGCTTTGGACCGCAATACGACCGGTCCGTAAGCTTCGGCCAGAACGTGGCTCACGGTGCCAATGGCACCGCTGCTTATCAACCGCTTTACTTCCTGGAAACTACCCACAAAGCGATAGTGGTATCCCACCTGATTGACCAAACCCCGCTCCTCTGCCAGGGAGGCCAGCGCCGTTGATTCCTCCCAGTCCAGGCAAAACGGCTTCTCGCAAAAGATATGGAGTCCGCGTTCCAGCGATGCCCGCACGATCGAGGCGTGGAAGCGCGAGGGCGTAGCCACAATGATCGCCTCAGGAGACGACTCTCGAAACATCCGTTCGTGATCAGTAAAGGTCGCAACTCCGGTATATTTCCCGATAATGTCAAGCAGGAACTTCGAAGTATCGCATACCCCAACCAGTTCAACCTGAGGGTGCACCCGGATCATCGCCAGATGCGACAGCCCCATCTTCCCAAGCCCCACTATTGCTACGCGAACCATAGCGACTAATTCCCCGCAGCCGTCTCTGCAGATCCGGCAGCATTCTTCCGTTGCTGCGCAGATTCGGGTTGTAGATCAGAAAGCAGCCGTTCGTATTGCCCCGCGACATGCTCCCACGTGAACTCCTGCAGGTAGCGCCGCCGCGCCGCCTCTCTCATCGCTTCCCGGAGTCGCTCATCAGATAAAAGCCTCGTAATCTCTTCGTCCGCCGTTGCAGCATTGTCGAAATAGACCGCTGCGTCTCCGGCCACCCAACGATTGTATGGATTACTGTGCGCAAGAACTGGATTACCCGCGGCCATCGCTTCAACCAGCGACGGATTGGTCCCTCCAACGGTATGGCCGTGCAGGTACGCCGTGCCGTGAAACCGCAGCGCCTGCACCGTCTCGCGATGATAGATCGGCCCTACAAAGCAGACTTCCTCGCTGGCCTCGCTCATGACCTTCCGGTGGTAACTGTCACTTTCCGGATCGTACTTTCCGAGGACGATCAGCTTATGACCTCTGGGTCTCGCCGAGAAAGCAGCTACCAGTTCCGCGATTGAGTTTTCGGGAATCGGCCTCGCGATTAAAGTGAGGTACCTGCCTGGCTCGATTTGCATAGGTTCGAGTAGTCCCCGGGGGGCGCTGTCCACTGGATCTGCACCGTACGTGATCATTGAGATCTTGCGTTTTGGCGCGCGCGTCAGAAGATATTTCTCAATCTCCGGGTGGTCGGCGATGAGATGATTGCCGAAAAGCGCGGCAAAGCGCTCGTTGGCGTAGAGGATGCCCTGCCGCAGGAAACCCCAGCGGGCTCGCGACCATTCGATTCCGTCCATGTTAATGATGTTTGGTATGCCACGCAGGCGCTGTCGAAAATTATATAAGCCGGTGTTATATCCGAACGTCAAACAGATATCCCTAAAGCGGCATGCATGCGCGATTGACAGCCAGTCAAACTTCGCAGTCCCGCGCCAGCCTGGCAGATCAACCGGAATGTTGACCCGCTCGATCCCCTCCCACACATCCTCACTAACTGAGCCAGTCCCTTCAGTCTGACAATAGACGACCACGCGCCACCCATGATCGATAAGATATCGGGCGACGTTCTCAGCTGCCGTCTCAAATCCGCCATAGTTCGCAGGAACGCCATGCGTTCCGAGAATCCGCACCGTCCTGAGGAAGACCTCGTCCATCGAACTATCGCTCTGCCGGCGCGCCTGCGCCTTAAATCAACTGCGGCGCGGTCTGCAGATACGGCTCTGTCTCTGTTTTTGCCAGTACCGGCTCCGGCTCTGAGGAGACCCCTGCGGATCGCGAGAATGCGAGAATCCATACCATATACTCCGCAAGGTTATCCTTGAAACTCCCCCCGAACTGGATCATAAATATAGCGATGAAAAGAGACAGGCGATATGGGTCGCTATACGTCTTCGTCCGAAAGAAGAAGTAGAATTCGAGGAAAAACCGGAACGCGAGCCCGACGATTCCCAATTCTCCCAGCGTCTCAGCAATAACACAGGGAAAGTGCGTACTGCCGGATTGACGGCTCCATGTGATGTAGCTGAGCCCAACATCTTTTGTCTCTCCCAGCCCAATACCGAACCACAGATCTCGCGATTTAGCCTCGCGATAGCCGGCAATATAGGAGGCCGTCGTCCGAAGATACTCTGAGCTGTCGGTTCCGGTGAGCATGTCGATCGCTCGCTTCCGAATAGGGTTTGTCTTCGGCAGGGCGACATATCCGGCGACAAGCACCAGCAAGGTGAGGCCGACCCATTTATACCTTGCCAGTCCCTTCCCACCCGCGAGGTACACGATCGTGAGTGCAATCGCAATTCCTCCGATGACCCCGTAGGAAAGAGACATGAACAATGGGATAATTGTTGCCATCAGCAGGAAAAAATTGGATCGGGTCCGTCGGCGCACAAACCGCCAGTAGCTGAAAAGCATCAGCGGCAACAACAAAGTAGAATAAAGGGACGCTTCGGATGAAAATCCTCTGAATCTGATGGTTTTGCTCGTAGTGTCCTGCGGAGTCGACCACATCAGGGAATACACAGACGTGAATCTGACCCCCAGGCCCACGATCGCCAACCCAAGATTTATCCATATCAGGGTGCGCAGCAATTGATGGAGATTGCGCATCTCCTGGACGGCGACCGCAAATGCATAGGTTGTGACATAGACCGTAAGCAACAACAGGAAAGAGGGAGCGAAGATCCTTAGCTTCATGCCCTGAATCATGTTGGCAAGAGCAAAAGGAAAGACCGCGACCAGGAACATCTCAAGAACAAAGCGGCGCCGCTTCGCCAGCAGCCAAAAATACAGCAACGGCGAAAGGATGCTGGTGACCAGCAGACCCGTCGGAAAAAATGCCGGCCCATTGACGAAGAACGCAATGAAAGCAAGCGGAAGATATTTGTGATATCGAATCGATCTCATGTCGAAAATCGTGGAACTTAGCTGAGCGGGGCAGACGACAGATCGAAAGCGTCAATTAAGCGGTGCTCAGAGCTTGCTGCATCTCCGGATTTCCTGATGGAGATGCGCAGAGTTCTGCAGCAAGTCAGCGATTCGTGAGAAGCGCCGTATCTGCAAGAGCGACGATGCTGCCTGTGCCTCCGCCCTTAATCGCTGCCTTCATCTTATTGGTGGGCACAAACACAATATCATTCGGTTCAAGCGCTATATCGGCCATTTTCCCTTTTAGGATCCTGGAGACGTTCACTCTGATCACGTATTGTGAGGCTCCTTCGGTGCGAATAATGCTCGTGTTGCCCCTCTCTCCTTCAAAGCCGATTCCACCCGCCTGTGCCATCAGCTGGATAACTGTGGTCGGCGAGGTGTTCTTGAGCGCGTAGGCTCCCTGAATCCGGAATGCTCCCACTGCATAGACCTGGCCCACTTTGCCCACTCGTATTTCATCGCCGGCATACAACGGTATCTCCGCAAAGGGCGAGCCCGAGGGACTCGGACCCAGTGGGATACTCACGGGATGCCCGAGAGACGGCCGAATCAAAGTCACCACGCTGCTGGACGAAGAGTTGGTCGCGAGGTTCGAACCGGCGAGATTGTCCTGAAGCCCTCCCGCCATGCTCAGGTACTGCACCAGCGTCAGATTGCCAAAAGCCGGAAACGTGCCCGGCCGCTGCACATCCCCCGCTATGGTTACGATTGCCCATGGCTGCGACATGGTTTCTATAGAAACCTGCGGACTCTGGTAGATTCCGCCGGACTTTAACTGGTTTTCCAGTTCCGCCGCGAGTTCATCGACCGTGAGCCCCGCTACCTTGACGGTACCGATGAACGGATAGCGAATCGTCCCGTCTTGCTGAACCCTCTGCGCGGGGCCAAGTCCACCCGGCCCGTATACGCTGACAAGAATTACGTCGTCCACGCGGAATCTCAGCTCCGGCGCCGGCGCATGCAGCAGGTTTTGCAGAAGGCTTTCATCTATGTTCTTCGAGCTCGGCGCGGAAGTAGTCGGCGTCGGGCCCTGAAACTGCGCATGACAGCAGATCGGCGCGCCCGCCAGCACCAGCGTAAACCAAACGACACAGCTTCTCATTCTGAAACCCCCGCAGGCGGAACTTCGACATCATCTGTGTAATAACCTCGGTAGTAATCGCGGTAGGTATATCCGTAGCTGTAACTGGACGCCCGCGGATCCATATCATTAAATACAAAGCCGGACATCGGCAGATTCGCCGCCGCCATCAGGGCTGCTGTCTCCTGCACCGCCTTGCGGTTCGAAACGTTCTCCCGAACCACAAGAATCACCGAATCCACAAGCTGGCCCAGGTGCAGACCGTCCGCAATTCCCAAAATCGGGGGCGAATCGATAATCACAAAATCAAATTGCTCTTTGCAGGCGTCCACAACGCGTCGCATCTCGTCCGACCCCACCAGGATCACAGGATCGGGCGGTCGAGGCCCGTCGGCCAAAACGAACAGATCGGGCACTCTGGGTAGCTCCTGGACTGCTGCTTCCAGCGGCATCTGCCGTGTCAGCACGCTGGTCAATCCCTTCGCTGAACTAAGTCCAAGCCTTTTCGCGATAGTCCCTCTCCGCAGATCGCAGTCTGCCACCAGAACCCGGTTCCCATGCCGGGCAAAAATCGCGGCCAGGTTGACCACCGTCGTCGACTTGCCCTCATTCGGCGTTGCGCTTGTCACCAAAATCACTTTCGGTGCCGATCCCGGTTTCGTCAGCAGAAGTGATGCCCGCAGCGACTGTATTGCTTCCGCATAGTGCGAGCGGCGGGCCGAAACAATCAGCTGCGGTAACTCCAGATTGAGTGCTTCTCCCTTGTTGAACTTCACGTGGGGCACCTGAGCCAGCAGGGGCAGATGCGTAATCTTTTCCACTTGTTCCGGTCCGTTGATCCGCCGGTCCAGAGCGCCCAGCCACAGCGCCAAAAAGCTCCCTAATATCAAACCCAGAATGATTCCACCGGGAATGAACAGCAGGGGCCCCACAAGCGTGGGCTTCCCCGGAACATCCGCCAGGTCGACGATGTCTATGTCTCCCGCCTGCAGGCCAGCCGTGATGCCCGCTTCCTGGAGATTCTTAATGAGCCCCTCATACAAACCGCGGTCGGCGTTGTAATCCTGCAATAGCAGAACGAACCGAACCATGTCGCTGCTGGAGCCGAACACCTGCGTTTTTTCGCCTTCCACTTTTTCATTGGTCATCCTCTCGTTTGCGCTTGCTGCGTTGTATGAAACCTGCGCCTGGTTCACAATGCGCTGCTGTTCCGCCTTCACCGCGCCGTTCAATTGATCCAGAGCTGCCTTTTCCTGTTGCACCTGTGGATAATTCGGGCCAAATTGGTTCAGCATGCGCGCGTAACTGGCCTGCGCCTGCGCCTGGGTAATTCGCAGAGTTGCCAACAAACTTTGCGTCTGTTCCGTGCCCGCATCATTCGGCTGAGGCAGAACAT